>NZ_JBTNDJ010000019.1:0-44518 GCF_054511055.1 Arthrobacter melezitosi
CGGGCCTTCTTGGTTGTTGCCGAGGGTTGGCTGCTAGGGATCAACCAGCCCGGGTCCGGCGTCCCCGCCGGCGCGGCACAGTCCGCCGCGGCGTCCGGTTGCGGCGGCGGTCAGCTCTTGGAGAGCGCTCCGGCCACGAGGAAGGCCATCTCGAGCGACTGCATGTGATTCAGCCGCGGGTCGCAGACCGATTCGTAGCGCTCGATGAAGGATTCCTGGTCCACGGGGTCCGCCCCGCCGAGGCACTCGGCGACGTCGTCTCCGGTCATTTCGACATGGAGCCCGCCCGGGAACGTCCCAAGGTCGTTGTGCACCTCGAAGAACCCGCGGACCTCGTCCATGACGTCGTCGAAGTTCCGGGTCTTGTACCCGTTCGGCGAAGTCACCGTGTTGCCGTGCATCGGATCGGTCACCCACAGCACCTGCGCTCCTGAGGCCGTCACCTTTTCGACGAGCCGGGGCAGCTTCTCGCGGATGTTCCGGGCCCCCATCCGGGTGATGAACGTCAGGCGGCCCGGCTCGCGGTTCGGGTCGAGCTTGTCGATGAGGGCGAGCGCGTCGTCGCCGGAGGTGCCGGGACCCAGCTTCACGCCGATGGGGTTGCGGACGCGGGAGAGGAAGTCGACGTGGGCGCCGTCGAGGTCGCGCGTGCGCTCCCCGATCCAGAGGAAATGCGCCGACGTGTCGTAGGGCAGGTTGGTGCGCGAATCGATCCTGGTCAGCGCCCGCTCGTAGTCAAGGAGCAGCGCCTCGTGGCTGGCGAAGAACTCGACCCGCTTGAGTGCTTCGAAGTCGGCTCCGCAGGCATCCATGAACCGCACCGCACGGTCGATCTCGCGGGCGAGCGACTCGTAGCGGGAGTGCGCCGGGTTGGCGGTGAACCCCTTGTTCCAGTGGTGCACGAGCCGCAGGTCGGCGAACCCGCCCTGCGTGAACGCACGGATCAGGTTCAGGGTGGACGCCGAGGTGTGGTACGCCTTCACCATCCGTGAGGCGTCGTGGCCGCGGCTCTCCGGGGTGAATTCGTAGCCGTTGACCATGTCACCGCGGTAGGCGGGAAGGGTGACGCCGTCGCGCGTCTCGTCGTTGGAGGAGCGGGGCTTGGCGAACTGGCCGGCCATCCGCCCCATCTTGATCACCGGCAGCGACGCGCCGTAGGTGAGGACGACCGCCATCTGGAGGATCGTCTTAACGCGGGCGCTGATCCGGTCGGCCGTCGCGCCCTCGAAGGTTTCCGCGCAGTCGCCGCCCTGGAGCAGGAACGCCTTGCCCTGGGCCGCCGCCGCGAGTCGTTCCCGCAGGACGTCCACCTCACCAGCGAACACCAGCGGGGGCAGCGAGGAGAGCTCCCGGATCGAGGAGGCGTGCACGGCCGGATCCTGCCACTGGGGCTGCTGCGAGATGGGAAGGCCCCGCCAGGTGTCCAGCCCTGCTGAACCGGCGGCGGGAAGCGGAAATGGAGGCAATAACGCTGAGGCTGCAGTATCGGTCACTTCTCAAGCCTACTGGTTCCTCGGTTGACGTCCGTCGCCGCCCGTCACGCAGCCGTCCCGCTTTGTCACATACGCCACGGCCGCCCCATCAGGACCGGCGTCGGACCGGTCCGGTCAGGCTGTGTCCTTCTTCCGTCCTGCGGGCGGATCCGCCCTGCCCACCTCGGTCACGGCACCGGGAGCCGGTGCGCGCGGCGCCTCCGGCGGCGGGATCCTCACCGCCGCACGGCGGGTGTCGGCGCCGGGCCGGTGGTGCTTCCTGCCCGCTGCCTTCTCGGCGGCCAGCCGCTCCTTGACGCTGCTGGCGTAGGCGTCGACGTATTCCTGGCCGGAAAGGCGCATCAGTTCGTACATGATCTCGTCGGTGACGGAGCGCTGTATGAAACGGTCGTCGGCAAGGCCGGAGTACCGGCTGAAGTCCAGGGGTTCCCCGACGATGATCCCGACCCTGCGGATGTTCGGGATCCGCCGCCCGATGGGCTGGACCTTGTCGGTGCCGATCATGGCGACGGGGATGACGGGGACCCCGGTGGCCAGGACCAGCTTGGCCACGCCGGTCTTGCCGCGGTACAGGCGTCCGTCGGGGCTGCGGGTCCCCTCGGGGTAGATGCCCAGGAGCCCTCCGTCATTGAGGATGTCCATCCCGGCCGTCAGCGAGGAGGAGGATGCCGCGCCGCCGGAGCGGTCCATCGGCAGCTGGTTCGAGAGCCGAAAGAACATGGCGGTCAGCCGGCCCTTGATGCCCCTGCCGTTGAAGTACTCCGACTTCGCCAGGAAGACAACGGGGCGGGGCACCGCGACGGGAAGGAAGATGGAGTCCGAAAAGGAAAGGTGGTTGCTGACCAGGACGGCGGGCCCCTCGGCGGGAATGTTGTCAAGGCCCTTGACCCAGGGCCGAAAAAGCACTCTCAGAATCGGACCGACGATGATCCTCTTCATGACCCAATAAAACACGCTGCCAGCCTTCCCTGCAGGGACCGCCCGGCTCCCACCGGACGGCACGCTTTTCCTTTTGTGACATTACTCTAAGGATCCCGCCGGCTGGTACGACGCGGTGGACGGGTGCGACCATTGACGCATGACATCGATTCCCGGAGCCGTTGCCTTCACCCAGGACGGCACCGGTGAGGCGGGCAGGACGGGCGTGCTGCTCAGCCACGGGTTCACCGGCTCGCCGGTCAGCATGCGGGCCTGGGCCGACCACCTCGCAGCCCAGGGCTTCTCCGTCCGGCTGCCGCTGCTTCCCGGGCACGGCACTTCCTGGGAAGAGCTTGCCCGCACCCCCTGGCGGGCCTGGTACGGCGAGTACGAGCGCGCCTATGAGGACCTCGCCGGCGGCACCGACCGGATCATCGCCGCGGGGCTGTCCATGGGAGGTGCGCTGGCACTGCGCCTGGCGGCCCACCACGACGTCGCCGGGGTCGTCGCCGTCAACCCCGGGCTCACGTTCGCCGACCCCCGGGCACGGTACGCGGGCGTCCTCAAGTACGTGATGAGGTCGGTGCCCGCCATCGGCAACAACATCCGGCTCGAGGGCCAGGACGAGGGTGCCTACCCGCGGACCCCCGTGGCCGCGGTGCACCAGCTCGGCGGGCTCTTCCGCGACACGGTGGCCCTGCTGCCCCGGGTCACGGCCCCCACCCTCATCTTCCGCTCCGACACCGACCCGGTGGTCCCCGAGTCGAGCATCGCGCTTCTCGAGCAGCGCCTGGGCAGCGCTGAGCTCGAGATTATCCGGTTGACGAACAGCTACCATGTGGCCACGATGGACCATGATGCACCCTTCATCTTTGACCGGTCCGCGGACTTCATCAGGCACGTGAGCGCAGGTACCAGCGTATGACCCCCCGAGAGCCGAACGAGTCCACCGACGACGCCGTCTGGCGGGATCTCGTGGCCCGGTTGGAAAGCACCCCCGGAGCCCCCGAACCGAGCGGATCCGATGATCCGGAGCCCAGCGACCGGGACCGGGTCGAGGCCATCTTCCGGAACCAGCCGCTCCGGCCGGCCGGGCCCAGGGACTATGAGGAACCCGAGGACGAGGAGGATCCGGAGGGCGGTGCCGGGTATGTGCCCCCGGATCCTCCGCCGCTCGGGGTTGGCGATCCCCTGGTGGTCCTCGCCTGGCTCGGCGCGGCCGGCGGGCCGGTGCTGCTCCTCCTGTTCGCGATGTTCTGGCGGGACGCCCCGACGCCGGTGACCCTGGGGCTGCTTGGCGCCTTCCTGGCCGGTGTTGTGTTCCTGGTCCTGCGGCTGCCCCGCCAGCGCGACTACGGCGACGACGGCGCCGAAGTCTGATTCCGGTCCGGCCCTCCGGGCGGGCCTAGCGGGTGCGCGGCATGGCGCGCGAGAGGTCGGCCGCCCCGATCAGGCCGGCCGACGGGCCCAGCGCGGCGGCCTCGATGGCGGCGGCGGGCCGGAAACCCCGTCCGGTCAGGTTGCGTGCGAACGCCCGCCGGGCCGGGTCGAGGAGCAGCCCGCCCGCGGTGCTGAGCCCACCACCGACGACGAAGGTGCCCGGGTCGAGCGCTGCCGCAAGGTTCGCCAGTCCGAGTCCGAGCCACTGTCCGACCTCCTCGACCAGTTCCCTCGAGGCCGCGTCCCCCTCGAGGGCGAGCCTCGTCACCAGCGCACCGGTGATTCGCCGGGGATCGCCTCCGGCCGACGCCAGGAGCGCCTGCGCCACGGGTGAGTTCGCCGCCGCCAGTTCCCGGGCCTCCCTGCCCAGGGCATTTCCCGAGGCGTACTGCTCCCAGCAGCCGCGGTTGCCGCACTCGCACCGGTGGCCGCCGGGCATGATGACCTGGTGTCCGAACTCCCCCGCCACCCCGTACCGGCCGCGCTCCACCCGCCCGTCAAGGATCATCGCCCCACCGATCCCCGTCCCCAGGGTGACGCAGACAAGGCGCGGCTCTCCGCGGCCGGCGCCGAACTTCCATTCGGCCCAGGCGGCGGCGTCGGCGTCGTTGACAACCGTCACCCGCCGTCGGAGCAGCTTCTCGAGGTTCCTGCGCAGCGGTTCGTTGCGCCACGCGAGGTGCGGGCTGAAGAGCACCGTCCCGTTGGAGAGGTCCATCCAGCCGGCGGCCCCGATGCCGATCGAGCGGATCCGGTGCCCGCGGCCCAGTTCCCCCACGAGGTCGACGATGACCGCCTCGACCTCGCGGGCGTCGCTGCCCGGCGTTGAGCGGCGGGCCTGGGCGAGGAGGCGGCCGTGGGGGTCGACCACGCCGGCGGCGACCTTGGTCCCGCCGATATCGATGCCGATCGCCAGTCCCCGCCGGGCCGGAGCGGACAGTCCGGGGCGTCCGGCACGGACCGGCAGTCCTGCCCGGCGGGCCGCCGGCGGTTGCCGGGCCGGCCAGGGAAGGGTGCTGCGGCGCCGCAGCTGCAAGGGTACCGGCTGCTCTCCAGCTGCCATCTCATCCTCCTGAAGAATTCCGCCGTGGGAGCCGGTGCGCATTTTCCACCACCGTTACCATTTCGTACATTACTGGACAGTAACGAAGCCTCGGGCACCCTATAGTCTTAGGAAAATGCCTGAAAAAGTCGGCGATATCAAAGGAGCTATTGTGCGCGAAATCAGTGTTCCCGTCCTGGTGGACGTCCCCCGCAACAGCAACACTACCGATCTCGTGGTGCGGCAGGCGGCGAAGACGTCCAACCCGGCCCTGTTCTCCGTTCAGGACGGGGCCGGCCAGTGGAATGACATCCGCGCCACCGAGTTCCGCGAGCAGGTTGAGGCGGTCGCCAAGGGCCTCATCGCCTCGAACGTCCAGCCGGGTGACCGGGTGGCCATCATGGCCCGCACCCGCTACGAGTGGGCCCTTGCCGACTTCGCCATCTGGTTCGCCGGCGCCGTCCCGGTCCCGGTCTATGAGACCTCCTCCCCGGCGCAGGTGGCGTGGATCCTCAGCGACTCCGGCGCGGTCGCGGCCTTCGTCGAGTCGGCCCGGCACGAAAACGTCGTCCGGGAAGCCGCCGCCTCCGCAGGCACTTCGGCCCTCGCCCACGTATGGCAGATCGACGGCACCGGCCTGGAGACCCTGAAGACCGCCGGGACCCTGGTGGAGGACTCAACGCTGGCCGACCGCCGGTCGCTGGCGGACCTCGACGACATCGCCACGATCATCTACACCTCGGGCACCACGGGGCGCCCCAAGGGCTGCGAGCTCACCCACGGGAACTTCGTCGAGCTCTCCGAAAACGCCGCGGCCGCGCTGTCCGAGGTCGCCCATGAGGGTGCGCGCACCATCATGTTCCTGCCGCTGGCGCACGTCTTCGCCCGGTTCATCTCCGTGCTGTGCGTCGCTTCCGGGGCGACCGTGGCCCACACCTCCGACGTTAAGAACCTCCTGCCGGATCTGCAGAGCTTCAAGCCGAACTTCATCCTGGCGGTGCCGCGGGTGTTCGAGAAGGTGTACAACAACTCGATGCTCAAGGCCGAGGACGGCGGCAAGGGCAAGATCTTCCATGCCGGTGTCGATGTCGCCATCGCCTGGTCCAAGGCCGACCAGGCCGGAAAGGTCCCGCTGGCCCTGCGCGCCAAGCACGCCCTGTTCGACCGCCTCCTCTACGGCAAGATCCGTGCCGCCATGGGCGGGAAGGTGAAGTACGCGGTCTCCGGCGGCGCGCCGCTCGGTGACCGGCTCGGCCACTTCTTCCACGGCATCGGGCTGCTGGTCCTCGAGGGCTACGGGCTCACGGAGACCACTGCGCCGCTGACCGTCAACACTCCGCAGAAGATCAAGATCGGCACCGTCGGCGCCCCGCTGCCGGGCATAGCCGTGAAGATCGCCGACGACGGGGAGATCCTCGCCAAGGGTGTCGCCGTGCTTCGGGGGTACTTCAACCGGCCGGACCTCACGGCGGAAAACTTCGTGGACGGCTGGTTCCGCACCGGCGACATCGGGGAACTCGACGACGACGGATACCTCCGCATCACCGGGCGGAAGAAGGAAATCATCGTCACCGCCGGCGGCAAGAACGTGGTGCCGGCCATGCTCGAGGACACCATCCGCGCCAATGCCATCGTGTCCCAGTGCGTGGTGGTCGGTGATCAGCGCCCCTTCATCTCGGCGCTGATCACCCTCGACGAGGAGGCGCTGCCGGGCTGGCTGGAGCGGCACCAGCTGCCCGCCGGCACGTCGATGGAGGAAGCCGTCAGCCACCCGGCCGTGCTCGCCGAGGTCCAGGCCCTCGTCGACGAAGCGAACAAGACGGTCTCCCAGGCCGAGGCCGTCAAGGTGTTCCGCATCGTGCCCACCGACTTCACCGAGACCAGCGGGCACCTCACGCCGTCGTTGAAGATCAAGCGCGCGCAGGTGCTCACCGACTACTCCGACATCGTCGAGGACATCTACGCCTCCCCGCGGGTCTAGCAGTACCGCCCGGCGCTCAGCCCGCCCGAAAACGACGAACGCACCCGGTTAACCGGGTGCGTTCGTCGTTTCCGGGCGTGTTCGTCGTTTCCGGGCGCGCCGGCCGCTGCGGTCAGTCGTGCAGCTCGTCGACGACCAAGGCGGCCAGCTCGATCACCGCGTTGCGCGTAGCCGGCTGCAGCTTCGCCAGGTCGATGCGGGAGCCTTCGGCCAGGTGCCGGTCGTACGGGATGCGCACCACGGTGCGTACCCGCGACAGGAAGTGCTCCTCGATCTCCCCGACCTTGACCTGGGTTCCGGTGCCGGAGGACAGGTTGATGACCACGATGGCCTTCTCCACGAGGTCGTGCCTGCCGTGTGCCTCGAGCCAGGAAAGGGTCTCGGAGGCAAGCCGTGCCTCATCGACGCTGCCGCCGGAGACGAGCACCACGGTGTCCGCCTTCTCGAGGGTGCCCTTCATCACCGAGTGGACCATCCCCGTGCCGGAGTCGGTCAGCACGATCGAGTAGTACCGGCCGAGGATGTCGGTCACCGCCCGGTAGTCGGCGTCGTCGAACGCCTGCGCCACGGCGGGGTCGGTATCCGAGGCCAGCACGTGCAGGCGGGACCCGTCGCGCGTGACGTAGTGCGCGAGCTGCGCGAAGGAGTCGACCATGAAGCGGTTCTGCACCAGCTGGCGGGCGGTGAAGTCGGCGCGGCCCGGTGAACGGTCGGACAGCGTTCCCCGGTCGGGGTTGGCGTCCATGGCGATGATGCGGTCCTCGCGCATGTCGGCGAGCGCCATGCCGAGCAGCGTTGTGACGGTGGTCTTTCCGACGCCCCCCTTGCGGGAGAGGACCGGCACATAGCGGGTGCGCCCGCCCAGGCGCACGGCGATCCGGTGCTCGGTCGCCCTGCGGATCCGCACGGCATCGGAGTCCCCGAGGTTCACGTACCCCAGCGTCGCCTCGTACACCCAGCGGCGCCAGCCGCCGGAGGGCGGGCGTTCGGTGCCGGTCAGGAGGCGGTCGGCGGTCAGGGCCGACGCCGGTTCCGGGCCGGTCCCGTGTCCGCGGCGGGCGCTGGCGGCCTCATCGGCCACCGCGGCTGCGGCTCCGGACGCCTCGGCGCCGGAAGGGTCGGCGGCGGGCGGCTCGGGGGATCCGCTCGGGCGCCAGCCGGTGGGTTCGGCGCTGACGGGGACCGAGAGGAGGTTGGGGGCGGCGGTGGCACCGATCTCCGGGATAAGCGTGGGCGGCAGCGGCGCCTGGATGACCGGCACCGGGCCGACCTGCACCACGCCGTTCCACAGGGCGGAGGGGTCCTGGCCGGCCGTCGGGATGTGCGCCTCCGGCGCGGCCACGGGAAGGGCTGCCTGCCTGGATCCGGCAGCGGCCGCCGGGGGGTGCGGCGGCAGCGCGGTCGGCGCACCTCCGGCGGGGGGCTTCGTGCTGGAAGGTGCCACGGCGCCGGGCGCGGCGGGGCATCATCGATGAACTCTAGCGCAGCACCTCCCGCCCGGTGCAGGCTGCACCGGGCCGGAGCCGCTTCGGTCAGGCGGGACTGATGACGACGAGCAGGTCGCCGCCCTGGACCTGCTGGGCACCGTCGGCGGTGATGCGCTGCACGGTGCCGGCGGTCGGGGTGGTGATGTTGGCTTCCATCTTCATCGCCTCGATGGTGGCGACGGTGTCGCCGGCGCTCACCGTGGCGCCCTCCGTAACGGTCACCGTGACGGCGCCCGCGAAGGGTGCCGCGATGTGGCCGGCATTGGACGGGTCGGCCTTCTCCGCCGCCTTGACCTCGCTCTGGACGCTGCGGTCGCGCACCGAAACGGGCCGCATCTGGCCGTTGAGGGTGCACATCACCGTGCGCAGTCCCTTCTCGTCGGCGTCCGAGACGGCCTCGAGCGTCGCGATCAGCCTCACGCCTTTCTCGAGTTCGATGACGTGCTCGCCGCCCTGCTGCAGTCCGTACAGGTAGTCGGCGGTGTTCAGCACCGAGACGTCACCGTAGGTCTCCCGCGTCCGGGTGAAGTCCGCGGCCGGCCCCGGGAACAGCAGGCGGTTCAGCGTGGTCCGCCGCTGGGCGGAATCCCCGGCCAGGGCCTGCTCGTCGGCGGCCTCCAGGTCAACAATGCGCGGCTTAACGGCCCGGCCCTGAAGCGCCTTGGAGCGGAACGGTTCCGGCCAGCCGCCAGGCGGGTCGCCGAGTTCGCCGTTAAGGAACCCGATCACCGAGTCGGGGATGTCGTAGTTCTGCGGGTTCTCCTGGAAGTCGGCCGGATCGGCGTTCGAGCCCACCAGCTGGAGCGCCAGGTCACCGACCACCTTGGAGGACGGGGTGACCTTCACCAGCCGGCCGAGGATGCGGTCCGCCGCGGTGTACATGTCCTCGATCGCCTCGAACCGCTCGCCGAGGCCCAGGGCGATGGCCTGCTGCTTGAGGTTGGACAGCTGCCCGCCCGGGATCTCATGCCGGTACACGCGGCCGGTGGGGCCCGGCAGTCCCGATTCGAACGGCGAGTAGGTGCGCCGCACGGCTTCCCAGTACGGTTCGAGGGAGCTGACGGCGTCCAGGTCGATGCCGGTGTCGCGCGGGGTGTGGGCGAGCGCCGCCACCAGGGCGGACGCCGAGGGCTGGCTCGTGGTGCCGGCCAGCGGGGCGCTGGCGGCATCGACGGCGTCGACCCCGGCGTCCACGGCGGCAAGCAGCGTCGCGAGCTGCCCGCCGGCGGTGTCGTGGGTGTGGAGGTGCACCGGCAGGTCGAAACGCTCGCGGAGGGCGGTGACGAGCTTCGCGGCCGCGGCGGGACGGAGCAGCCCCGCCATGTCCTTGATGGCCAGGATGTGCGCCCCGGCGGCCACCATCCGCTCGGCCAGCCCCAGGTAGTAGTCGAGGGTGTAAAGGGTTTCCTTTGGGTCGAGCATGTCCGCGGTGTAGCACAGGGCCACCTCGGCCACCGCCGTGCCGGTGGCCCGGACCGCCCGGATCGCCGGTTCCATCTGGGACACGTCGTTGAGCGCGTCGAAGATCCGGAAGATGTCGATGCCCGAGGCCGCGGCCTCCTTCACGAAGGCCTCGGTCACGGCCTCCGGGTACGGGGTGTACCCGACGGTGTTGCGTCCGCGCAGGAGCATCTGCAGGCAGATGTTCGGAATCTCCCGCCGCAGCGTATCGAGCCGGTCCCACGGGTCCTCCCCGAGGAAGCGCAGGCCGACGTCGTAGGTGGCCCCGCCCCAGGCCTCAACCGACAGCAGCTGCGGGGTCAGGCGTGAGACGGACCCGCCGGCGGCCGCGAGGTCGCGGGTGCGCACGCGCGTGGCGAGCAGGGACTGGTGGGCATCACGGAAGGTGGTGTCGGTGACGGCGACGGCCTCCTGGGCGCGCAGCCTGGCGGCGAACCCCTCCGGGCCGAGCTCCTGCAGCAGCTGGCGCGACCCCGGCGGCAGGTCCTGCCCGCCCTCGGGCGCCGCGGGCAGCTTCTCCCGCGGGTCGAGGTGCGCCGGGCGTTCCCCGTTGGGCTTGTTGACGGTGACATCGGCCAGCCAGGTCAGCAGCTTGGTTCCCCGGTCCGCAGGGACCCTCGCGGTGAGCAGCTCGGGGCGTTCATCGATGAAGGAGGTGGCGACATTGCCGGCGATGAAGTCAGGGTCGTCGAGCACCGCCTGGAGGAAGGAGATGTTGGTGGAGACCCCGCGTACCCGGAACTCCGCCAGTGCACGCCGGGCGCGGGTGACCGCCATGGGATAGTCGCGCCCCCGGCAGGTCAGCTTGACGAGCATCGAGTCGAAGTGCGGGCTGATTTCGGCGCCGGCGTACACCGTGCCGCCGTCGAGGCGCACCCCCGCGCCGCCGGCCGAACGGTAGGCGGTGATCCTTCCAACGTCGGGGCGGAACCCGTTGGCCGGGTCCTCGGTGGTGATCCGGCTCTGCAGCGCGGCACCGCGCAGCTGCACCGTGTCCTGGCTCAGGCCGAGATCGGCAAGGGTCTCCCCCGCGGCGATCCGCAGCTGGGACTGCACGAGGTCGACGTCGGTGACCTCCTCGGTCACCGTGTGTTCGACCTGGATGCGCGGGTTCATCTCGATGAACACATGCTGGCCGGCACGTTCGCCCACAGTATCGACGAGGAATTCGACGGTCCCGGCATTGACGTATTTCAGGGCCTTGGCGAAGGCGACGGCGTCGCGGTAGAGGGCCTGGCGGATCGAGTCGTCGAGGTTCGGCGCCGGCGCAATCTCGATGACCTTCTGGTGGCGGCGCTGGAGGGAGCAGTCGCGCTCGAACAGGTGCATCACGTTGCCCTCGGCATCGGCCAGGATCTGCACCTCGATGTGGCGGGGGCGCAGCACTGCCTGCTCAAGGAACATCGTCGGATCGCCGAAGGCCGACTCGGCCTCGCGCATGGCGGCCTCGAGCGCTCCCGGGAGGGCCTCGCGGGTGTCCACCCTGCGCATGCCGCGCCCTCCGCCGCCGGCGACGGCTTTGGCGAAGACGGGGAACCCGATCTCGTCGGCCGCCGCGATCAGCTCATCGACGTCGGCGCTTGGCCGTGAGGACTTCAGGACCGGGATGCCGGCCTGCCGGGCGGCGTCAAGCGCCTTGACCTTGTTGCCGGCGAGTTCGAGCACGTCCGCCGGCGGTCCGACAAAGGTGATGCCGGCCTCGGCCGCGGCCCGAGCCAGGTCGGGGTTCTCCGACAGGAATCCGTACCCGGGGTAGATGGCGTCACAGCCGGCCTCCCTGGCGACCCGCACCACCTCCGCGACGTCGAGGTAGGCCCGCACGGGGTGGCCCTGCTCCCCGATCAGGTAGGCCTCGTCGGCCTTCTGCCGGTGGATGGAGTTGCGGTCCTCGTAGGGGAACACGGCGACAGTCTTCGCCCCCGCCTCATGCCCCGCACGGAAGGCCCGGATGGCGATTTCGCCGCGGTTTGCTACAAGAATTTTGGAGAACATGCCGCTCCTGCTTTATTACGGTTCAAATGCTGGCGAATGTACCGGTAATTCGATTTTCCGCCCTGCGGCGGGTCTTCGCATCGTTTCAGCACGAGCCTACAGTCGGATGGCCGGACCCGCTCAAATTACGTCCGAATACTGGCCCCGCCGGTCCGTGCGGCATGCCGGACGGAATTACCTCCCGCGGGACCTTAGAATAGGGAAGCGCATCAGCGCCCCGCCGTGCCCGGAGCCGGAATTCCCGCGATTTAAGGTAGAGGTTCAACCAGTGCAAGTAGTCAGTATCAGCAGCCTCAAAGGCGGCGTGGGGAAGACCTCCGTAACCCTGGGGCTGGCATCGGCGGCACTCGCAGCTGGCATCCCGACCCTCGTGGTGGACCTCGACCCCCACGCCGACGCGACGACCGGCCTGGGGGTGAGGGCCGGCGGACAGTTGGACATCGGGCGGCTCCTGAAGAACGCCCGCCGCGGCGACCTCGCCGCCAACACCGTGCCCAGCGGCTGGGTCGAGACCGCGCTGGAGCAGAACCCAACCGGCTCCGGCGCCAAACCCGTCCTCGACGTCGCCATGGGCTCGGCCTTTTCCGGCATCTACGACCGGCCCGACCTCGGCCGCCGCGACCTGCGCCGGCTCTCGACGCTGCTCTCCCGGGTCACCGGCTACGGCCTGGTGCTCATCGACTGCCCGCCCTCGCTCAACGGACTCACCCGGATGGCCTGGACGGCGAGCAACCGGGTCCTGCTGGTGGCCGAGCCCGGACTCTTCTCGGTGGCCGGGACTGAGCGCACGATGCGCGCCATCGAGCTCTTCAAGGCCGAATACGCGCCCGGCCTGCAGACCGCCGGCATCGTGGCGAACCGGGTGCGCTCAACCTCGAACGAGCACACGTTCCGCCTCGCGGAGATGAAGCAGATGTTCAACGAACTGCTGCTCAGCCCCACGATCTCCGAGCAGGCCAACTGGCAGCAGATCCAGGGCGCCGCGCACGCGGTCCACCACTGGCCGGGCGAATCGGCCCGCCAGGCCTCGGAGTACTTCGACGAACTGCTGCGGACCCTCGTGGGCTCCGGCAGGCTGCGCAGCCGCGTCGCCCGCCGCTGACGTCCGCGGGACGGCACGCCCCGGCGCGCCCGGGTGGTTCGATCGGCCGGCTCCCATGGTGGACCCATCAGGCAGGCATGACGAGGCTGCGGGCAAGAGCCTGCCCGGGCGATGAGGGCGAAGAAGGGGCGGGTACCGCCGCTGGGAACCGGGCGCGGCGTCAGGTCCGGGGCGCTCCCAGGGGCGCCTGCCGGGCGGTGGGTGCGGGTCGGGCCTCAGCCGATCCGGCGGGCCGTGCGGCGCTTGCTGAGCTCGTCGTCCGGGAAGTCCTGGTCGGCGGCGTGCTCGCTGGGCAGCGCGGCAAGGCTGCCCTCGACCTCGCGCCAGACCCGGCCGACGGCGATGCCGAAGACACCCTGGCCGCCCTGGACGAGGTCGATGACTTCATCGGCGGAGGTGCACTCGTAGACGCTGGCGCCGTCACTCATCAGGGTGATTTGGGCGAGGTCCTCCACGCCGCGTTCGCGCAGGTGCTCCACGGCGGTGCGGATCTGCTGGAGCGAGACGCCGGTGTCGAGGAGCCGCTTGACGACCTTGAGGACGAGGATGTCGCGGAAGCCGTAGAGCCGCTGCGTGCCCGATCCCGAGGCACCGCGGACGGCGGGTTCGACGAGGCCGGTGCGGGCCCAGTAATCAAGCTGGCGGTAGGTGATGCCCGCTGCCTTGCACGCGGTGGGACCGCGGTATCCGGCGTCTTCGTCGAGCACTGGGAGGTCTTCGGTGAACAGGAGGCCCTGGGCGCTGGGGGGTATGCCAGTGCCCGCCGCTGCCGGGCTTTTCAGCTTGCCGGCGTCACCCTTCGGACTCACGCGTGCCTCCTCATTGGGTTCCCGGGGAAGTAGCCTCGGGAGGCCGGATCTCAGGGCTCATTTCCAGTGTGCCCCGAGTTCCTCTCCGTTGCAATGGGAACCGTATGCTTTGACGTTAGATCGCCCGGGACACAAGGTCAAAGATGCGGGCCCTCAAAGATTGGCGTGTCGAGCCGTCAGGGCTCAAAATCCTCGGGTTCGACGTCGGCGAGGAATTCGCGGAACTGCTTCAGTTCCTTTTCGGCGGTTTCCTGCTGGTCGCCGGCTTCCTCGTCATCGACGTCCGGGTCGGCGATTTCGACGCCCGCGGCGTCGAGGACCTGCTCGGCGCAGTAGATGCTGCACGGGACGCGCAGGGCCACCGCGAGGGCGTCGGAGGCACGGGAGCTGACCCTCGTGCCGTCGTCGAGCACCAGCTCAGCGTGGAAGACGGTGTCCTGCACGGCCACGATGCGGACCTCGGAGATCGCGCGCCCGGCTGCGGCGACGACGCTGACCAGGAGGTCGTGGGTCATCGGCCGGGGCGGAACGATCCCCTGCTGGACGAACGCGATGGCGCTGGCCTCCGGCGCCCCGATCCAGATCGGAATGTGCCGCTCCCCCGCCAGTTCCTTGAGCAGCACAAGGGGCTGGTTGGAGGGCAGTTCGATTCGAACCCCGACAACTTCCACTTCGATCATGGCCGGCCTAACTGTCCATCCTGGCTATCTGAGAGTAAACCAGGGCGCTGTGAAGGTTAAGGCACAATTCGCTGATCTCCCGGGCGGTCTCGGCCGCCCGGGCCTTGGAGGCCACGTCGCGGCGGGAGGCCACCGGGGCGACGACCCGTTCGACGAGGCCCAACTCCCGGTCGGCGGCCGCCCGGAAGGGGCGCAGGTGGCGCGGTTCGATGCCGTGGCTCTCGAGCTGGACGCAGGCCTGCGTGACCTTCAGCGCGTGCTCGTCGAACCGGCCCTCCACCGGGGCGATCAGCCCGAAGCTGACCAGGTCGTCCACGAGGCGGCGCGGGGCCTTCGCCTCGGCCGCGAGGGTCTCCGCGGTGAGCCTGCGGGCGTGGGAGCTGAGTTCCCGGGCCAGCTGGTCCGAGACCATGCGCGGGGAAAGGCTCATGCCCCCGGGCAGTGACTCGGGCCGCTCGCCCCGGTCGATCGCATCGACGTAGTCCTTGATGACCTTCAGCGGCAGGTACTGGTCGCGCTGGAGGGCCAGGACGAAGCGGAGGCGTTCGACGTCGGTCGGGGCGTACTTGCGGTACCCAGCCCGGGTGCGCTGCGGGCTGATCAGGCCCTTCTCCTCGAGGAACCGGATCTTCGACGCGGTGACCTGGGGGAACTCCGCCGCCAGCTCCCGGAGGACTTCCCCGATATTGAGGACTCCGGGGCTGGGATGGGCCGGGGCGATACCGACGGTTCGCCGGCTGGGCTGGGATGTCGGCATGAAGTGGATCAGGCCTGCGCCGCGGGCTCGGAAGGGGCCTGGCCGGTGGTGGTGGCGCGGGCGGCGTAGAAGGTGAGCCGGAACTTCCCGATCTGGACCTCGTTGCCGCTGCGCAGCACCACGCTGTCGACGCGGTCGTTGTTCACGTAGGTGCCGTTGAGGCTCCGGGTGTCGACGACCATGAACCCGTTGGGGGTGCGGCGGAACTCCGCGTGCTGCCGGGAGACGGTGACATCGTCGAGGAAAATGTCGGCGTTGGGGTGGCGCCCGGCCTTGGTGACGTCCTCATCGAGGAGGAACCGCGCGCCTGCGTTGGGCCCGGAGTGGGCCACGAGGAGGGCGGATCCTGCTGGCAGCGCCGCAACGGACGACTGTTCCTCCTTGGTGAGGTGTCGCTCGACCTCCGCGAAGACCGCCTGCGGGGGCAGGCCGATGGACGTCGTTTCCGGAGACTGCATCTGGTGCCCTCCTTCGTTTACGGCTGCGTTGTCGTCGCCAACCATTGGTGTTTCCTCCCGCATTAGGCGGCCAACCGGACAATGCCGGTTGGCCGTGAAGTACTGCCAGGGCCGGTGTGTCTAGCCTACCTGCTGTGAGTATTCCGTTGAACTCAGCAGGTCCTCGACCACCGCGGCGCTCTCGACCTTGATTTCCATCAGCCAGCCCTCACCGTAGGGATCGGAGTTGATGAGCGCGGGATCGTCGTCGAGCCCTTCATTGCGTGCAACGACCTCGCCGGTGACCGGAGCGTAGATGTCACTGACGCTCTTCGTCGACTCGACCTCCCCCACGACGTCGGCGCCGGTGACCGAGGTGCCGACCTCGGGCATCTGGACGTACACGACGTCGCCGAGGGCGTCCTGGGCGAAGTCGGTGATACCCACGCGGACGATGCCGGCGGCGTTGGGCTCGGTGACCCACTCATGCTCGGCAGTGTAGTAGAGGCCTTCGGGGACGTTGCTCATGATTGCCTTTCGTTGTGCTTTCCACGTGGAGGAGGGGGCGGCAGCGCCCAGCCGATACTGATCGAGTATAGGCATAAATCACATCCGTCGACCGCGCGGGCGGGTCGATCGGATGACTTATACGCGCCGCGCCGAAGGCATGAAAGTTAACCCTGCGCTATTGACTTTGTTGCCCGCCCGATTTCCTCCTGCCTACCGTTAATCACGGAATCAGGGCGGAAGGTGAGAATCATGATCCCCACAAATCTGAGGGCTCTTCCGGCGGCGCTCGGCGTGAGTGCGCTGCTCCTCGTCGGGTGCAGCGAGGGCCTCGGCGGTCCGGGCCCGGAGAACCCCGTCGAAGAGGTGACCCAGGATCCGACCGTACCTGCAGCGGAGTCCGCCACGGCCGGGACCACGCCGTCCTGCGAGCCGCGCGGCGGCGAAGGCGGCGGAACCGGCGGGACGGGCACCGAAACCGAAGGGACGGGCGCCACGGACTCCGAGAGCGTTCAACCCTCGATCGGGGCCACCAGCCCCGGCGGCGGCGAAACCGGGGCGGCCGGCGGCGGCGAAACCGGGGCGGCCGGCGGCGGCGAAACCGGAGCCACGGGCACCGAAACCGGGGCGGCCGGCGGCGGCGAAACCGGAGCCACGGGCACCGAAACCGGGGCGGCCGGCGGGACCGGCACGGGCCGGGGCGCCGACGCCTGCGAGCCGACGGACACTGCGACGGACGCCGGGGCGACCGGGACCGACAACACCGGCGGCGGGGGCACCGGCACCGAAGGTGAAGGGAGCGGGCCGGAGACGGCCGGGCCCGACGGCAACGAGGAGGGCACCGGCGGCGGATAACGGCAGCCGGGCTGCCGAGCGCTTCCGGCCGGCGCGGCCGACCGGTCGGGCATTAACGCGGCAGGGGCCGTTTCCGGAATCTTCCGGAAACGGCCCCTGGCCTTTGATTTCTCTGTCGGGATGACAGGATTTGAACCTGCGACCCCTTGACCCCCAGTCAAGTGCGCTACCAAGCTGCGCCACATCCCGATCGGTTTGACCAGCCGGTCAAACCACCTCAATTACTGTACAGCATTTTCCGGGGAGCTTCGGACAACGCTCAGCGTTTGCGTCCGCGTTTTTCCCTCACGCGCATGTTGACCTCGATCGGGGTGCCCTCGAAACCGAAGGTTTCCCGGAGGCGGCGGGTGATGAAGCGCCGGTACCCGGGATCGAGGAACCCGGTGGTGAACAGCACGAACTTGGGCGGGCGGCTCGAGGCCTGGGTGCCGAAGAGGATCCGCGGCTGCTTGCCGCCGCGCACCGGGTGGGGGTGCGCGGCCACGAGCTCGCCCAGGAAGGCGTTGAGGCGTCCGGTGGGGATGCGGCGGTCCCAGGACTCCAAGGCGGTGTCCAGGGCCGGCACCAGGCGGTCCTTGTGCCATCCGGTCAGGGCCGAGATGTTCACCCGCGGCGCCCAGTCGACGTGGGCGAGGTCCTGCTCGATCTCACGCTCGAGGTACCGCCGCCGTTCGTCGTCGAGCAGGTCCCACTTGTTGAAGGCCAGCACCAGGGCGCGGCCTGATTCGATGGCCATGTTCAGGACGCGGACGTCCTGCTCGCTGAGGACCTCGTCGACGGCCAGGAGTACGACGGCGACCTCGGCCTTCTCCAGCGCCGACTGGGTGCGCAGCGAGGCGTAGAAGTCGGCACCCTGCTGCATGTGCACCCGGCGCCGGATGCCGGCGGTGTCGACGAAGCGCCAGGTGCGCCCGCCGAGTTCGATCATCTCGTCAACAGGGTCCCGGGTGGTGCCGGCCAGCGGGTCGACGACGACCCGGTTGGAGCCGGCGAGCTTGTTCAGCAGCGAGGACTTGCCGACGTTGGGACGGCCGATCAGGGCCACCCTGCGCGGGCCGCCGGAGCGTTCGATGCCGCCGTGCTCGGAGAACTCGGGCAGGATCTCGATGACCTGGTCCAGCATGTCGGCCGTGCCCCGGCCGTGCAGGGCCGAGACCGGCCAGGGCTGGCCGAAGCCGAGGCCCCACAGGAAGGAGGCGTCGGCCTCGTTCTGGATGTCGTCGACCTTGTTGGCCACCAGGATGACCGGCTTCTTCTTCCGGCGCAGCATCTTCACGACCGCCTCGTCGGTGGCGGTGGCACCGACCGTGGCGTCGACGACGAGCAGGACGGCGTCGGCCATGTCGACGGCGATCTCGGCCTGGTCGGCGACGCGCGCGGCGATGCCCTTGGCGTCGACTTCCCATCCGCCGGTGTCCACGAGGGTGAAGTTCCGCCCGTTCCACTGCGCGGGGTAGGACACGCGGTCGCGGGTGACCCCGGGGGTGTCCTCGACGACGGCCTCACGGCGGCCGAGGATGCGGTTCACGAGGGTCGACTTGCCGACGTTGGGCCGGCCCACGATGGCGAGCACCGGGTTGAGGCGCTGCTCGGCGTCCTCGTCGTACTCTTCGTCCCCCTGCGCGAGCAGGGCGGCGTCCTCTTCGTCGAGCTCGTAGTCGGCCAGCCCGGCGCGCAGCGAGGCCGCGCGCACCTCGGCTTCGGCGTCGTCGATCGCTTCGAGGCGTTCGGCGACCTGGTCGTCGCCGGTGGGTTCAAAATCGGTGTCGGGCCCGGTCGGGTCCTGGGGCGAGAGGTTCCCGCTCATGAGTGTTTTCCTTAATTCAGTCTTAACTGCTAGTGGGCGACGGTGTGGACGACGTCCAGTACGGCTGCGACCGTCTGCTCGAAGTCAAGCTCGGATGAGTCAACGGTAACGACCCCGTCTGCGGCCTGCTGGAAATTGACGACCGTCGAATCCTTGGCGTCCCGCTCGAGCACCTGCTGCTGCAGCTGGGACGAGGACTGGGTTCCGCCGAGCTGGTCGCCGCGCCGGCGCAGGCGCGCCGTTTCGCTGGCGGTGAGCAGGATCCGGACCTCCGCGTCGGGGGCGACGACGGTGGTGATGTCCCTGCCCTCGGCGACGATCCGGTGCCCGGCGCCGGCGATCAGCGCCCGCTGCCGCCGGATCAGTTCGGCCCGCGCACCGAGGGTCGTGGCGACGGCGCTGACGGCCGAGGAGACCCGGGGTTCGCGGATCGCCGTGGTGACGTCGACGCCGCCCAGGGTGACCAGCTCGCGGTCGGGATTGGTGCTGATGTACAGCTCGATGGTGCGGGCTGCGGATTCGACGGCGGCGGCGTCCTTGAGGTCGATGCCGGTCGAGAGGCAGTGGAGCGTCACCGCGCGGTACATGGCTCCGGTGTCGAGGTAGGCGGCGCGGAGCCGGCGGGCGGCTTCGCGGCTGACGCTCGACTTGCCCGACCCGGAGGGCCCGTCGATGGCCACCACCAGCGACTTGCCGAGCCGGAAGTGGGAGTGGATTGTGGATTCGCTCATTGGACGACCTTCCAGCCGCGGCCGGTCAGTGACTCCGCCAGCTCGTTCCGACGGCCGGGGACAACCCAGACCTCTGCCATGCCGACCTGCCGGCCGGGTGAGTGTTCGAGGCGCAGGTCCTCGACGTTGACGCCGATGTCGCCGATGTCGGCGAGGAGGCGCGCGATCTGGCCCGGCACGTCCTCCACCAGCACGGTGAGCCGGGCGAAGGAGCCCGGCGGGGTGCCGTGCTTGCCCGGGATGCGCGCCTGCCCGGCGTTGCCCTCGGCCATCAGCTGCGCCATGTTTAGGCGCGCGCCGGCGGCGACCGGGTTTTCGAGGGTGCCGATGAGCCGGTTGAGGTCCTCCCGGACGCCGTACAGGATGCGGACGAGCTTCTCGGCGTTCGCCGAGAGGATCTGCACCCACAGGCGCGGGTCGCTGGCGGCGATGCGGGTCACGTCCCGGAGCCCGTTCCCCGCGAGGGCGAGCGAATGGGCCGGGGTGTCGGCGAGCCGGCTGGCGACGAGGGAGGAGAGCACCTGCGGAAGGTGCGAGATCAGCGCGACGGTCTCGTCGTGCTCCTCCGGGGACATGCGCGCCGGCACCGCGCCGAGGTCGACGGCGAGCGCTTCGGCGCAGCGCACCGCGGCGGGTGAACTGGCCGGTCCGGGGCACAGGACCCAGGGCATGCCGGTGAACAGTTCGGCGGTTGCGGCCACCGGGCCGGAGCGTTCGCGGCCCGCCATCGGATGGGTGCCGACATACCGCTCAAGGTGCGCGCGGTCCGCCACTGCTGCCTCGACCCCCTGCAGGACGGCCGACTTGACGCTGGCGATATCGACGACGACGGCGCCGGGGTAGTCGGCGAGGGCCGAGGCCGCGAGCGCCGCCGCGACGTCAGGCGGGGCCGCCACGACGACGAGTTCGGGCAGAAAGCCGGGCACCTCACCGAGGGCGCGGCCGGCGCCGATGTCGACGGCCACCGCCTGGGTGGACGGCGAGATGTCCGACAGGGCAACATCGACACCGCGGGCGCGAAGGCCCAGGCCGATGCTCGCCCCCAGCAGTCCGGTGCCGATGACGAGCACCGGACCGGCGAGATGTGTTCCGTTGTCCCTTGCAGGTTCCATCCGCTAGAGGCCCACCGATGCGAGGAGGTGGCCGACCTCCTGGCGGCCCAGGACGCGGATGCTTCCCTGCCGCTGGTCGTTCAGGCGGATCGGGCCGATCTGGGTGCGGACGAGACGCTCAACGGGATGCCCGACGGCGTCGAACAGGCGGCGCACCACGCGGTTCTTCCCCGAGTGCAGCACCACCTCGACGAGGATGTGTCCGGGCGTGGAGTCGATGAGCTTGAAGGAATCCACCTTGGAGATACCGTCCTCCAGTTCGATTCCCTCCTTCATCTGGGCGCCGATTCCCGGGCCCATTGGGCCGCGGACCTGCACGTAGTACGTCTTGGGCACTTCGTAGGACGGGTGGGTGAGCCGGTTGGTGAGCTCGCCGTCGTTGGTGAGGAGCAGCAGGCCCTCGGTTTCGGCGTCGAGCCGGCCGACGTGGAACAGCCGCTCGTTCCTGTTCTTGTTCTTGAGGAAGTTCCCGATGCTCGGACGGCCCTCGGGGTCCTCCATGGTGGAGATGACGCCGCGCGGCTTGTTGAAGACGTAGTACTTCAGGTCCTCATTGAGCTGCAGGCGCATGCCGTCGACGTGGATTGACACCTCGGACGGGACAACCCGGACGCCGAGTTCGCGCACGATGGTGCCGTCGACTTCGACCCTGCCGTCGAGGATCATCTCTTCGCAGACCCGGCGGGAGGCCACTCCCGCGGAGGCCATGACCTTCTGGAGCCGGACGCCGTCGGGGTTGTGCATGTCGAGTTCGTCGGCGGGCCGGGTGGCACGGGCCGCCTTGGGACGGCGCACCGGCCCCAGGTCCTTCCCGAAGCGTTCACCGCCGAAGGCCCGGGGGCCCGACGGCTTCTGCCGCGTCGGCTTTCCGGCTGCCGACTTCTTGGCCGCGTACCGGTCCGCGGCGGGGTTCCCGGTGCCCCGGTAACCGGAGTCGCGCCGCGCCTCGCCCGTCGGACGGCCGGCACGCTCGCCCGTCGGACGGCCGGCACGCTCACCCGTCGGACGGCCGGCACGCTCACCCGTCGGACGGCCGGCACGCTCACCCGTCGGACGGCCCGAACGCTCACCCGTCGGACGGCCCTGTGCAGGGCGTCCGGCAGCGTGGCGTCCCTCGGTGGAGCGCCCGCGGCCGGCTCCGGTTCCGGAGCGGGCCGGACGGTCATCGCGCTGGGAGCGGTCGTCGCGCTGCGGGCGGTCGTCGCGCTGCGGGCGGTCGTCGCGCTGCGGGCGGCCTGAACCGGCGGACCGGTCGTAGCCTCCGCCGGAGGTGCCTCCGCCGGGCCTGCCGCGGCCCGTTCCGCTGGACGGCCTTCCAGTGGACTTGCCGCCACGTCGAGCGTCGTTCCGTCCGGAGCCGGATCCTGGCGCCTGTGTCATTAAAAGTCCTTCTGGTCAGCGTTCTTAGTACGTTGTGTCTTCATAGTCCCCAAGGTTTTCGAGGCCGGGCAGGTGGGGCGAGAGCCGCGGCAGCTCGGCGACGCTGCCGAGTCCCAATCTTTCCAGAAAGTACGGGGTGGTCCCATAAAGGACCGCCCCGGTCTCCGGATCGGTTCCGACGGCGGCGATCAGCGCACGCTGGGTCAACGTGCGCACCACCGAATCGACGTTCACCGCGCGGATTGCCGAAACCCGCGCCCGCGATACGGGCTGGCGGTAGGCGATCACCGCGAGGGTCTCCAGCGCCGCCTGCGAAAGCCGTGATGACTGGCCTCCCAGCACGAAGGCCGAGACCACCGGAGCGAACCAGTTTCGGGAGTAGATGCGCCACCCGCCGCCAACGTTGCGCAGTTCGAAGCCACGGGGTCGAGGATCATCGCCACTCTTCGGGCCATCCCCAGTATAACCGTCGTACTCGTGCTGGAGTTCCACGAGCATTCCGTGGACCTCCTCGGCGGTCACGGCGAGCGCCGCCGCCAGCTCCTGCTCGCCCACGGGCTTTTCCACGACCATCAGCACCGCCTCCAGGGCGCCCTTCAGCCCGCCGGGCTGCGCGGCGGCGTGGAAGGCATCGGCCGCCAGGGCGCTGGGCCCGGGGGCCGCGGCCTCGTCGAGATCCTGGCTGGTCACTGGCTTTCCTTTCTTGTCGGGCTTCCCGGTGGGCGTGCCGGGGGTGGGAGCGTCACGTTCGGGGGGCCCCATCCGGCTCAAGGGGACCGCCGCCCACAGCCGGCGCCGGCTCCACGGTACCGGGTCCCGGTGACTCCGGTCCGTATTCGTCGGCGGCGCGGATCCCGGACCAGGCCGTGTCCCCGCCCGACCACTGCACGCGGAGCTCCCCGAGCGGTGCATCCTGGTCGAAGGAAATCACCCCGTCCCGGAACATCTCGAGGAGGGCCAAAAACCGTGCGACAACCACGAGGGTCTCCTCGGCGTCGGCGATGAGCTCCCCGAAGGACAGCGATCCGGCGTTCCGCAGGTGGGCCTCCAACAGGCCCGCCTGCTCCCGGACGCTGACGGCCGACCCATGGAGGTGGTCAACCCGCACACCCGTCGGAACCGCCTCGCGGGGCCGCAGTGCCACCGCCGCCAGTGCCGCGAGGTCCTCGGCCGTGGTCGTCCAGATCAGTTCGGGCAGCATTGCGGCGAACTGCGGCTCCAGCGGCGTGTCGCGCGGATACCGGTCGCCTTCGACCTCGAACCGTTCGGCGAGCTGCCGCGAGATCTCCTTGAACGCCCGGTACTGGAGCAGGCGCGCGAAGAGCAGGTCGCGGGCCTCGAGCAGGGCGATGTCCTCATCGTCCTCCACCTCGCCGCGCGGAAGCAGCCGTGCCGCCTTGAGGTCGAGCAGGGTGGCGGCCACAACGAGGAACTCGCTCGCCTCATCGAGCGCCCAGGAACCGTGCTCGGCCTGCATCCGGCGGATGTGGGCGATGAACTCGTCGGTGACCTCCGCGAGGGCGATCTCCGTGATGTCGAGTTCACGTTTGCCGATCAGTCCCAGCAGCAGGTCGAAGGGCCCGGTGAAGTTCGTGAGGCGGACCTCGAAGACCGGCTTTCCTGCCGCCGGCGCGGTGTCCGGCGGCCCCGCGGTCAGCGGCGGAGCCTGCTGCATGCCCTCAGCCGCGCTGCCCATGGCGGCGGATCATCAGGGAGCGCCGCCCCTGGCGATGAGCTCCTTGGCCAGCCTGCGGTAGGCGTCGGCCCCCGGATGGTTGCCGGCATAGGTGGTGATCGGCTCGGCGGCCACCGTGGCGTCCGCGAACTTGATGGTGCGCTTGATGACGGTCTCGAAGACCTTCTCGCCGAAGGCCTCGACGAGCCGCGCGATGACCTCCCGGCTGTGGAGGGTCCGCGCGTCGTACATGGTCGCGAGCACCCCGTCCACCTGCAGCCTCGGGTTGAGCCGGTCCTGGACCTTCTCGATTGTCTCCACCAGCAGTGCGACGGCGCGGAGGGCGAAGAATTCACAGATCAGCGGGATGATCACGCCGTGGGCGGCGGTCAGCGCATTGACGGTGAGCAGCCCGAGCGAGGGCTGGCAGTCGATCAGGATGACGTCGTAATCGTCAGACACCTTGCGCAGGGCCCGGTCGAGCACCTGTTCACGGGCGACCTCGTTGACCAGCTGCACCTCGGCCGCCGAGAGGTCGATGTTCGCCGGCAGCAGGTCCACGTTGTCGAAGGCCGTGGCGTGGATGGCGTCCCGGATGTCGACCTTGCGGTCCATCAGGACGTTGTACACGGTCACGTCGAGTTCATGCGGATTGGTTCCCAGGCCGGCGGACAGTGCCCCCTGGGGGTCGAAGTCGACGAGCAGCACGCGCCTGCCGGCCTCAGCGAGCGCTGCGCCGAGGTTGATCGTGGACGTCGTCTTGCCGACACCGCCCTTCTGGTTCACCATGGCGATGATGCGGGCCGGGCCGTGGGACTCCAGAACCGCCGGCTCGGGAAATAAGGTCACCGGACGTCCGGTCGGCCCTAGTTCGGGGGTGGCGTTCTGCAGAGTTGTGGAACCCTGTTCGCTACTCACGTATTTCTCCACGCTTCCGTTTGTATCTCTACATTTGCTTCGAAACTAATCCTCTGGTCAACGTTACAACCGGCCGGCGTGCCCCCGGTGCACCAAGACGCCGGAGGGGCGCGAGCCTTGAGGTTCAACCTGAGGTCGAGAGTTGTTCCCGGGCGGTGCCGCTCCCCGGCCCCCGCCCTGGAACACCACCCGGACGGCGGGAAGGCCCGCCCCGGTGGGACAGGCCTTCCTGGTGGGTCGTGCTCCCGGAGGACGCGGCGGGCGCCTCTGATTACCGGATGGTCCGGGCCGCCGCGTCGCCGGCGCCGGCCTGCGCCGTCACCACGGCGACACCGTCCTCGACGTCGTCCTCGTCATCGAAGGCGTGCGGGTTGGCGTTCATGGTGGCCTCGTCGAAGGGCAGCCTCTTCTCGAGGACCTCATCCACCCGGGCGCGGTCGATCTCGCGGGTCCAGGTGCCGATGAGCACGGTGGCCACAGCGTTGCCGGTGAAGTTGGTCAGCGCGCGCGCCTCGGACATGAAGCGGTCGATGCCCACGATGAGCCCGACGCCCTCCACGAGGTCCGGGCGGTGCGACTGGAGCCCCCCGGCCAGGGTGGCAAGGCCCGCGCCGGTGACGCCGGCCGCTCCCTTCGAGGCGATGATCATGAAGACGAGCAGGGAGATCTGCTCACCCAGGGCCAACGGCTTGCCGAGCGCCTCGGCGACGAACAGGGCGGCCATGGTGAGGTAGATCGCGGTGCCGTCGAGGTTGAAGGAGTAGCCGGTCGGCACGGTGACACCGACCACCGGCCGGGACACTCCAAGGTGCTCCATCTTGGCGATCAGGCGGGGAAGGGCCGCCTCCGAGGACGAGGTCGAGAAGATCAGCAGGTACTCCCGGCCGAGGTAGCGCATGAGCTTGAAGATATTGACCCCGGTGACCACCTTGAGGAGCCCCCCGAGGATGACCACGATGAACAGGGCGCAGGTGATGTAGAAGGCGATCATGAGGGTGAACATGCTGATGATCGCCTGGACGCCGGTCTCCCCCACCACGGCCGCGATGGCTCCGAACGCCCCGATGGGCGCAAGCCACATAATCATGATGAGGATCCGGAACACCAGGGCCTGGATGTGGCCGATGCCGCGGAGCACCGGCTTGCCCGCGGCGCCCATCTTCTGCAGTGCGAAGCCGACGAGCAGCGCGACGAACAGGGTCTGGAGGATGCTTTCGCCGGTGAGCGAGGCAAGCAGGGTCGGAGGAATGATACCCAGCAGGAAGTCGACGGTTCCGGAGGCTTCCTCCGCTCCCTCGGGTGCCTCGTAGGCGGCGCCGGCGAGGTCGAGCCCCTCGCCCGGATCGATGAGGTTGCCCACCACCAGGCCGATGGCCAGGGCGAAGGTCGACATCAGGAGGAAGTAGCCCAGGGCGAGGCCGCCCACCTTGCCGACGGTGGCCGCCTTGGCGATCGAACCGATGCCCAGCACGATCGTGCAGAAGATGATGGGGGCGATCATCATCTTGATCAGGGCGATGAAGCCGGTGCCGAGGGGTTTGAGGGACTTGGCGAATTCGGGTGCGGCGAGGCCGAGGATCGCGCCGAGGATCACCGCCGCGATGACGGCGATGTAGAGGAAGTGGGTCCGATCGGCCGGTTTGCGCGGCGCTGCCGGTTCAGCGCTGGTCGAGGGTGTCGCCATAGCCATGGTCTGCTCCTGGTTCGGTCGCGGCGCCCCGCCGCTACCGTGCGGGAAGTCCGTTCTTCGCCGCGCGGTGTTCGGGCCAGGTGGCCGTAGGTAAAATTCTGTCCCCCCATCGTGGACCCGTAAGTGACAGGCGTCACCCTTGCGTTCATACTGGTCGCGGCGTCGGGGCTAGACTCGGACGGATGTCGAGAAGGAGTCTGGTGACCCAGTGAAGCGGTGGAGCCTCGCCCGGCAGTTCTTTCTCGGCCAGCTTGTCTTTATCGCGGCCCTGACCACCTGCCTCTCCTTCGTGCTGTACATGGACGCCGAACGCGATGCCTACGACGCCTCGGCGGAGCGGATGCTTGCCGTGGCGTCAACCCTCGCCCGGGACCCGGCGGTGCTGGAGTCCCTGGACCGGCCGGACCCCACCACCGTCCTGCAGCCCTACGCGGTGTCGCTGATGGACGAGCTGCGCATCGACTTCATCACCATCATGGCGCCGGACCGCACGCGGTACACGCACCGGAACCCGGACCAGATCGGCCGGCACTACATCGGTTCGGTGGACCAGGCCCTGGCGGGCCGCAGCCACACCGAAACCTCGACGGGCACCCTTGGGCCGTCGGTGCGCGCCATCGCACCCGTCGAGGACCGGCGCGGCACGGTGGTGGCGATGGTCGCCGCGGGGGTCACCCTCGACCGGGTGGCGATCGCCCGCAATGCCCAGCTCCCGCTGGTGGTGCTGATAGCGCTCGCCTCGCTCCTCTTCGGCTCGCTCGTGTCCTACCTGCTCAGCCGCCGGCTTCGGAAGGCGACCCTGGGGATGGGTACCGATGAGCTCGCGCGCATGTTCGTGTTCTACGACTCGGTGCTCCACTCGGTCCGGGAGGGGCTGCTGCTGACCGACCGCCAGGGCCGGCTCGTGCTCTATAACGACCAGGCAGCGCGCCTGCTGCACCTGCCCGAGCCCAGGCCGACGGCGCCGGTGGATGCGGCGAAGCTCCCCGTGCCGGGGTCCCTGCGCGACCTGCTGGCCAGCGGCCGGCAGGCCAGGGACGAGGTCCACGCCACCGCCGACAGGGTCCTTGTCGTCAACCAGGAACCGGCGGTGCCGCCCACCGGCGGGAACCCGGCCGCACGGCAGCCCCTGGGCACGGTGACGACGCTGAGGGACCATACCGAAATCGAGTCCCTGACCGGCGAGCTGCAGACCATGCACACCCTGACCGACGCGCTGCGGGCCCAGACCCACGAGCATTCGAACCGGCTGCACACCATCGTGTCCCTGATCGAACTCGACCGGCGGGCGGAGGCCCTCGAGTTCGCCACCCGCGACCTCCAGCAGTCCCAGCAGCTCACGGATTCCGTCGTGGCGGCGGTCGATGAACCGTTCATCGCCGCGCTCCTGGTGGGCAAGGCGGCGCAGGCCAATGAGCGCGGCGTGGAACTGGACATCGGCGTCGACGGCCCGGTGGACCCGCAGGGCCTCGACCCGGGGGACCTGATTACGATCATCGGGAACCTGCTCGACAACGCCATCGACGCCGCGGCGGCCTCGACCCGCCGCCGGGTCCGCCTCACCCTGGGCAATCCCGGGACCGGGCCCGGGGGCGTCCGGATCGTCGTCCACGACAGCGGTCCGGGCCTCACCGACGGCGAGCGCTCCCGCATCTTCGAGCTGGGATTCAGCACCAAGGATCCGGGTGCCCGCAGCCGGGGCATCGGACTCGCCCTCGTGCGCCAGGCCGTCCTGCGCCGTGGGGGAAGCCTCGAGGTCGACAACGACGGCGGGGCCCGGTTCACGGTGTTCCTCCCGGCTCCGGCCGGCACGCCCGCTCCCGCGAAGGAAACCCAGCCATGATGGAACCCATCGCCGTCCTCGTGGTGGAGGACGACCCGATCGCCGCCGACGCCCATGCCGAGTATGTCCGGCGCCTCGACGGCTTCGCCCTGGCCGGGGTTGCCCGCTCGGGCGCCGAAGCCATGGCCCTGCTCTCGACCGGCGGCGGAAGCCCGGAGGGCCCCGGGCCCCGCATCGACCTGATCCTGCTCGACATGAACCTCCCGGACGCCCACGGGCTCGACCTCCTCCGCCGCATCCGCGGGCTCGGCCTTCCCACCGATGTCATCGCCATCACCGCCGTGCGGGAGCTGCAGGTGGTGCGCTCGGCCATTTCGGCGGGGATCGTCCAGTACCTCATCAAACCGTTCACCTATTCGGCGTTCCATGACAAGCTCGGCGCCTACCGCGAGTTCCGCCTCAACCTCACCGGCCAGGCCGCCTCCACCACGCAGTCGGAGGTCGACCAGGCGTTCGCCACGCTGCGCCGGCCCGCCCCGACAAGCCTGCCGAAGGGGCTGTCGGAGGAAACCCTCGGGGCCATCGTCGCGCGGCTGAAATCGTTGGAGGACCCGATCTCGGCCGCCGAGGTGGCACAGACCCTTGCCCTGTCCAGGGTGACGGCCCGCCGCTACCTCGAATACCTGGCGGACGGCCGGTCGGTCCGGCGCAGCCAGCGCTACGGAACCCGCGGCCGGCCCGAGTTCGAGTACCGCTGGGCCCGGTAACGGCGCCGCTGTATACATAGGCGCGCCGGAATCGGGCCTGGATCGCCCCTCCTTGCCGTTCGACCTCGCCTATGTATACATTGTGCGGAGGTGGCACCCGCCGCCGGAACACCTGGAGGGAAGCCGATGCGCGCCAGTGACAGGGCCTACGGGTCGCTGCGCACGGACATCCTTGAGTGGCGCCTCACCCCCGGCACCCTGCTGGCCGAGGTCGAACAGGCCCGCCGGCTCGGCATCTCGCGCACCCCGCTCCGGGAGGCCCTCTCGCGGCTCGTGGCCGAGGGGCTGGCGGCCCCGCACGCGGGGCGCGGGGTGGTGGTGACCGAGGTCTCCCTGGCCGGCATCGGCGACCTCTTCGACGTCCGGCTCCCCCTCGAATGCGCCGCCGTCCGGCTCGCCGCAGCCCGGCGCGACCCGGCGGTCTTCGACGCGCTCGCGGAACGCTTCGGGGCCGCAGGGGCGCTGATCTCCTCCGGCGGCACCGACCAGGGGGCCTATTACCGGCTGGTCGCCGACCTCGACGCCGCCGTCGATGAGGCGGCGGGCAACCCCTACCTCGTGCAGGCCCAGCGCCAGCTCCGCACGCATCTGCTGCGCACGCGCCGGCTGGCCCGCGACAATCCGCACCGGCTGCTCGCCTCCGCCGCCGAACACCGCCAGATCGCCGAGGCGGTGGCCCGGGGCAACCCCGACCTGGCCGAAGCGGCCGTCACGATCCACCTGCACAACAGCCTTCACCAGCTCCGGGACTCCGGGCCGGGTACCGCCTGAAACGTCGAAAGGAACACAACGATGGAGCTCCACCCCGTTCGGGTCCACCGCAGCGAAGAGAACCTTCCCAAGGAGGGCCAGCTCGCCTACCGGATCGCGCAGGTCGCCGCCGACCCGGTGGCGGTGACCCCGGAGGCCACCGACATGGTGATCAACCGGATCATCGACAACGCCTCGGTGGCGCTTGCCTCCCTCACCCGGGCACCGGTGGCCGCCGCCCGGGCCCAGGCGGCCAGCCACAGCGCTCCCGCCTCGGGACACGGCGCCTCGGTGTTCGGGGTGGACACCCCCTCCTCCCCCGAATGGGCCGCCTGGGCCAACGGGGTGGCGGTGCGCGAGCTCGACTACCATGACACCTTCCTGGCCGCCGACTACTCCCACCCCGGGGACAACATCCCGCCCCTGCTCGCCGCGGCCCAGCACACCGGGGCCTCCGGGGAGGCGCTGCTGCGCGGCATCGTGACCGGGTATGAGATCCAGGTCGACCTGGTGAAGGCCATCAGCCTGCACCGGCACAAGATCGACCATGTGGCCCACCTGGGCCCGGCGGCCGCCGCGGGGCTGGGCACCCTCCTTGGGCTCGACCCGGACACCATCTTCCACGCCGTCGGGCAGGCCCTGCACACAACCACCGCCACGCGCCAGTCCCGGAAGGGCGAGATTTCGACGTGGAAGGCCTACGCGCCGGCCTTCGCCGGGAAGATGGCCATCGAGGCCGTGGACCGCGCGATGCGCGGGCAGACCTCCCCCACCCCCATCTACGAGGGCGAGGACGGCGTGATCGCCTGGCTCCTCGACGGGCCCGACGCCCGCTACGAGGTGCCCCTGCCTTCCCTGGGCGAGCCGAAGCGGGCCATCCTCGACACCTACACCAAGGAACACTCCGCCGAATACCAGGCGCAGGCCTGGATCGACCTGGCCCGGCGCCTCTCCGCCGCCCACCCGGAGCTCGCCGACCCGGCCAACGTGCGCAGCATCCTCCTCAGCACCTCCCACCACACCCACTATGTCATCGGCTCGGGCGCCAACGACCCGCAGAAGTACGACCCGGCGGCCTCCCGGGAGACGCTCGACCACTCCATCCCGTACATCTTCGCCGTGGCGCTCCAGGACGGCGCCTGGCACCACGAGCGCTCCTACGCCCCGGAGCGCGCCAACCGGCCCGACACCGTCGAGCTGTGGCGGAAGGTCGAGACGACCGAGGACCCCGAGTGGACCCGCCGCTACCACTCCCTGGACATCAGCGAGAAGGCCTTCGGCGGGCGCGTCGACATCACCCTGGCTGACGGCCGGGTGGTCACCGACGAGATCGCGGTGGCCGATGCCCACCCGCTGGGGGCCCGCCCCTTCGGCAGGGCCCAGTACATCGAGAAATTCCGCACCCTGGCGGCCGGCGTCGCCGAGGAGGCCGAGGTCGAACGCTTCCTGGGCGTCGTCGAGCAGCTCCCCGACCTGCCCGCCGGCTCGCTGCACTCGCTCAACCTGCGGGCCCGCCCGGGCCTGCTCGAGACCACCGCCGCGCCCGCCGGCCTGTTCTAGGAGGAACCCCCGTGCTGTATTCAGCCACCACCCCCGAGGCGAAGCGGGCCGCATTGCGGGCCGGGCTCGCCTCCGGCACCCTCCAGCAGTTCCCCGGCGCCTTCAACCCGCTCTCGGCGCGCCTGATCGAAGACAAGGGCTTCCAGGGGGTCTACATCTCCGGGGCGGTCCTCGCGGCCGACCTCGGGCTTCCCGATATCGGCCTCACCACCCTCACGGAGGTGGCCCAGCGCGCCGGACAGATCGCCCGGATGACCGACCTTCCGGCCATCGTGGACGCCGACACCGGCTTCGGAGAACCCATGAACGTCGCACGCACCGTGCAGGAGCTCGAGAACGCCGGCCTGGCCGGCTGCCATATCGAGGACCAGTTCAACCCCAAGCGGTGCGGGCACCTCGACGGGAAGCAGGTCGTCGACCTGGACACCGCCGCCAAACGGATCCGGGCGGCGGCCGATGCGCGCCGCGACCCGAACTTCCTGGTCATGGCCCGCACCGATATCCGCGGCACGGACTCCCTCCGGGCCGCCCAGGACCGTGCCCGGGCGCTGGTGGACGCCGGCGCCGATGCGATCTTCCCCGAGGCCATGCGCGACCTGGCGGAGTTCAGCGCCATCCGGGCGGCCGTCGACGTGCCGATCCTCGCCAACATGACCGAGTTCGGCAAGAGCGCGCTGTTCACCGCCGACCAGCTCCAGGCGGCGGGGGTCAATATTGTTATCTATCCGGTGACATTGCTGCGCAGTGCCATGGGGGCCGCGGAGCGTACGCTGGACACCATCCGGGCCGACGGCACGCAGCAGCAGGCCGTTCCCCGGATGCAGACCCGCGCCCGCCTGTACGAACTGGTGGACTACGAGGGCTACAACCGGTTTGATTCTTCTGTCTTCAATTTCCAGGTTCCCGACGGGCCCTAGCGGAGGTTCCGCCCAGCGCCCGCCCCACCCGAAGGAGTCCGATTTGACCAGCACCCAGCCAGCTCCGCCGGCCGCGCCCGAGATCCACAAGGGCCTGGCCGGGGTGACTGTCGACACCACGTCCGTCTCGAAGGTGAACCCGGAGACCAACTCCCTGCTGTACCGGGGGTACCCGGTGCAGGAGCTCGCCGCGAAGTGCTCCTTCGAGGAGGTCGCGTGGCTGCTGTGGCACGGTGAGCTGCCCGGCCGGGACGAACTGGCCGGGTTCACGGTGCTTGAGCGCGCGGGCCGGGCCCTGCCCGGGAACGTCCGGAAGGTCATCGACCTGCTGCCGCTGACCAGCCACCCGATGGACGTCGGGCGGACGGCGGTGTCGGTCCTCGGCGCCGGGCACCCGCTGGCCGGGGACAACTCCCGCGAGGCGAACCTCGCGAAGTCCGCCGCGCTGTTCGCCGCCTTCCCCGCCGTCGTCGCCTACGACCAGCGGCGCCGGCGCGGGCTGGACGTGGTGGAGCCGCGGGACGACCTCGGCTACGCCGCGAATTTCCTGTGGATGACCTTCGGCGAGGAGGCGCCCCCCGAGGTGGTGGAGGCCTTCAACGTGTCGATGGTGCTCTACGCCGAGCATTCCTTCAACGCCTCGACCTTCACCGCCCGGGTCATCACCTCCACCCTCTCGGACCTGCACTCGGCGGTCACCGGTGCGATCGGCGCCCTGAAGGGCCCGCTGCACGGCGGCGCGAACGAAGCCGTCATGCACACCTTCGAGGAGATCGGGATCCGCAAGGACGAGCCGGCGGAGTCCGCGGCGGCGCGGGCGAAGGCGTGGATGGAGGACGCCCTGGCCCAGAAAAAGAAGGTGATGGGCTTCGGCCACCGCGTGTACAAGAACGGCGACTCGCGCGTCCCGACGATGAAGGCCTCGCTCGATGCCATGATCCGCTTCTACGGCCGGGAGGAGATCCTCGGCCTCTACCGCGGACTCGAGGTCGCCATGGATGAAGCCAAGGGGATCAAGCCGAACCTCGACTATCCGGCCGGACCCACCTACCACCTGATGGGGTTCGACACGGAGATGTTCACTCCCCTGTTCATCGCCGCCCGCATCACCGGATGGACCGCCCACATCATGGAGCAGCTCGAGTCCAACTCACTGATCCGGCCGCTGAGCGCCTACAACGGGCCGGAGGAACGCCACGTCCCCTAGGGGCGCTGCCCGTCCTGCGCCTCCGCCGGCCGGCCGTTCAGTGCGGGGGTGACGGCGGCGGAGGCCACGCCGACGCTGTGTGCGTCGAGCACGATGTCGGCGCGGAAGGACTCCCGGGCGAGCACGTGCGGCAGCCAGTAGGCGGCGTCCTCCCACATCGCGTCCCACGGCGGGGCGGCCACGGGGAACCATTCGGGGGTGATTTCGTCGCTGGCGCCGGCCTCGCCGGTGAACCGTTCGGCCGTGAAGATCCAGGCCCGCATGTTCCAGGCCGGGTTCGCGGGGAAATCCCAGGTCACCTCGCCGAGGAAGCCGAGGTCGGCCTCCTCCACCGAGAGCCCGGATTCCTCGGCCACCTCGCGCACGGCGGCCTGGGCGGGGGTCTCCCCGGGTTCGAGCTTGCCGCCGAGGGCCACGATGCGCCCGGTGCCGAACCCCTGCTGCTTCAGTCCCAGCAGCACCTCGGGGCGCCCGCTGGCGGTCCGGAACAGGAAGCACAGGGCCACCGGGCGGAAGGCGCCGGCCGGCAGGGGCTCGCCGGGCACCGGCACCTCAGGGGCGGACGCGGCTGGCAGGCGGTCGGGTGGCAGGGCGGCAGAACCCCGGATTGAAGGCACCGGCGCCCCGTTCAGCCGAAGGCCCGGGGGTGGGAGGCCGCGTACACTTCGCGCAGCGTCTCGGCGGTCACGAGCGTGTAGACCTGCGTGGTGGTCACGGAGGCGTGGCCGAGCAGCTCCTGCACCACGCGGACGTCGGCACCGCCTTCGAGCAGGTGGGTTGCGAAGGAGTGCCGCAGGGTGTGCGGTGAGACCTCCCGGGTGACCTGGGCCTTCTCGGCCGCGGCCTTCAGGATGGACCACGCGCTCTGCCGGCTCAGCCGGCCGCCGCGCATGTTCAGGAACAGGCCCGGCCCGCCCTTGCCCTTGGCGGACAGGGCCGGCCGTCCCCGCACCAGGTAGGAGTCGATGGCCTTGGCCGCGTAGGAGCCCAGCGGCACGAGCCGTTCCTTGGATCCCTTGCCGAACAGCCGCACGACGGCGGGGCCGCTGAGCGCCTGATCGACCGACACGTCGTCGACGTCGAGCCCGACCGCCTCGCTGATCCGCGCCCCGGTCGAATAGAGGAATTCGAGCAGGGCCCGGTCGCGCTGGCCCGAGGGGGTCGAGGTGTCGACAGCCTCCAGGATGCGGAAGACTTCGTCGACCGAGATGGCCTTGGGGAGGCGCTGCCCGGCGGCCGGTGGATGGACGTCCCGGGCGGGGTCGGCCTCGCTCATCCCCTCCAGGGCCCAGAAGCGGTGCAGCCCGCGCACGGCCACGACCGTGCGGGCCGCCGACCTCGGGCTCAGCGGCGACTGGCCGTCCGAGCCGGTCGCGACGGCCTGGGCGAAACCGGTCACATCCTGGCGGGTGATGCGTGAGATCTCGTCGATGCCGTTGGCCTGCAGGAAGCGGTGGTAGCGCAGCAGGTCACGCCGGTAGGCGGCGAGGGTGTTCGCGGAGAGGCCGCGCTCCACGGCCATGTGCTGGAGGTATTCGTTGATCCGCCGGCCCGGCCGGGTGGCCTGGAACTCGTCCCCTGCGGTTTTCTCCGCTGCTGCCGGCACGTTCAGTCCCGCAGGACCGCACCGTGCGGCCAGGTGCGGTGCTGGCTTGGGTGTTCCGGCCAGGGCGCGTCCGCGGGCCGGAGGCGTGAGTAGCCGTCGGCGCGGGCGGCGTGGGCCGCCAGGACGGCTGCCGCAGCCGACGGGCTGTGCATGCGGCCCTCGAGGACCGCCGCGACGGCGTCGTCGAGGCCGACCCACAGCAGCTCGATCTCCGCCTCCTCGTGGGTGCGGGTGTGCCGGTCGGCGTCGGGCACGGAGCCGATGCCGCGGGCCAGGTAGATCCGCAGGGCCTCGCTCGAGGACCCGGGGGACATGAAGATGTCGGCCAGCACGTTCCACCGGCCGGCGGTCAGGTCGGCCTCCTCCGCAAGTTCCCGCGCCGCGGCCTCCACGAAGTCCTCCCCGGGCTCATCGAGCAGCCCGGCGGGAATTTCCCACAGCACCATCCGGGCCGGATGGCGGTACTGGCGGATGAGCAGGATGCGGTCCTGCTCATCCATGGCCAGCACCGCCACCGCACCGGGGTGGTCGAGGTACTCCCGGGTGATCCGCTCCCCGCCGTCGTCAAGGCTGAAGGTCTCCTGGACGACGTCCCAGACGTACCCGCGGTGGACCACGGCGGAGCCGTGGAGCCTGCGCGGGCTCTGTGCATCGGAGAAGCGGCCGGCCGCGGGGGAATCGCTCATGTCAGGCCTTGGCACCCCGGAGGTCGAGCGCGGCCTTCACCAGGCCCGCGAAGAGCGGGTGCGGCCGGGTGGGCCGCGAGCTCAGCTCGGGGTGGGCCTGGGTGGAGACGTAGTACGGGTGGACCTCCCGCGGGAGTTCGGCGAACTCCACCAGCTTGCCGTCCGGCGAGGTGCCCGAGAAGACAAGCCCGGCCTCGGCGATCTGGGCGCGGTATTCGTTGTTCACCTCGTAGCGGTGGCGGTGGCGCTCGGTCACCGTGGTCCTGCCGTAGGTTTCCGCGACGACGGACCCCTCGTCGAGGCGCGCCTCCCAGAGGCCAAGGCGCATGGTGCCGCCCATGTCGCCCTCCCCCGCCACGATGGAAAGCTGCTCGGCCATCGTCGCGATTACGGGGAACTTGGTGTCGGGTTCGAATTCGCTGGAGGATGCGTTCTCGAGGCCCACGACGTTGCGGGCGTATTCGATCACCATGCACTGCAGCCCGAGGCACAGGCCCAGGGTGGGGATCTTGTTTTCCCGGGCGTACAGCAGGGCGCCCAGCTTGCCCTCGAGCCCGCGGATGCCGAAGCCGCCCGGGACGCAGATGGCGTCCACGCCCGCCAGTGCCTTCTTGGCGCCCGCCGGGGTGTCGCACTCATCCGAGGGAACCCAGCGGATGTTGACCTTGGCCTTGTTGGCGAAGCCGCCGGCACGCAGCGCCTCGGTGACCGACAGGTAGGCGTCGGGCAGGTCGATGTACTTGCCGACCAGGGCCACCTCGACCTGGTGCTTGGGGTTGTGCACCGCGTCGAGGAGCTTGTTCCACTTGGTCCAGTTGACGTCCTTGAACTTCAGGTCGAGCGCCTGGACGATGTACGCGTCGAGGCCCTGCTTGTGAAGGGTCTTGGGGATGTCGTAGATGCTGGGGGCGTCGGCGGCGTTGACGACGGCGTCGATGTCGACGTCGCACATGCGCCCGATCTTCTCGCGCATCGCCAGCGGCACCTCGCGGTCCGAGCGGATCACGATGGCGTCGGGCTGGATGCCGATGGAGCGCAGCATCGCCACCGAGTGCTGGGTCGGCTTGGTCTTCAGCTCCTGGGAGGGCCCGATGTACGGAACCAGCGAGACGTGGAGGAAGAAGACGTTGTTGCGCCCGATGTCCTGGCGGACCTGGCGGGCCGATTCGAGGAACGGCTGGGATTCGATGTCGCCGACCGTGCCGCCGATCTCGGTGATGATGACGTCGGGCACCTTCTTCAGGGCCACCGGTTCGGCCGGCAGGCGCATGCGCCGCTTGATCTCGTCGGTGATGTGCGGGATGACCTGCACGGTGTCGCCGAGGTATTCGCCGCGGCGTTCCTTGGCGATGACGCTCGAGTAGACCTGGCCCGTGGTCACGTTCGCCGAGCCGTCGAGGTTCTCGTCGAGGAACCGCTCGTAATGGCCGATGTCGAGGTCGGTTTCGGCGCCGTCCTCGGTGACGAAGACCTCCCCGTGCTGGAACGGGTTCATCGTGCCGGGATCGACATTGAGGTAGGGATCAAGCTTCTGCATGGTGACGGCGAGTCCCCGTGCCCGAAGCAGGTGACCGAGGCTTGACGCCGTCAGTCCCTTACCGAGGGAGGAGGCGACGCCACCAGTCACGAAGATGTGCTTGGTCGTCTTGGCGGACTTTGGGAACCGGGAGTTTGTTTGCTGCACCACGGAGTTCGAGCCTATCATCTGGAAGTGGTCCGCGCCGCATCCGCGAGGAGTTCCTCGGCATGGGCGCGGGCGGAGGCTGAGTCCTCCTGGCCCGCAAGCATTCGGGCGAGTTCGCGCACGCGCTCGGCCTCGGGCAGCACCTGCACATCGCTTGCCGTGAACCCGCCGTCCTCCCCGTCGCCGCCGGCCGAATGGACGTTCTTCGTCACGCGGACATGGCGTGCGGCGAACGCCGCCACCTGCGGCAGGTGGGTCACGACGATGACCTGGACGTGCTGAGCGAGCATCGCCAGCCGCCGGCCGATCTCCACCGCCGCCTTTCCGCCCACACCGGCGTCCACCTCGTCGAAGACGAACGTGGGCACCGGGTCGACGGCGGCCAGCACCACCTCGATGGCGAGCATCACACGGGAAAGCTCGCCGCCGGAGGCGCCCTTCCCCAGCGGCCGGGGCGCCGATCCTGGATGCGGGCGGAGGTTGAAGGTGATGTCGTCGCCGCCGTGGGCCGACAGCGAATCCGCCGGGGAAACCTCGATGAGCAGGGTGGCGTTGGGCATGGCGAGGGCGCTTAACTCATCGCTGACCCGCTCCGCGAGCCGCTGCGCCGCCTCCTGCCGCAGCGCGGAAACGGCGGCCGCGCCGGCGCGCACCACGGCGTCGAGCTCCTCGATTTCCGCTTCGAGCTCCTCGACGCGGGAGGAATCCCCGGTGAGTTCCTCGAGGCGCAGGGCGCTGTCCTGGCGCCACTGCAGCACCTCGTCGATGCTCGGCGCGTACTTCCGCACGAGCACGGCAAGCGCGGCGCGGCGGGCCTCCACCTCGGCCAGCCGGGCCGGGCCCTCGCCCTCAAGGGCCGTGCCATACGCGGCGAGCTCCCCGGAGATGTCGGCGAGCAGGTACCCCACCTCGGCCAGCCGGCCGGCGAGGGTCTCGAGCTCCTGGTCGTGCTCGGCCACGCCCTCAAGCTGGCGTTTGGCCTCGTCGACCAGGGAGACGGCGTCCACGGCCGCCCCGAAGTCCTCGGAGACGAGCGCGGCGTGGGCGGTCATGGCCGCTGTCCGCAGTTCCTCAACGTTGCCAAGGCGCATCGAGTCGGCCTTCAGCGCAACGTCCTCCCCCGGCTGGGGGTCGACCTCGTCGATCTCCGCCAGGGCGGCCGTCAGGTTTTCGGCCTCCCGCGCCCGCTCCCGCGCCTCGCTCTGGAGCCGGTTCCGTTCCGCGATGGCGCCGCGCCACCGGTGGTAGTTCGCTGCATAGGTTTCGAGTGCGGCCGCGAGCCCGGGCCCGCCGAACTTGTCGAGGGCCCCGCGCTGGGCTGCGGCGCCCTTGAGCCGCAGCTGGTCGGACTGCCCGTGCACGACGACGAGGTGCTCGCCGAGCTCGGCCAGCACCCCCACCGGGGCGGTCCTGCCGCCCACATAGGCCCGGCTGCGGCCCTCGCTGGTCACCGTGCGCGCCAGGATCAGTTCGGCGCCTCCGTCGAATTCCTCGAGGACCGCCCCGGCCTCCACCGCCCGCTCGGCGATCGGGCTGCCCCGTTCGAGCCGCACGATGGCTTCGGCCGAGGCCGACTTCGCCCCCAGGCGGACGGAGCCGGCGTCCGAGCGCGCACCGAGCAGGAGGCCCAGGGCGGTGATGACCATTGTCTTTCCCGCGCCGGTCTCGCCGGTGACGACGGTGAGTCCCGGGCCGAGGGTCAGCGTCGCGTCGCTGATGACCCCGAGGTCGCGGATGCGCATCTCCTCGATCATGGGAGCCGTCCTCCGCTGTGGGCGACGGGGCCGCGCCACCCCTGGATGGGCAGCTGGAACTTCTGGACGAGCCGTTCCGAGAAGGGGGTCTGGCGGGTCCGGGCGAGCCGGACGGGGTGCTCGGAGCGCCGGACCTCCACCCTGGCGCCGGGTGGAAGGTCGATGCTGCGGCGCCCGTCGCACCAGAGCACGCCCCAGGCGTCGGTGCGCGTCAAGAGCTCGACCGCCAGCACCGACGTCGGGGCCACGACCAGCGGTTTCGCGAAGAGCGCGTGGGCGCTGATGGGGGCCATCAACAGCGCCTCAACCTCGGGCCAGACGATGGGGCCCCCGGCGGAGAAGGCGTAGGCGGTGGACCCGGTGGGGGTTGCGAGCACGATGCCGTCGCATCCGAAGGAGCTGACGGGCAGGCCGTCGACCTCGATGACGACCTCGATCATGCGCTCCCGGTTCGCCTTTTCGATGGCGGCTTCATTGAGCGCCCAGGTCTCCCCGAGCAGGGTGTCCCCCTGCCAGGCGGCGACCTCGATTGTCATCCGTTCCTCGACGCTGTAGTCGCGTTCGGCGACCCAGCGGACCGCTTCGTCGAGGTCGGCGCGTTCGCTCTCCGCGAGGAAGCCGACGTGGCCGAGGTTCACGCCCAGGAGCGGGATCTCGACGGCGCGCACCAGTTCGGCCGCGCGCAGGATGGTGCCGTCACCGCCAAGGACCATGACAAGCTCGATGCCGTCGAGGGCGACGTCGTCGCCCAGGGTTTCGGCCGGTGCCGCGAGGGCGCCGTAGGCGGTGCGCAGCCCGGCGATCTCCTCGGGCCGCATGACGGGGGTGAGCCCGAGGGCCGAGAGCCGTGTGCATGCCTGCTGGGCGGCCGCGATGGCGTCCTGCCTGCCGGTATGCGCGAGCACCAGAATTTTCCTAGTCATTCAGCTCCGTCGTTGTCTTTCGCCCTGAATGCGGCGCTCGAGGCGAGCAGCCCGTCGGTCAGGCGGTCCAGGTCCTCTTCGATCCTAGGGTCGATTGCCCGATGGGGCACCCTTGCCCACAGGAAGTACTCGAGATTTCCGTCCTGGCCCGGCAGGGAGCTCTGCTCAAGGCCCTGCACCTCGAGCCCGCAGGCCAGCGCTTCGCGGACCACGCCGTGCACGCCGCGCCTCCGGTGGACGTCGGAGGTCACCACGCCCTGGCCGTTCAGGGCGCTGCGGCCGACCTCGAACTGGGGCTTGATCATCACTACCAGGTCTCCGCCGGGCACCGTCGCCGCGGCGAGCGGGCGGATCACCAGCCTCAGGGAGATGAAGGACAGGTCGGCCACCGTGAGCTCGGCCGGTCCGCCGATGTCCCCGGGGTCGAGGTAACGGACGTTCAGCCCTTCGAACACGTGGACGCGGGGATCCTCCCGCAGCACCTGCACCAGCTGCCCGTGGCCGACGTCCACCGCGGCCACCTCGCGGGCGCCGGCCCGCAGGAGCACGTCGGTGAATCCTCCGGTTGAGGCTCCGGCATCCAGGCAGCGCCGGCCGGCGACCAGGACGTCCGGGAAGGCGGAGAGCGCCCCGGCGAGCTTGTGGCCGGCACGGCTCACGAACTCGGGTCCGGCATCGGCCACCGTGAGGTCCTGGCTCCCGGAGACGGCGGCGGAGGCCTTGAGCATCACCTCGCCGGCGCGGAAGACCCGCCGGGCGGCGATGAGCTGGGCGGCGTGGGACCGTGAGCGTGCCAGCCCGCGGGCGACGAGTTCCTGGTCGAGGCGTCCCAGGGTTCAGCCCTCCGGGTTGAGTTCGGTGAGCAGGGCGTCATGCACCGAGGTGTAGAACCCCGCGTGGGCGCCCACCGGCTGCCCGTCGAGGTCGGCGAGCCGGCCGAGTACGGCGTCGACGCCGGCATCACCGGTCGGGGGCACCTCCGGCGGCGCGGCGGCCCCGGTACGGGTACCGGAGGCTTCCCCCGGATCGCCGGCCGGGTGTTCCCGGGCACCCTGGGCTGAATCGGCGGACACTCCGCCGGTCTCTTCGTGCACACCTGTTCCCTTCGTCGGTTCTGACCTCATCGGCGCTCCCCCGCGGTCAGCCTGCGGCGCCGGTGAAGCGGATCTCCGGCATCCGCGCCGTCTCCAGCCCGGGGGCGGCCGCCCACCAGGCGGCGCAGGCGGCACGCCAGGCGTCGAGGCTGGCTTCGCTTCCATCGACCCGGACTGAGCCTGACTCGACCCGGGCCGATGCGCTGCCGCAGGCGTAGGCGCCGTCGGCGGCCGTCACGGGAGGGTACGCCTCGTACAGCCCACCCAGGTCGGCCAGCAGGAAAGTGGGCCGTTCGGCTGCGGTCGCGGCAAGCGCGGTGCGCACCGAGTCCACGCCCGTCAGGATCAGTGCCGTGTCCATGCCTGCCCGGTTCCCGCCGAGGATGTCGGTGTCGAGGCGGTCGCCGACGACGAGCGGGCGCTCGGACCCAAGGTGGCGTGCCGCCGTGGTGAACAGCGGAGCCTCGGGCTTCCCGGCCACCACCGGCACTTTGCCGGTGGCGGCCGCGACGGCGGCTACGAGCGATCCATTGCCGGGGGCGATGCCGCGGGCCTGCGGGATCGACATGTCCGTGTTCGTCGCCACCCAGACCGCTCCGGCCGCGATGGCGTAGGAGGCCTCCGCGAGGTCCTTCCAGCCGAGCTCCGGGGAAAAGCCCTGAATGACGGCGTCGGGCCCATCCTCGGCGGAGGCGACCGGCAGGAGGTGCTGGCTGCGCACCGCCTCGGCGAGGGTCCTGCTGCCGGTCACCAGCACCTTCGCCCCCGCCGGGACGAGCCCGGCCAAAAGCTCGGCGCCGGCGAGGGCTGAACCGAAGACCTGGTCGCCCCGGGCCGGCGCCCCGAGGCTGCGCAGGTGCTCGGCGACATCCTCGGCCGAACGCGACGCGTTGTTGGTGATGTAGGCGAGCTTGACGCCCACCTCCTCCAGCTTCGTGAGCGCCTCCACGGCGCCCCCGAGGGCGTGGGGGCCCGTGTAGACAACGCCATCGAGGTCCGACAACACGGCGTCATAGGAACCGATCAGTGCCTTGTCAGCCTCCAACGGAGTCCTCGGCCGCCTGGACCGGAGCGGAACCGCTGGGAGCTCCAGCGCCCGTTGCGGTGCCCGAAGGGGCCGCCGCGTCCCCCGGAGCTGCACCAGCGGGGTCGGCGGCGTCGCTATCGGCGTCGTTGTCCGCGTCGTTGTCCGCAGCGGGCAGTGCGGGACCTTCGCCGCCGTCCGAATCGCTGTCGGGATCGTTGGCGGAATCGTTGTCCGCAGCGGGCGGGACATCCTCCCCCTCACGATCGGATGCTCCCGGGCCCCCACCGGAGACATCCCCGGTCACGTCCGCGGTTTCGTCCGCGGTTTCGTCCGCGGAATCGGGTGCCCCTGCTGTTCCATCCGCCGAGGCCGCCTGGCCCTGCGGCCGACCGAGCACCTCGGCCACCGTCGGTACCGGCCGGGCAACGGCTTCACTGTCGTCATCGCCCAGCAAATCGATGATGTCGGGCTCGGCGGGATCCTCGAGCCCGAGTGCGGATTCGGCCACCTTGGCCTGCCTGCGCCACTTTTCCGACTCTCCGGTGCGGCCGGCGGCATCCAGGGCGTCCGCATACGCCCGGAACAGCCGCGGGCTGAACGAGAAGGCGCGGTGCAGATCCAACTGCGGGATCTCCAGGGCGGCCACGGCCGCGTCGAGCTGACCGAGATCGGCCCGCGCACCGGAGACGACCATGGCGAGCTCGGCCTTGCCCGCCGCGTCGAGGGTCTCGGCCTCCTCGCTTCGGGCGAGGTCAAGCGCCCGGTCCGGCCGGCCGAGGCCGCGTTCGCAGTCCGCCATGACGGGAAGGTGGGCGTTCGAACCACTGATCCGGCGGAACGTCCGGAATTCGCGCAGCGCCTCGCCATAGTGGCCTGCGGCATAGGCCGTGAGACCTACAGCCTCCCGCACCGCCGCGAGCCGCCCACCCCGCCTGCTTGCCGCAAGGGCATGCTGGAACGCCAGTTCGGGATCATCCGCGAGGAGGCGTCCGGCCATCACCAGGTGGCGGGAGACCCACAGCGCGCTGCGCTCCTCAAGGTTCCGGATCTGGGCGCGGGTGACCCGGTCCAGTTCGTCCCCCTTGACGTCCTCGTCGATTTCCGGCGACCGTTCCCGGTCGGGCCGGTTGGCGCTGCGCAGATCACGGGCGTTGTGCGGGCGCGGTCCTGCAGGCGGACCGCTTCGGGCACCCTCCCCGGCCCCGAAGCTCCGCCGGGGTGCGCCGCCGCGTTCGTCGGCACCCCGGGCACCGGCACCGCGGCTCCCGCCGCGCTCGTCCCGGGGGCCATTCCGCCGGTCCTCAAAGCGGGATCCGGTCCGGCCCTCACCGCGCGGAGCCTCCCGCGGCCCGCTGGGGCGCCGGTCCTCACCCTGGCCGGTGCGCTTGGCCCATGACGGGCGGTCGGCCGTGCCACTGCCGCGCCCTCCTGCGGCACCTCCGCTGCGGGGGCGGTCTGAGGCGTTTCCGGAGGAGGCACCACCCCGTGAGGCCGCGCCCCTCAGCTGAGCACCGCGGGAATCGCCTCCCCGGTAGCCCCCACCCGAGCGCTGTTCGCCGGTACCGCGGCCTGCCGCACCGCGCTGGGTGCCGCTCCGCCCCTCACTGCCAGCCTCCGGGCGGAGCCCGGGCCGGTCAGCGTAGCGGCCGCCGGTCGACGGCGCATCGGCATTCCGGCGGCCGCCTGCGCGGTATTCCCCGCGGCCCCCAGCCCGGTTTCCATCACGGTTTCCATCACGGTTTCCATCACGGTTTCCATCACGGTATCCCCCGCGGTCATCCGATCCGCGCTGGCCCTCGCGGGCGCCGTCACGGCCCCGCGCTGTCCCGCCAAACCTGTTGCCGGAGCTGCCCGGGGAGGAAACGGGGCCCCGCCGCTGCGGTGAGCTGCTCCTGGGGGCGCCGGAATCCTCGGCACGGCCACCGGCGTCGGCCGACGACCGCGGGGCGGCCCCCTTCGAACCCCACGAATGCCGCTTGCCGGCGGCCTGGGATTTACCCGGGCTTCCTTCGCCTGCCGGCCTTCCGTTATCCGGGGTGCCCCCGTGCGTGCGTTCCTGCTCAGCCATGGCGGCGAAGATCCTCTCATCTACAGCGGCCGCATCTCGCGTTCCGCTGTTCCCTATTGTTCTATAAGTCGTTTGCTTCAATGCAATCACGTTCCACGGACGCCTTCGACCCGCCGCACGGCGCCGGTCGATGGATCCCCGGCGCCTGCCCTCCGGCGGGACGCTGTGCCGCTGCCGCGGTCCGGGCCCTGCCGGCGCGGTGCGCCTGCAGCCTGGTGGCAGCTCCGTGCCGCTGGGGGCGCCTGTGGGGCGGTCCTTCGGGCCCCCGACTCTACCGGTGCAGGTGGGAGCGTTTGGCTGGGCGTGTTGGGGTGGTTAACGCAGTGCAGGCCCCACCGGTGGTGGGGCCTGCGACTGGTACGGGTGGTCCGGCGGTGTCCTACTCTCCCACACTCTCTCGGGTGCAGTACCATCGGCG
>NZ_JBTNDJ010000002.1:0-389529 GCF_054511055.1 Arthrobacter melezitosi
GGGGGGGGGGGGGAGGGGGAGGGAAACTGGGGGGGGGGGGGGGGGGGGGTGGGGGGGGGGGGTCCCCGAAACACCCCCCCCCCCCGCCCAGCGCACCACCGAGGAACCCAACCCGTGCACCAACAACGAAAATCCCTCGCACTGACCGCGGCGTCGATCGCGGCCGGCGTCCTCACCATCGCGTGTTCGGTGAGTGTATGGTCCTCCCCGGCTGCGCCGCAGCAGGCCTCCGTTGCCGGGCCCGCGGCGGCGCTTACGGGGCAGGCCGCGGGCCCGGCGTCCCCGCCCGTTAGGCCCGAGGCAAATCCCACGCGGAAGCCGGTGGACGCGGCGCCGCCGGCGCCCCCCGCCCCCGTGCTGCCTCCCCCAGGCGAGATCCCCGTCCGACCGGCCGACCCCGCCGGCGAGCCGGCGCCCGTGCCCCCGGTCTCCCTTGCCATCGCCAACACCGACATCTCCGTCGGCGTGGTCGGCGTGGGCGTTGACAGGAACGACGCTATGGAGATCCCGGACAGCTTCTGGGAGGCCGGCTGGTACCGCTACGGGCCAGCGCCCGGCTCGGACACCGGTAACGCCGTCATCGCCGCCCACGTTGACAGCCAGACCGAAGTGCTGCCCTTCGCCCAACTCAGGAAGGTGCAGCCTGGCGCCATTATCACTGTAGGTCTTGCGGATGGACGGTCACTGCGGTACGAGGTGACCGATGTGCGGAACGTGCCCAAGGCTACACTCAACGGTTCCGAGATTTTTCGGCGCGACGGCCCGGCCCAGCTGAAGGTCATCACGTGCGGCGGAAAATGGCTGCCCGAGAAGGGCGATTACGAGGATAATGTAGTCCTCACAGCCTCGCCGCTCTGAACGCGGCATCCTTGCGGTCCCCGCCGCCGAACAGCGAGACTCCCGACGGCTTGAGGGTCGGGAACGGCAGCGGAGGATAGGGCCGTCCGCAGCGCGGTGCTGGGCCCGGCACTGTGCGCTAGGAGCGAAGCGTGACCCCTCCAGCCTTTGAGTGGACGACGCAACTCGACGCCAACTTCTCCGCGGGTGATGAGGATGCCCTGGCCGCCGCCTATCGGCGGTTCGCGCCCCTGGTCTACAAGGTCGCGCTGAGATCCCTTGAGGACCGTGCGGTGGCCGCCGACATCACGCAGGACGTGTTCATGCGGGCGTGGCGGTTCCGGGACAGCTTCGACCCGCAGTTCGGCTCGGTTCCACGGTGGATCCTCGGCATCTGCCGGAACGTCGTCCTTGACAGCCTGTCCGCGAGGAACCGCCAGATCCACCTGGTGGCCCGTTTCCGGATGGCCGGCGAGCCGCGGCACTCATGGAATGCCGCACGCGAAGTCGACGCGGTGACTGACCGCGTGGTCCTGGACACGGAACTCCAGTTGCTGGGGGAACCACGGAGCTCCATCCTGCGGCTCGCCTTCTACGAGGACCTGACGCACCAGCAGATCGCGCTGCTGCTCGACCTCCCGTTGGGGACCGTCAAGAGCCACATCCGGAGGAGCCTCACGCATCTGCGCGGGAGGCTCGGTACGTGGCATGCGGCATCCTGACCTCCACCGGGGAGGTCCCGCGGTGGAGGCGGTCCCGTTCCGCGCGAGCGGAGCGCGCGGCCGGTTCGCCCTGCGGGTGTAAAGTGCAGGGCTACGGAAATCGAGAGGTTCGGGACTTTCCAATGGGTGCATTCAGGGATTCCACGGCCGGCGCGCGGGCGGCCGGTGTCCGGGTGGCGCAGCGCAGCCGGGCCGATCCGGCCCACCCGCTGATTGCTTCCCATGAGGCCGAGGTGCGCGCACGCGTCCTGAAGGCCGCCAGCGCCCTTGTGGACCGCCTGTCCTACGACGCCGTCACCGTGGACGCGGTTGCCCGGGCCTCGGGCGTGAGCAAGTCGACCCTCTACCGGTACTGGCCGTCGCGCCAGCTGCTCGTCCTCGAGGCCTTCACCTACAAGACGAACCTGCTCACCACGGTCGAGGACACCGGCGATGTGGGCCGGGACCTCCACACCTACCTCGTCTCCCTCGCCTACTGCCTCAAGGTGGGCGGGGCGGCCTCGACGGTCGCGAACCTGCTGGCGGAGGCGATCCACAACGAGGAGTTCGCACTGCAGTTCCGGCAGACCCTGCTGCGCGAGCGCCGGCAGGGGTTCCTGGCCATCCTGGGCTGGGGCCAGCGCCGCGGCCAGGTCCGGGACGACGTCGACCTGGTGGTGGTGGTCGACGCCGTCTACGGAGCCCTCCACCACCGGCTCATCGCCACCGGGCAGGACGTCGACGGGCCGTTCCTCAGGGCCCTGACCCGGTTCGCGGTGGACGGGACCGCCACCCCGGCCTACCGGGAGGCCTTCCGGACCCACCACTAGGCGGGCTCCGCTGATCATCGGCCGGCTCGATGGAACGATCGGTGCCACTTCGTCCCATCCATTCGTCCGCCCAGGTGCCCATGCGCGATAGTAGGACCAGCGCGCTGATACGCGCGTCACAAGCGCCGCAACACCTGAGCACCGAAGGAACGGACACCATGACCAGCAAGGCACATCCCCAGCGGACCAATATCGGAACGGAACACCGGGAGCCCTACAAGGCACTGGCGGGGGTGTCGCAGGCAGCGGATAAGGCCGCACTCGAAGAAGGCCTTTCGCCCCTGCTGATCGAACTGATCAAGATCCGTGTCTCCCAGATCAACGGATGCGCGTTCTGCCTCCGGATCCACACCAAGGACGCCCTGGCGAAGGGCGAGAGTGCCGAACGGCTGAGCGTGCTGCCCGCCTGGCGGGAGAGCGGTTACTTCGACGAGCAGGAACGGTCGGCGCTGGCCCTGGCCGAATACATGACCGACATCCGGGACTCCTACCGGAACACCGGACTCTACGAGTCCGCCACCGCGCACCTGACCCCGGGCCAGGTGTCCGCCGTGTCGTGGGTGGCCGTGGTCATCAACAGCTACAACCGCGTTGCCATCAGCAGCGCCTACCAGGTCGACCCCTAACCTTTGACGGCGGGTGCGCCTGGGCGCCCCGCCGTCCGCCGCGGACCGGGGACTTCCCCGGTCCGATACTCCGACCCGCAAGGCCGGCGTTCCGGCCCCGCCATCCGGCGGGGCCGGTTCTTCCGCCCGGGCACCGGCGCTACAGGTGCCCATTTCAGCAGTACCAGAACAAAATTGGAGGCGCATCACAATGCGCAAAATCCTCATCATCGGTGGCGGTTACGCCGGTTTCTATGTCGCCTGGCGGTTGGAGAAGTACCTCCGACCCGGCGAGGCGCAGGTCACGATGGTCGATCCACTGCCCTACATGACGTACCAGCCGTTCCTGCCGGAGGTGCTGGCCGGATCGATCGAGGCCCGGCACAGCGTCATCGTCCACCGCCGGCACCTCAAGAAGACGCGGCTGCTCACCGCGAAGGTCAGCTACCTCGACCACGCCGCGAAGACCGCCACGCTGCTTTTCCCGGACGGGCACGAAAGCAAGGAGACGTACGACTCCGTCGTCGTCACCGGCGGCGCTGTGAGCCGTACCTTCCCGATCCCCGGCGTCGCCGACCAGGCCATCGGCGTGAAGAACATCGAAGAAGCCGTGTACATCCGTGACACGCTGCTGCGCAATATCGACACCGCGGCGTCGCTTCCGCCGGGCCCGGCCCGCGAGAAGCTGCTGACCGTCGTGTTCGTCGGTGGGGGATACGCCGGCATCGAATCCTTCGGCGAGCTGCGGGCCCTAGCCACGGCGACACTGAAGCGCTACCCCGAGCTCAGCCTGGCCGAGACACACTTCCACCTGATCGAGGCGACCGGCCGGATCATGCCCGAGGTGTCCGAGGAGACCGGCAGGTGGGTGCTTCAGCACCTGGCCGCCCGCGACGCGCAGATCCACCTGAACACCCAGCTCGTCTCCGCCGTCGACGGAACGATCCGCCTCTCCACCGGGGAGACGTTCGAAACGGGACTGCTGGTGTGGACCGCAGGGGTCCTCGCAAACCCGGCCGTCGCGCGGCACACCGACCTCCCCATCGACGAACGCGGACGCCTCAGGGCGCGCGCCGACCTGCGGGTCGGCACCGCTGAAGCCCCGGTTGCGGACGCCTGGACGGCCGGAGACATCGCGGCCATCCCCGACCTGTCCGGAGGCGGCGTCGGCGGTTTCACCGTCCCGAATGCGCAGAACGCCATCCGGCAGGGCAAACTGCTCGCGCGGAACCTGCGCCACACCCTGCGCGGAGGTGAGCCGAAGGAGTACTTCCACCGCAACCTCGGCGCCGTGGCGACCCTGGGCCTGGGCTCGGGGGTCTTCCAGTCCGGCCCGGTCGTCGTGAAGGGGTTCCCGGCCTGGCTGATGCACCGCGGCTACCACGTGCTGGCGATTCCGACCTGGGAACGGAAGTGGCGGGTGCTGTGGGGCTGGTGGAACAACCTCTGGCTCGGCCGCGACGCCGCCGGCCTGCGGGGCCTGCAAACCCCGCGCGGTACGTTCGAGGAAGCCGACTCCTACAGCAGGCCTGCGCCGCAGCCGGTTCCGGCAGCGCCCGACGCCGCGACGGCCCGCTAGGCCGCACGCCGGCCCGGGGTATCCGGGCCGGCGTGGCTGCCCGGCCCGGGCGGTCCTCCCGTGGGGCCGCCCGGGCACCGGGCAGAACCCCGGACCGGGCCGGTGGGCGGGGAACGTGGGGTCCTCCACCCGCATGGGCCCCGGCGGTGCGCGGGCCTACGCGCTGAGGTCGCGGCGGCGGAATGCCGCGGCCGCCGCGGCGAGCAGCACGAGGGCGACGGCCCCCATCCACAGCAGCGGACCGCCCTCCAGGGGAACCGACGGGACAGCCGGTACGAGTCCGAAGGGCTCGGCATCGAGCAGGAACTCCGGAAGCCGCAGGATCGGTCCGTAGAGACCGATCACGAGCGAGGAGACCAGGAGCAGCCAGACCCACCACGAGCCCGTCCGCAGCCCGTAGGCCAGGGCCGCCAGGGCCGCGAAAGCCGAGACCAGCGGCAGGTAGGCGAGGGACGCCGCGGTGAATTGGAGCGGCAGGTCCGCGGCCCCGGTTCCCACAGTTGAGGCCGCACCGGCTCCGAGGCCGAAACCTGCGGCGAGCAACAGCACGATGTCCGCTCCAAGGGTGACGGCCAGGTGGTTGAGCAGCAGCCGGACCCGGCCGGCGCCGGCAGCCAGCAGAAGCCCGGCCCGGCCGGAGTCCTCCTCCCAGCGCAGCCGGTGAACCGTGAGAACCGCGTGGACCGCGACCGCCATCGCGAAATACTTCAGGAAGGCCGACAGCGCCGACCGCAGGACGTCCCCGCCCGACGGGCCGCCGATGACCGCGGCGAGCCCGGGCTGGGCCTCGAAGCTCTCGACGATGGCCTGGCCCATCGACCCGGTGAGCAGGGCAAACGTGAAGAGGCCAAGGCACCAGCCGAGGATGCTGCCGCGCTCGGCCCTGTGCACCAGCCCCGCGGGCGTCGCAAGGACCCGGGTGGCACGGCTCCGCCCGCCGCGGGCGGCGAGCAGCCCGGCCCCAAGGTCCCGGCGGGACACCAGCAGGTACGCCCCCAGGCAGAGGAACGCCGCAAGCGCCGGCTCCAGCAGCAACGGCCACCAGCGCAGGTCGACGAAGGTCCGGGTCTGCTGGCTCCACCCGATGGGGGAGAGCCACGACAACGCGCTTCCGCCGATCCGCCGGGCGTCGCCGATCCCGCGGAGCAGGTACGCGAGCCCGAGAACCGCGCCCGCCAGCCCGGTGGCGGTCCGGGCCGTCTGGCTGAGCTGGGAGGTGGCCGCGGCCACGGTGCCGAAGACAACGCCCACGCCGCCGACGCCGAGGGCCAGCGCGGCCGAGTCTGCAGCGGCAAGACCGTTGCCGAGCATCGCGGCCGCCAGGACGGCGGCGACCGCAAGATTGGACACCAGCAGTGCGCCGAGGGCGGCCGTCAGCGGTGCGTACCGCCCGACGACGCCGGCGCGCACCAGCTCGGCGCGGCCGCTTTCCTCCTCGGCCCGGGTGTGGCGGACCACGAGGAACACCGACATGAGCGCCGCGGCGACCGCCAGCAGGCCCAGGACCTCATGGGCGAGCATGGCCCCCAGCGTGTAGTGCTCCAGCCCGTAGCCCGGTCCGGAGAGCAGCGCGGCGGAGGGGTCCTTCATGATCGCCGCCCGGCTCTGCAGGGCCGCCTGGTCGCCGTAGGCCAGGGGGATGACCGCGCCGAAATACCCGACAAGCCCCCCGAGGGCCAGCGCCCAGGCGGCGATCCGGAGCCGGTCGCGCAGGAGGGCGAAGCGGAAGAGCCTGCCCGTTCCGGTGAGGGGGCTGCCGGCGGGCCGGGCCCGCAGCCCTGGGGGCGCGGACACCGGGGCGGCGGCGGTCACGACCTGGCCCGTTCCGCGTCGGGGCTGTACTGGTGGACGAAGAGTTCCTCGAGGGTCGGCGGCGTCGTGGTGAGGCTGCGGATGTCCAGGGGCAGCAGATACCGCAGCACCTCGGGCAGGGCGCCGTCCTCCACGCTGAAGAGCAGGCGCTCGCCGTCCCGCCGGACGTCGTGGACCCCGGGCAGCAGCGACACGCCGGCCGGGTCCCTCCCGCAGACCACGGACACCGCAGCCCGCGCGAGGTGCCGCAGTTCGCTCAGTGCGCCGGACCGCACCGTCCGGCCCTGACGGATGATCGTCACCCGGTCGCAGAGGGATTCGACCTCGGCGAGGATGTGGCTCGAGAGCAGCACCGTCCGTCCGGCCGCCTTCGCCTCCCGGACGCAGTCCTGGAACACCCTCTCCATCAGGGGGTCCAGGCCGGAGGTCGGTTCATCGAGGACGAGGAGTTCGACGTCGCTGGCAAGCGCCGCGACAAGCGCCACCTTCTGGCGGTTTCCCTTCGAATAGGTGCGCGTCTTCTTGCTCGGGTCCAGGTCGAAACGCTGCAGCAGGTCGTCCCGGCGCCTCCGGTCGGCCCCTCCGCGCAGGCTCAGCAGGAGGTCGATGGCCTCACCGCCGGTGATCTTCGGCCAAAGGTTCACATCGCCGGGGACGTAGGAAAGCCGCCGGTGCAGCCGTACCGCCTGGCTCCACGGATCCTCGCCGAAGAGCCGCACCGTGCCGGAGTCCGCCCTCGCGGCTCCGAGCAGGACTCGGATCGTGGTTGACTTGCCGGCTCCGTTCGGGCCGAGGAAGCCGTGGACCTCCCCGGCTTCGAGGGCGAGGTCGAGTCCGTCGAGGGCGCGCACGGCCCCGAAGTTCTTGCTCAATTGCTGCACATCGATGACAGGGTTCACGGAATGCTCCTTGGGGAAGAAGGGCCGGGGTCAACTGGCGGATTCTTCCGGCGGAGGATCCGGGACGTACATCAGGTACGACTCGAGCATCGACCGGTCGGTGGTGAGCCCCTGGGCGAAGAGCTCGAGGGTCGGCATTGCGTGCCGGTCCAGATAGCCGCGCAGGATCGCGGGGAAGTCCCGGGGGTCCTGCGGAGGATGCACGCTGAGATCGAGCAGCACCGAGCCGAACCCCTGCAGCGTCAGGCAGCGGGCGCGGGCCCTTTCGTTGCGCGAGGGCCGGATCGTGCCGGCCTGGACCCCTTCGGCGAGCCACGCCTCCACCTCCTCGGCGAAGTGGTCGAGGAAGGATCCGGCGGCGGAACCGCCCTCCTGCAGGCAGCGGATCGCGTAGGCGAGGAGGTGGGCCGATTCCTCGACCGTGGCCAGGCCCACGAGGCTCTCCGACGGCGGCCCGCCCACGGCGTGGCGTTTGTAGGAGCGGATCTGCTCGAGGACGTAGTCGTCGCAGGCCTCCCTGAGGCCGTTTTTCGAGCCGAAGTGGTGAAGGACCAGGGCGGGACTGACCCCGGTCTCCCGGGCAATGGCGCGCAGCCCCACCCGGAACCCGTCGCGTCCGAACAGCCGGACCGCGTCATCGCGGAGACGGGCCCGGGCCGTCCGGTCCTCGGACCGGTCCGCGCCGATTGGGACACCGGCTGAACGCATGTTCAGCATGCTAATCACCCGCACAGGCCGGTACTAGGGCCGAAAGGACCGGTTCCGCAGCGCACCCGCACACCGGCCGGAACGGTGGGGAGCACGGGGTGTCCGGCACGCGCGGGGGCGGGCCGGACGGGCCGCCGGTCAGGCCTCAGGGCCGGGCCGTGGAGGCTCGACTGAACACCCGTGCCCGGTGCTGCGCGGCCGAATCCAGGAGTGCCCGTTCCTCGGCGGCATGCCTGCCGCCGGGGCGGCCGTTGACCATCCGCTGGCGGGTGAACGCGAGCCGGGTGGAGGCCTGGATGAATGCCTTCATCTCGCTCCGGGCTCCGAAGCTCCCGGCCCAGGCCAGGGCCTGCGTCCGGCCCGGGCGCGTGGCCAGCATTGACACCTCCTGCGGGGTGAACCAGCCGGCGTCCACGTAGTCGCCCAGCCGGGACTCTGTCAGCCGTCGTTCCGCCCGCCGGATCAGCACGACCGCGACGACCGCCAGGCAGAACAGGGGCACCTGCACCAGCAGGTAGAAGGAGAAGAAGTCGTTGAACAGCAGCACCGTGCCCCCGTTCCAGAGCATGTGCCCGGCGATGGCGGGAACCAGGCCCACGACGAAGGCCGGCAGCACCCGGGCCGAACCGCCTCCGCGGCTGACCGCCCCGCCCACGACGAAGCCCAGCGCGGCGGTGAACATCACGTGGGCGAACGGGGAGAACAGCCCCCGGAGCACGAAGACCCCCACGACGGCGGCCACGTTCCCCGCCTCCAGGACCGCCGAGCTGAAGTAGAGGATGTTCTCCGTGAAGGCGAAGCCCGCCGCCACGGTGCCGGCATAGACGATTCCGTCCACCGGCCCGTCGAAGTGGCTGCGCCGGGAGTAGACGAGGACCAGCACCCCGAGGCCCTTTGCGAACTCTTCGACCACCGGCGCCTGAAGGACCGGGCCGAGAATGTCGGTCGGGGTGGAGTCCAGGGCGACGCTCAGGACCCCGAGGACGTAGTTCCCGAGCACCAGGGTCACCACAACCGAAATGCCGGCGCCCCACAGGAACGCGAACAGCAGCGCACCGCGCGGCTCCGGATCCCAGCGGTCGATCCAGCCGAGGCCGAGGGCGCAGATTCCGAGCGGCACCAGCGCCAGGACCGCGCAGAGAACCAGCGCCGCCGTGCCGAGTGACTGTGAGAGGAACCAGACGAGCGCGGCGAGCACCAGGGCCGTGATGAGCAGCAGGACCGCATTGAGGGCACCCGCCCCACGCCGCACCGGGCGGTCCCAGACCGGAGGCGGGGGAGCGGGCCGGTCCCACGGGGGAGCCGGCGGGGCCGGGTGCTGGGTGGAGGCCTCCCACCAGCCGGGGCCCTGCAGGCGGGGGCGGCCGGAACGGGGGCCGGAGGGGTCGTAGAGCGACATACGCCAACATTATTCGCACCTCCTCCTGTGATAGTTTTGACAACGCAACCAACCTTTAAATGCCGTCCTGTGAGGCGGGGAAGGAGGAAGCGTGATATGACCGTGCCCGCACCGCATGCCGGAGCCGCACCGCGCGTTGTTCTCGCCGAAGCCGATATAGACCGCGCACTTACCCGCATCGCCCACGAAATCCTCGAAGCGAACAAAGGCTCCTCCGACCTTGTGCTCCTGGGGATCCCCCGCAGGGGCTACCCGCTCGCCCAGCGCCTCGCCCGCCGCATCGGCGCCGTCGATCCCGCCGTGGACCCCCGGGCCATCACCGGCCAGCTGGACGTGACGATGTACCGGGACGACCTCCAACGCAACCCGACCAGGCCGCCGCGGGCCACCCAGCTGCCGCCGTCGGGCATCGACGACAAGGTGGTGGTCCTCGTCGACGACGTCCTGTACTCGGGGCGGACCATCCGCGCGGCCCTCGACGCGCTGGCCGACCTGGGCCGGCCCCGCATCGTGCGCCTCGCCGTCCTCGTCGACCGGGGGCACCGGGAGCTGCCGATCCGCGCCGACCACGTCGGAAAGAACCTTCCAACCTCCTCCGCGGAGCGGGTCCGCGTGCACCTCGAGGAGATCGACACGGCCGCGGGGCGGCCCGTGAACGAAGTGGTCATCGAGGGCGGCGCGTGAAACACCTCCTCTCCACCCTTGACCTTCCGCTGCGCCACGCACTGCGCCTGCTCGACACCGCCGAGGAAATGGCGGCGGTCGGCGAGCGCGAAATCAAGAAGCTGCCCGCCCTGCGCGGGCGGACGGTGGTGAACCTCTTCTACGAGGATTCAACCAGGACCCGGATCTCCTTCGAGGCGGCCGCCAAGCGCCTCTCCGCGGACGTGATCAACTTCGCCGCCAAGGGCTCCTCGGTGTCCAAGGGCGAATCGCTCAAGGACACGGCGCAGACCCTCGAGGCGATGAGTGCCGACGCCGTCGTGATCCGCCACCCCGCCTCCGGCGCCCCCGCCCGCCTGGCCGCCTCGGGCTGGATCGACGCGGCCGTCCTGAACGCCGGCGACGGGACCCACGAACACCCGACCCAGGCGCTGCTCGACGCGTTCACGCTCCGCCGCCACTGGGCCCAGGTCGCCGGCACGGCCTCTCCCGGCAGCGACCTGACCGGCATGCGGGTCCTGATCGTCGGGGACATCCTCCACTCGCGCGTCGCCCGCTCCAACGTGTGGCTCCTGAAGACGCTCGGTGCGGAGGTCACCCTGGTGGGCCCGCCCACCCTCCTTCCGGTGGGGGTCGACGCCTGGCCCTGCACCGTGCGGTACAACCTCGACGAGGCCCTCGCCGAACGGCCCGACGCCGTCATGATGCTTCGGCTGCAGGCCGAACGGATGAACGCGGCGTTCTTCCCCTCCACCCGCGAGTATTCGCGGCGCTGGGGGTTCGACGACGCACGCCTCGCGGCGCTCGACGCCCTCGGACTCGGGGACACCGTGGTGATGCACCCCGGACCCATGAACCGCGGCCTGGAGATCTCGGCCGCTGCGGCGGACTCGGTCCGCTCCACCGTCCTGGCGCAGGTGCGCAACGGCGTCTCGGTGCGCATGGCGGCCCTCTACCTGCTGCTCGCCGGCGGCGACCACGGCGACCCGCCTGAGCCGCCCACCCCCAACCACCTCCTACTTTCCCCCTCGAAGGAGCCCGCAGCATGACCGGTGCAGAACCGACACCCGGAAACGGGTACCTGATCCGCCGTGCCTCCCCGCTCGGCGGACCCCGCCAGGACCTGCTCATCCGGGACGGACGCATCGCCGGGGTCGGCCCCGGCGCGCTTCGGGGCCCCGGAACCACGGTGATCGACGCCGACGGGCTGATCGCCCTGCCCGGCATGGTCGATCTCCACACCCACCTGCGCGAGCCCGGCCGCGAGGACGCCGAAACCGTCGAGACCGGATCCCGCGCCGCCGCGCTGGGCGGATTCACCGCCGTGCACGCCATGGCCAACAGTTCGCCCGTGGCGGACACCGCCGGCGTCGTCGAACAGGTGTACAGCCTCGGGGAGCGCTCGGGCTGGGTGGAGGTCCGCCCCGTCGGCGCCGTCACCGTCGGCCTGGCCGGCGAACGGATGGCCGAACTGGGCGCGATGGCCGAATCCCGCGCCACGGTCCGCGTCTTCTCCGACGACGGCATCTGCGTCTCCGACCCGGTCCTCATGCGCCGCGCCCTCGAGTACGTCAAGGCGTTCGACGGGGTGATCGCCCAGCACGCCCAGGAGCCCCGCCTGACCGAAGGCGCCCAGATGAACGAGGGGACCGTCTCCGCCGTCCTCGGCCTGACCGGGTGGCCGGCCGTCGCCGAGGAGAGCATCATCGCCCGCGACGTCCTCCTGGCCCAGCACGTGAACTCCCGGCTGCACGTCTGCCATGTCTCCACCGCCGGGTCGGTCGAGATCCTGCGCTGGGCCAAGGCCCGCGGCATCCGCGTCACCGCCGAGGTCACCCCCCACCACCTCCTGCTCACCGACGACCTCGTGCGCAGCTACAACCCCGTCTACAAGGTGAACCCGCCGCTGCGCACCGCCGACGACGTACAGGCCCTGCGGGCCGCCCTCGCCGACGGCACGATCGACGCCGTGGGCACCGACCACGCCCCGCACCCCAGCGAGCACAAGGACTGCGAGTGGGCCCAGGCCGCCATGGGCATGACCGGCCTCGAGACGGCGCTGTCGGTGGTCCAGCACGCCATGGTGGAGACCGGCCTGCTTGACTGGGAAGGCTTCGCCCGGGTGACCTCCACCCGGCCCGCGGAGATCGGACGGCTGGCCCACCAGGGCAGGCCGCTGGCGGAGGGCGAGCCGGCCAACCTCATCCTGGTGGACCCCGCGGCACGGTGGACGGTCGACCCCGCCAAGATGGCAACCATGGGGCGCAACAGCCCCTTCGCCGGGCTTGAACTGCCCGGCCGGGTCCAGGCGACGTTCTACCGCGGCCACCCCACCGTCCTCGACGGCGCCCTCAACGCGCCGCTTTCCCCGGCTGCAAAGGAAACTGCGTGGACTGGCTAGCCCCCCTCAGCCTCACCCTGCTCATTGTCGGCGGCGTCTTCGCGCTCATGGCGCTGGGCTGGCGCAACCGGCTGCGCCGGCAGTCGGCGGTGCCCGCCCCGCCGGCGGCGCCGGAGGATCCCGGTCCGGTGCTGTACCGCACGGAGGGCCAGTACGTCGCCACCACCACGGCCGGCGACTGGCTCGACCGCATCGCCGTCCACGGCCTGGGCGTACGCTCCGAGGCTGTCGCCACCGTCCACCCCGACGGCGTCCTCCTCGCCCGCCGGGGCGCCCCCGACGTGTATGTGCCCCGCAGCGACCTCACCGGCGTCCGTTTCGAGTCGGGCATGACCGGCAAGTTCGTCGAGAGGAACGGCCTGGTCGTGCTTTCCTGGCGGCTCAACGGCGAAGGGGTCGACACCGGGTTCCGCACCCGCCACGCTACCGACAAGGCCCAACTTCTCGCGGCGGTCGCCGCCCTCACCCCGGGCACCCCGCCCCCGAACAATCCCGAAGGCAGGAACTTTCAGTGAACGAACCCTCCACGTCCCCGTCAGCGGCGGTGCTCGTCCTCGAGGACGGCAGGTCCTTCCGCGGCCGCAGCTACGGCGCCGAGGGCACGGCCCTCGGCGAAGCGGTCTTCGCCACCGGCATGACCGGTTACCAGGAGACCATCACCGACCCCTCCTACGCCCGGCAGCTCGTCGTGCAGACCGCGCCCCACATCGGCAACACCGGGGTCAACGCCGACGACGCCGAATCGCGCCGGATCTGGGTCGCCGGCTACATCGTGCGCGACGCCGCCCGCCGCCCCTCCAACTGGCGCTCCGAGCTGAGCCTCGATGCCCAGCTCCGCGACCAGGGCGTCGTCGGCATCGAGGGCGTGGACACCCGCGCGGTGACCCGGCACCTGCGCGAGCGCGGGGCGATGAAGGCAGGGATCTTCTCCGGCCCAGCGGCCGCGCTGCCCGCCGCCCAGCTGCTGGAGCAGGTCCAGGCGCAGCAGTCGATGGCCGGAGCGCGCCTGGCCGAGGAAGTCAGCGCCGAGGCGGTGTACACGGTCGAACCGGCCGACAACGGCTGGGAGGGCGAGCCCCGGTTCACCGTCGCCGCCCTCGATTTGGGCATCAAGACCATGACGCCGAAGCACTTCGCCCAGCGCGGGGTCCGCACCGTCGTCTTCCCGGCCGACACCTCCTTCGAGGAGCTCACCGCGGCCGGCCCGGACGGGGTGTTCATGTCCAACGGGCCCGGGGACCCCGCCACCGCCGACGTCCAGGTGGAGCTGCTGCGGAGGGTCCTGGAGCGGGGGATCCCGTTCTTCGGCATCTGCTTCGGCAACCAGATCCTCGGGCGGGCCCTCGGCTTCGGCACCTACAAGCTCCGCTACGGCCACCGCGGCATCAACCAGCCCGTGCTGGACCGGCGCACCGGCAGGGTCGAAATCACCTCCCAGAACCACGGCTTCGCCGTCGACGCCCCGCTCGACGGCCCGGTCGAGGCCCCGCACGGCGGCTTCGGCCGCGTCGAGGTCAGCCACATCAGCCTCAATGACAATGTGGTCGAGGGGCTCGCGTGCCTCGACCTTCCCGCCTTCTCCGTCCAGTACCACCCCGAAGCGGCCGCCGGACCCCACGATTCGGCCTACCTTTTCGACCGCTTCATCGACCTGATGGCTGCCGCCGGGCAGCGCACCTCATCGAGCACCCCCCAGGAAGAGAACTGATGCCCCGCAGAACCGACCTCAAGAGCGTCCTGGTCATCGGCTCAGGCCCCATCGTGATCGGGCAGGCCGCCGAATTCGACTACTCCGGCACCCAGGCCCTGCGCGTGCTCAAGGAGGAGGGCCTGCGGGTCATCCTCGTCAACTCCAACCCGGCGACCATCATGACGGACCCGGAGTTCGCCGACGCCACCTACGTCGAACCCATCACCCCCGAGGTGGTCGCCAAGATCATCGAGAAGGAACGCCCCGACGCGCTCCTTCCCACCCTCGGCGGGCAGACCGCGCTGAACACCGCCATCGCCCTGGACAAGAACGGAATCCTCGAGAAGTTCGGCGTCGAGCTGATCGGCGCCAACATCGCCGCGATCGAGCTGGGGGAGGACCGGGAGAAGTTCAAGGGCGTCGTGGAACGCTGCGGTGCCGAATCGGCCCGCTCGGTCATCGTCCACACCCTCGAGGAGGCCCTCGCCGCGGCCGGGGACCTCGGCTACCCCATGGTCGTGCGGCCCTCCTTCACCATGGGCGGCCTCGGCTCCGGCCTGGCCTACACCGAGGCGGACCTGCGCCGGATCGTCGGGCAGGGCCTCCAGTACAGCCCGACCAGCGAGGTGCTGCTCGAGGAGAGCATCCTGGGCTGGAAGGAGTACGAACTCGAGATGATGCGGGACAAGAACGACAACGTCGTTGTGGTCTGCTCCATCGAGAACTTCGACCCGGTCGGGGTGCACACCGGTGACTCCATCACCGTGGCCCCGGCGCTGACCCTGACGGACCGGGAGTACCAGCGCCTGCGCGACATCTCCATCGCCGTCATCCGCGAGGTCGGCGTCGACACGGGCGGGTGCAACATCCAGTTCGCCATCGAACCCTCCACCGGGCGCGTCGTCGTGATCGAGATGAACCCGCGCGTCTCGCGGTCGTCCGCGCTGGCCTCCAAGGCCACCGGCTTCGCCATCGCCAAGATCGCCACCAAGCTCTCCCTCGGCTACACCCTCGACGAAATCCCGAACGACATCACGCAGAAGACGCCGGCCTCCTTCGAGCCGACCCTCGACTACGTGGTGGTGAAGGTGCCCCGCTTCGCCTTCGAGAAGTTCCCCGCCGCCGACACCACCCTGACCACCACCATGAAATCGGTGGGCGAGGCCATGGCCATGGGCCGGAACTTCACCGAGGCGCTGCAGAAGGCGCTGCGCTCCCTCGAGCAGAAGGGCTCCCAGCTCTCCTTCGCCCCCGTTCCGGCCGAAGAGGTCCCCGGCCTGATCGAGGCGGCGAAGCGGCCGACCACCGAACGGCTCGCCCAGGTTCAGCGCGCGCTGCTGGGCGGGGCCACCATCGAGCAGCTGCACGAGGCCACGGGGATCGACCCGTGGTTCCTCGACCAGCTGGTGCTGCTCAACGAAACGGCCGAACTGGTGAGGACGGCCCCGAACCTCAGTGAGGACGTCCTGCGCCTCGCCAAGCGCCACGGGTTCTCCGACGAGCAGATCGGCGCCCTGCGGCACATCCCCGACGCCGTGGTGCGCGGGGTCCGGCACGCGCTCGGCGTGCGCCCGGTCTTCAAGACCGTCGACACGTGCGCGGCCGAATTCGCCGCCTACACCCCGTACCACTACTCCTCCTACGACGAGGAGGACGAGGTGGCCGACCACGCCCAGCCCTCGGTGATCATCCTCGGCTCCGGTCCCAACCGGATCGGGCAGGGCATCGAGTTCGACTACTCCTGCGTGCACGCCTCCATGGCGCTGCGCCAGGCCGGGTACGAGACGGTGATGATCAACTGCAACCCCGAGACGGTCTCGACCGACTACGACATCTCCACCCGCCTGTACTTCGAGCCGCTCACCCTCGAGGACGTCCTCGAGGTGATCGCCGCCGAGGAGCGCACCGGGGGAGTGATGGGCGTGTTCGTGCAGCTCGGCGGGCAGACCCCGCTGAAGCTCGCCCAGGAACTCGCCGACGCCGGGATCCCGATCCTCGGCACCTCGCCGGAGGCCATCGACCTGGCCGAACACCGCGGTGCGTTCAGCCGGGTGCTCGACGCCGGCGGGCTGATCGCCCCGAAAAACGGCACCGCCGTCTCTTTCGAGGACTCCAAGAAGATCGCCGACGAGATCGGCTACCCCGTCCTGGTGCGCCCCTCCTACGTGCTCGGCGGCCGCGGCATGGAGATCGTGTACGACGAGCCGAACCTCTCGCGCTACATCGCCAATGCCACCGAGATCACCCCCGACCACCCGGTGCTGATCGACCGGTTCCTCGAGGACGCCATCGAGATCGACGTCGACGCCCTCTACGACGGCACCGAGATGTACCTGGGCGGGATCATGGAGCACATCGAGGAGGCCGGCATCCACTCCGGCGACTCCGCCTGCGTGCTGCCGCCGATCACCCTGGGTGCCGACGTCCTCGAACGGGTGCGGACGGCGACGCTGGCCATCGCCGAGGGGGTCGGGGTGCGCGGGCTGATCAACATCCAGTTCGCCCTGGCCTCCGACATCCTCTACGTCCTTGAGGCGAACCCGCGCGCCTCCCGCACTGTGCCGTTCGTCTCGAAGGCCACCGGCGTGCAGCTCGCCAAGGCGGCGGCCCTGATCGGGGTCGGGGTCAGCATCGCCGAGCTGCGGAACGACCACCACCTGCTGCCGCTTCAGGGCGACGGCGGGTCGCTGCCCTTCGACGCCTCGGTGGCGGTCAAGGAAGCCGTGCTGCCCTTCAGCCGGTTCCGCACCCCCGAAGGGGTCGTCGTCGATTCCCTGCTCGGCCCCGAGATGCGCTCCACCGGCGAGGTCATGGGCATCGACCGGTACTTCGACACGGCCTTCGCCAAGAGCCAGGCCGCGGCGAACGCGGCCCTGCCGACCTCGGGCAAGGTCTTCGTCTCCGTGGCGAACCGGGACAAGCGCTCGATCATCCTGCCGGTCAAGCGCCTCGTCGACCTGGGCTTCCAGATCGTCTCCACCGGCGGCACCGCCGATGTGCTCCGGCGCAACGGCATCAGCGCCACCACGGTGCGGAAGGTCGCCGAGGGCGCCGGGGCCGACGGCACGGGCACCGTGGTCGACCTGATCACCGGCGGCGGCATCGACATGATCATCAACACCCCCTCCGGCGGGCAGGCGCGCGGCGACGGTTACGAGATCCGTGCGGCGGCCACCTCGTACGGGCTTCCCGTCGTCACCACCATCCCCGAGGTCGGGGCGGCCGTGCAGGCGATCGAGGCAATGCGCTCCTTCGAATGGTCGGTGACCAGCCTCCAGGAACACGCGGCGAACCTGCGCGCCTCCACGGAGGCCCAGCATGCCTCCTAGCACCGGCACCCGCCCCGCCGGCGCGCCCCGCGAACCGTTCGGGGTGCGCCTCGCGGCCGCGCGGCGGCGCCGCGGCGGCCTGTGCATCGGGATCGACCCGCACCCGGCCCTGTTGGCGGCCTGGGACCTGCCGGACAGCCCGGCGGGCCTTGAGCGGTTCTCCCTGGCGGCCCTGGAGGTCCTCGGCCCGGAGGCGGCCGCCCTGAAACCGCAGGTGGCCCTGTACGAGCGGCACGGCTCCCGGGGCATGGCCGTGCTCGAGACGCTGCTGGCCCGGGCGGCGGAGCAGGACGTGCTCACCATCGCCGATGCCAAGCGGGGCGACATCGGCTCAACGATGACCGCCTACGCCGAGGCCTGGCTGGGGGAGGGCTCCCCGCTGGCCGCCGACTCGGTGACCCTCAATCCGTACCTCGGATTCGAAGCGCTGCGCCCGGCCCTCGAGCTCGCGGCGGCCACCGGCCGGGGCGTGTTCGTCCTGGCGCTCACCTCGAACCCCGAGGGCGCCTCCGTGCAGCACGCCGGCGGGTCGGATTCGGTGGCGCGCAGGATCGTGGCGGCCGCCGCCGCCGAGAACCGGGCGGCGCAGGCGGCCGGTGCCCCCGGGTCCGTCGGCCTGGTCATCGGGGCCACCGTCGGCGACGCGGTCCGGTCCCTGGGCCTTGGGCTGGACGCGCTGAACGGACCGATCCTGGCCCCGGGCGTGGGCGCGCAGGGCGCCGGGGCGCGGGAACTCGAGGAGAGCTTCGGCGCCGCCCGGTCCCTGGTCCTGCCGACGTCAAGCCGGGCCGTCCTCGCGGCGGGCCCGGATCCGGCACGGCTGCGGGAGGCCGCCCGCTCCGCCCGGCGGGAACTGGATCCGCTCGCGGCAGTGGATTGATTTTGGGCCGAGCGAGGCGATAGGTTCAAAGCCAGCCCATTCCACAAGACCAGCGGTGACCGGCACTTCTCCGGCTGCCGTCTACTGCAGGGAGCACTTGTGAGCCTGAAGCCTTTGACGGACGTCGAACGAACTCAGGCCCGGAAGAAGGCCACCGCCGCGCGGGCGGCGCGCGCCGAAATCAAGTCAAGGCTCAAAGCAGGTAAAGTCTCAGTAGCGGAAGTCATCCAGAGCAGCACCGATGACGAAGCCGTGGGGCGTCTGAAGGTGATCGACCTGCTCAAGGCCCTCCCGGGCGTCGGAGACGTACGGGCGGCGGCCATCATGAGCGCCGTCGGCATCGCCCCCACCCGCCGCGTGCGCGGGCTGGGCGTCCACCAGCGCAAAGCGCTCATTGACCATTTGAACGATCAAAACCCTGGCTCTGCCAGTAAGTGAGGAACTACGTGTCGAAGCCTCGGCTGACAGTACTGGCCGGGCCAACGGCCGTGGGCAAGGGAACCGTTTCAACCTACATCCGGGACAACTATCCCGACGTGTGGCTTTCGGTCTCGGCCACGACCCGGCCGCCACGCCCCGGCGAGGTCCACGGGGTCCACTACTTCTTCGTCTCACCGGAGGAGTTCGACGGCCTCGTGGCGGACGGCCAGCTGCTCGAGTGGGCCGTGGTCCACGGCCGCAACCGGTACGGCACCCTGCGCAGCACCGTCCAGGAGGCCCTGGACGAGGGCCGGTGCGTGCTCCTGGAGATCGACCTGCAGGGTGCCCGGCAGGTGAAGGAGACGATGCCGGAGGCCAATTTCGTGTTCCTCGCCCCGCCCACGTGGGAGGAACTGGTCCGGCGGCTGATCGGCCGCGGCACCGAAACCACCGAGGAACAGCAGCATCGGTTGGAAACGGCTAAACTGGAACTTGCCGCCGAACCGGAGTTTGACCACACCGTGGTCAATGACAGTGTCGAACACGCGGCTGACGAGCTTGTTTCGCTGATGGGACTGCGCCCCCTGCAGCGCTAAAGCGCAGGCCATGAATAAGTAGCAGCTCAAGTAACGCCTATCTTTTGGAGTCATTCCGTGTCAACACAGCCCGAAGGCATCATCAACCCGCCGATCGATTCGCTCCTTGAGGCATCGGACTCGAAGTACGCCCTGGTGATCTACGGTGCCAAGCGCGCACGCCAGATCAACGCCTACTACTCCCAGCTCCACGAGGGGCTCTTCGAGTACGTCGGCCCCCTGGTCGACACCCGCCTGAACGAGAAGCCGCTGTCCATCGCCCTGCGCGAGATCGATGAGGGCATGCTCGTCGCGGCCCCCATGGAGCAGGCCGAGTAACGGCTTCGACGGGCAGGATTCGAACGTGAGGATAGTCCTCGGCGTTGGAGGAGGGATCGCGGCGTACAAGGCCGCATCCCTCCTCCGCCTCTTTACCGAGGCGGGCCACGAAGTCACAGTCATCCCAACGGAGAACGCCACCAAGTTCGTCGGCGCGGCGACCTGGGAGGCCCTGTCCGGCCGCCCCGTGAGCAACAGCGTCTTCGACGACGTCGACAAGGTCAACCACGTGCGGCTCGGGCATGAGGCCGACCTGATCGTCGTCGCCCCGGCGACGGCGGACATCCTTGCGCGCGCCGCCGCCGGGCTGGCCAACGACCTGCTGACCGGCACGCTGCTGATGGCCTCCGGGCCGGTGTTTATGGCCCCCGCCATGCACACCGAGATGTGGCGGCACGCCGCAACCACCGCCAACGTCGCCCTCCTGCGCTCCCGCGGGGTCCAGGTGATGGAGCCGGCCACCGGGCGCCTCACAGGGTCCGACTCCGGACCGGGACGGCTCCCCGAACCCGCCGACATCTTCGCGGCCGCACTGGCTTTCCACCGCAGCCGCACCGGGATCCCCGGCCCCCTGACCGGGCGGACCGTCACCATCACCGCCGGCGGCACCCGCGAGCCGCTGGACCCGGTGCGCTTCCTGGGCAACCGCTCGTCGGGAAAGCAGGGGATGGCGCTGGCCGAGGCGGCGATGGCCGCCGGCGCGGCGGTGCACCTCATCGCGGCCGCCATCGAGGTGCCGCCCCCGGCCGGGGTGCGGCTCACCCGGGTGGAGACCGCACTGGAGCTGCGCAGCGCCGTCCTGGACTCCCTCCCGGAATCGGACGTGCTGATCATGGCCGCGGCCGTCGCCGACTTCCGCCCGGCCGAGATGGCCGGATCGAAGATCAAGAAGACCGACGACGACGCCGAGCCCCTCCTTCACCTGGTGCGCAACCCCGACATCCTCCACGAAAGCGTTCTCCGGCGCGCCGGATCGGCCGGCCCGGCGGTGATCGTCGGCTTCGCCGCCGAAACCGGCGACCCCGACACCGACCCGCTGACGCACGCCCAGCTGAAGCTCAAACGCAAGGGATGCGACCTGCTGGTCCTCAACGTCGTGGGCCGGGACCTGGTCTTCGGCGCCGACACCAGTGCCGCCGTCATCCTCGCCGCCGACGGCACCGAAGCCCTTCCGGTCGAGGGCACCAAACGCGAGGTGGCCGAGGTGGTCCTCGCCCGCGCCGCAGCGCTGCTCGACACCTGAGCCCGCGGCGCCCTGTTACGCCGCCCGCATCCGCAGTACCCGAACCAAGTAGAGTGAGCACGTGAATCCTGCCAGCCCCAATCCCGCCGCGCTGCGGCTTTTCACCTCCGAATCGGTCACCGAGGGACACCCCGACAAGATCTGCGACCAGATCAGCGACGCGATCCTTGACGCAATGCTCCAGGCGGACCCTGATGCCCGGGTCGCCGTGGAAACCCTGGTGACCACGGGCCTGGTCCACGTGGCCGGTGAGGTGACCACCGAGGCGTACGTGGAGATCCCCGAGATTGTGCGCAACACCATCCTCGGCATCGGCTACGACTCCTCGGCCAACGGCTTCGACGGCGCCCGGTGCGGTGTCTCGGTGTCCATCGGCCAGCAGTCCCCGGAGATCGCCTCGGGCGTCTTCCGCTCGCTCGAAGTGCGTGAAGGAAAGGGCCTCGACCCCTACGACGCCCAGGGCGCCGGCGACCAGGGCATCATGTTCGGCTACGCCAGCGACGAAACCCCCGTGCTCATGCCCGCACCGATCTGGCTGGCCCACCGGCTTTCCGAGCAGCTAACCGCGGTCCGCAAGGACGGCACGCTTCCCTACCTGCGGCCCGACGGCAAGACCCAGGTCACCATCGGCTACGACGGCGACCGGCCGGTCTCCGTCGATTCCGTGGTCATCTCCTCCCAGCACGCCGCGGAGGTCTCCCTCGAGGAACTGCGCGCCGACCTGGTCACGCATGTCATCGATCCGGTCCTCAAGACCTCCGACCTCGACGTCTCCTCCGTGCGGCACATCCTCAACCCGGGCGGCGCCTTCGTCATCGGCGGCCCCGTCGGCGACGCCGGCCTGACCGGGCGCAAGATCATCGTCGACACCTACGGCGGCAGCGCCCGCCACGGCGGGGGAGCCTTCAGCGGCAAGGACCCCTCAAAAGTCGACCGGTCCGCCGCCTACGCGATGCGCTGGGTGGCCAAGAACGTCGTCGCCGCCGGGCTGGCCCGCCGCGCGGAAATCCAGATCGCCTACGCGATCGGGATGGCGCAGCCGGTCGGCATCTACGTCGAGACCTTCGGCACCGAGACCGTCGACCCCCTGGCCATCGGAAAGGCCATCCGGGAGATCTTCGACCTGCGCCCGCTCGGCATCATCAACGGCCTTGACCTCAAACGGCCCATCTACCAGAAGACCGCCGCCCACGGACACTTCGGCCGCGAGGGCGAGGGCTTCAACTGGGAGCTGACCGACCGCGTCGACAAGCTGCGGAGCTACTTCAACGCCTGATCGGCGGCATAATTTCCCTATGACCACCAGCGCGGGCGCCGAGGGCGGGCAGCTGTCGCTGCTCCATGGCTTCGGCGCGCCCCGCCTGCCCCCGGGCAGCCCCGGTGCGGCAAAGACCAACCCCGTGGCGCAGGTGATCCTCGAGTCCCCGCTGCCGCACCTCGACCGGGTCTTCGACTACTACGTTCCGGAGGAACTCGACGGCGAGGCGGTGCCCGGCGCCCGGGTGAAGGTCCGCTTCGCCGGGCGCGAGCACACCGGGTACATCGCCGCCCGCATCCCGTCCTCCGAGGCCAAGGCGAAGCTGCTTCCGCTGGCCAAGGTGGTCTCCTCCCACCCGGTCCTCACCCCGGCCGTCCTGGAGCTGGCGCGGGCCGTTGCGGCGCGGCTCGCCGGGACCGTCAGCGATGTCCTGCGGGCTGCGGTGCCTCCGCGGGCGGCGCGCGTCGAAAAGGAGTTCGAAGGCGGAGCGGCCGGGCCGGCGGAGCCGGCGCAGTTCCCGGCCGCTCCCCGTCCCGCGGGCTCCGGGAGCTACAGCCGGTACGTCCACGGGGAGGCGTTCCTGCTGCACCTGGCGGCCGGGGAGTCCCCGCGTGCGGTCCTCACCACGGTCGGCGGGTACGGGCCGCAGGCCTGGCCCGAGGAAATCGCCGACGCGGTGGCCGCGGTGGTGACCAGCGGCAGGGGCGCCGTCGTCGTCGTGCCCGACCAGCGCGACCTCGCCCGCGTCGAGGCGGCGCTGGTCCGCCGGCTCGGGGAGGAGACGGTGGCGCGCATGACCGCCGAGGACGGCCCGACGCCGCGCTACCGCAGTTTCCTGCGCCTGCTGCACGGGCGGGCCCGGGTGGCCGTCGGCACCCGCTCGGCGGCGTACGCGCCCGTGCAGGACCTCGGGCTGGTGGTGCTGTGGGACGACGGCGACGACCTCCATTTCGAGCAGCGGGCGCCCTACCAGCACGCCCGGGACGTGCTGCTGCTGCGGGCCGAGCAGGAGGGGACGGCGGCGTTGATCGCCTCGGCGTCGCGCAGCACCGAGGCCCACCGGCTCGTGGAAACCGGCTGGGCCCGGTCCATCCACGCGGAACGCTCCGAGATCCGCCGCAGGGTCCCGCGGGTCCAGCACGCCACCGATGCCTTCCAGCTCGAACGCGATCCCCTGGCCGCGCAGGCGAGGATTCCCTCCGCGGCCTGGCGGGCGGCGCAGGACGGACTGACCCGTGGCCCGGTGTTGCTCCAGGTGGCCCGGACCGGGTTCTCCCCGGCCACCGCGTGCGCCACCTGCCGGCAGCCGGCCCGGTGCCGGCAGTGCACCGGGCCGCTCGCCCAGCAGAGCCGCGGAGGGATCCTGGGGTGCCGCTGGTGCGGGCGCCCGGACCCGAACTGGCACTGCCCCGCCTGCGGGGGGACGGCGATCCGGGCCACCCTCGTCGGCGCCACCCGCACCGCCGAGGAACTGGGCAGGGCCTTCCCCGGAACCGCCGTCGTCTCCTCCGCCGGTGAGCATATCGTCGACACCGTCCCGGACGCACCGGCGGTGGTCATCGCCACCCCCGGTGCCGAGCCGGTCGCCGAGCGGGGCTACGCCGCCGTCATCCTGCTCGACGGCACCGCGATGCTCAGCCGGGAGTCGATGCGCACCGGAGAGGACACCCTCCGCCGCTGGTTCTCGGCGGCCGTGCTCGCCCGTCCCGCCGGCGAGGGCGGGCTGGTGGTCGTTTCCGCCGACGACGACGCGACCGTCGGGCACCTCGTGCGCTGGGACCCGATGGGAGCGGCCGCCCGCGAGGCGGCCCTGCGCCAGGAGCTGGGCCTGCCGCCGGCGGTCCGCTACGCCGCCCTGACGGGCAGCCGGGAGGCATTGGCGGCCTTCATGGAGGGGGTCGACCCGGCCCTGTTTCTGCGGACCGTCGGACCGGTGCCGGCACCGCCGCCGCCCTGGCGGGCCACCGAGCGCGACCCGGGCCACCTCTCGGGTGAGGGGGCGAGCCGGCTGCTGCTGTTCTTCACCTACCGCGGCGCCGCCGCGGCGGTCGGTGCGCTGCGCACGCGCCGGGCCGTGCTCTCGGCCCGGCGCACCACCGAGCCGGTGTCCATCCGCTGCGACGCACTGGACCTGCTGTAGCCGGTGCCGCCCGGGCGTGCCGGCTCAGGAGGAGATGTCCGCGACCGTCGCCTTCAGGCCCGCGATGAGCTGGTCGGCCTCCACCACGGCGCCCAGCCCGTGCTCGCCGCTGCCCATGCCGATGCGCCGCCCGGTGATGCGCTCGTCGGCAAACACGGGCCAGGCCATGGTGCTGCCGAGCGGGGTGATGGTGCCGCGTTCGTACCCCGTCATGGCCTGGGCCACCGACGCATCGGGAAGCAGGAGCTTGTTGACGCCGACGACCGCCCGGAGCTTGGGCCAGGCGATCTGCCGCTCCAGGGGCACCAGGGCGAACAGGAACGTGCCGTCGTGGCGTTTGACCAGCATCGACTTCACGAAGTCGGACCGGTCGAGGCCGAGCACCTCGGCGTGCGTGCGCTCGACGAACTCGACGGAAATGCCGCGCGCAGCGGCGTCGGCCTCTACCCGTTCACGTCCCGTGTTCACGGAGCCCTCCTTCTGCCGTCGGGCAGGACCCGGCGCTTTGGGTCCTGCCCGACGTTCCGCACGTTAGGGGCGGCACCCACCCGCCGGCGCGTGGCGGCGGGTGGACCTATGCATCGCCCATCATAAGGCCTTCGATCGAGTGCTTCTGGGTGATGGGCGTCAGCTCGTCGACGACCGGGCAGCCCAGGTGGTCCCGCACCCGCTGCGGCAGGGACTCATAGAACGGGCGGGTGACGGCCATGTCGTGGTGCTCGGCGTTTCCCGCACCGGGGGCGTCCACCCCGAGCACCAGGACCGGCCGCGACTTCTGGGAATGGTTCCGGGTGCCCCGGTGGATGGTCAGTGCCGAGCGGGCGGAGATGTCACCCATCTTCGGGTACTTCCGCTGGGCGAGCCCCTCGTAGCGGCCGTAGGCCGACTTCGGGGGAAACATTTCGTGGTCGAAACCTTCCGGCAGGTCCCACTGGGTGGTCGGGGCGACCTCGAAGGGGCCCATGTCCTCCTCGGTGTCCACGGCGGTGAGGTTGAAGGCCAGCGAGGTGAGGCGTCCGTTCGCCCGGGTCTCCTCCGGCATCGGGAAGTCCCGGTGCCACGGCTGGTTGACGGCTCCCGCGCCCGGAATGTCGAAGCCGAGCTCAACGAACTGGTAGTCCGGGCCAAGGACGGATTCGCACACCATCCGGACCCACGGGTGGTCGACGAGTTCAAGCCAACCGCTCATCTGCTCCGGGTGGATTTCCACGTAGTGGCGGTTCGGCCCCCGGCCGACGGCGCCGCCCGGCCGCGAGAGGGCCTCCTTGAACGCGACGTCGATATCCTCGCCCATCCGCTGCGCCCACTCCCGGGAGAAGGCCCCCTTCTTGGCGATGATCCCTTCCGTGTACAGCCCGGTCACGGCGGCCGCCACTTCCTCATCGGCCCCGGCGGGGATCGGGATGTCTCGTGGTTCAACGCGGGTGATCGTCATGATTTCCTTTTCCATCGACAGCTCTGGCATGAAACTCTCAGATCCTATCCGTCACCGGATGGCTTCGTAGAGTTCGCAGACGGTGTCGTAATACTTCGAGGACAAGCCAAGATGGCGCATCCCGATCCGTCCGCACACCCGGCCGGACGGGTGGTTCAGCGGATGGGTAACGGCGACAATCCGGTCCAGGCCCTGCGCGAAGGCATGCTGAAGGATGGCCGACGCGGCCTCGCCCGCATACCCCCGGCCCCAGAACGCAGGGTGGAAATGCCAGCCGATCTCCGTCTCCATGGCGGGATCCGCTACCCCGGAGGAGAGCGGGATCGGTTTCAGCAGCAGCACTCCGGCCGGGTGCCCGCTTTCCTTCTCCTCAACCGCCCAGATCCCGTGCACCCCGTCGTCCCGGCGCCGCCACGCGTCGAGGCGTTCCCGGGCCTCCCCGATGGTCTCCATAAGGCGCGGCGCCGGACCGATGAAGCGTTGCACCTCCGGCCGCGAATAGAGGTCGAGGACAAACCCGGCATCGTCGTCATCCCAGTTCCGCAATGCCAGGCGGGGTGTGGAGTAGGTGAGCACCAGCAAAGTCTGCCATGAACGGCAAGGATCCGGTGCGGCCTTCCGGGGGCGGAACCGGCTCAAAGTCCAGTGCCAATTGTTGGGCACATTGGGGGTGGACAGAGTGCCGCCGGCTTCCTGGCCTTTTTTGTGTCAGGTGTTACAAGTGAGCACCATGTGGCAGAAGTTCGAGTCTTCCAGCAGAGCCACCGGAGCATGGTCCGGAACAGGGGTGGCGCTGCAGCCCGGTGAATGCGCGCCGGTTCCGGACATGCCGTCCCCGATGAGCCACGGCCAGGGACTTCCCGTTCCGGTGTCGGCGAAGGAAGCCGGTCCGGCCGGGCCAGAAGTACACCCCACTCCCGTCACAGGAAATGCGCCTGCCGACCGGTACCCGATGGAGAATCCTTGCGTATCCTTTCACCCCTCAGTTCCGCGCTGACCGCTGCCCTGATCGTCCCGGCGGCACTGCTCTCCCCGGGAGCGGCCGCCCAGGCGCTGCCTGCGGCGCCGCCCCGCGCCCCTGTTGCGACCGCCGAGGCCCGCGTGCCCGACGCCGAACCCGCCCTGCCGGAACGCGCCGACGCCAGGGGCCGGTACCTCGTCCAGTTCGTCCCCGGCACGGATGTCGCAGCGGAGGCACGGGAGCTGCGGTCCCGCGGCCTCGGCGTCGGCCGTACCTTCTCCAGCGCCGTGCGCGCCGCCGTCGTCACCGCCACGCCCGGTCAGGCCACCGCCCTGGCGCGGAAGGCCGGCGTCACCGCGGTGGAGGTCGATGCGCCGGTCCGCATCTCCGAGACGCAGTCCTCGGCCCCGTGGGGCCTTGACCGCATCGACCAGCGCGCGCTGCCGCTGACCGGCACGTACTCGGCCGCCGCGACCGTCGCCGGCGTGAACGCCTATGTCATCGACACCGGCGTGCTGGGCTCCCACGCCGACTTCGGCGCCCGCGTCGCTCCGGGCTGGAGCGCCGTGGCGGACGGACCGGGAAACGGTGACTGCAACGGACACGGCGCGCACGTCGCCGGGACGGTGGCCGGGACCACCTACGGGGTCGCCAAGGCCGCCACGGTGATTCCGGTGCGGGTGTTGAACTGTGCCGGGTCCGGTTACACCTCCGATGTGGTCGCTGGACTTGACTGGGTCGCCTCCCACCATGCGGCCGGCACCGCCGCGGTGGCCAACCTAAGCCTCGGCGGAGGAGCCAGCACAACAGTGGATGCGGCGCTGCAGGGAGTCATCAGCGACGGCGTCACGGCCGTGGTCGCCGCAGGGAACTCGGCTGCGGACGCCTGCGGTGCCTCACCGGCCCGGGTCCGGGACGCCCTGACCGTCGCCGCCAGCGACCGGGCCGACGCCCAGGCGTACTTCTCAAACTACGGGACCTGCGTCGACCTGTACGCGCCGGGCGTCGGGATCACCTCCGCCTCGCACACCTCGGCCACGGCCACCGCCTCCCTCAACGGCACCTCGATGGCCGCCCCCCATGCCGCCGGGGCCGCCGCCGTGCTGCTCTCCCGCAGCCCGGCACTGACCCCCGCCCAGGTCTCCGCCTCGCTCGTCGGCGGGGCGACCCCCGGTGTGATCACCGGCGCAACCGCCGGCACGCCCAACCGGCTGCTGTATTCCGAGCCCGCCCCCGATGAGGTGGCTCCCACTCTCACGGGCCGCGCCCCCGGGGCCAATGCCGCGGGTGTCGCGGCGGCGGGCAATGTGAGCGCCACCTTCAGCGAGGGTGTCCAGGGCGTCGGCGCCGCGACCTTCGTGCTCAAGGATGCCGCAGGTGCCGTGGTCCCGGCGGCAGTGTCCTACAACGCCACCACCCGCACCGCGGTGCTGGATCCGACGTCGAACCTGGCCGGCGACCGGAAGTACACGGCCACCCTGACGGGCGGATCCTCCGCCATCCGCGACGCCGCCGGGAACCCGCTGGCGACGACGAGCTGGGTCTTCACCACGGGGCCGGCCCCCACCGTCACCGGGCGCACTCCGGCTGTCAACGCCGTGGGAGTCGGCCGCGGCGCCAATGTCACCGCCACCTTCAGCGAGCCGATCCAAGGCGCAACCACCGCCACCTTCCGACTGAAGAACACGGCGACCGGCGCGGCGGTGTCGGCGACCGTCACACGGTACGGAACGACCAACCAGTGGATCCTCAACCCCGGGGTCACCCTGGCGGCGAACACCCGGTACACCGCCACGCTCACCGGAGGAACCACAGGCATCCGGGACCTGGCGGGCAACCCCTCGGCCAGCTCAAGCTGGACCTTCGCCACCGGTTCGTAATAGGCCGGACCTGGACCGGCCGGCCCGGCCGCCTACTGCTCGGATGGACGATCACCGTTGAGGAAACAATCCCTGCCGACCTTGAGCTGTCCGATGTCCTCGGGCTGTACGACTCGGTGGGCTGGACGGCGTACACCCGGAAACCGGAGACCCTGCGGGCCGCCCTCCTCGGTTCCTCAACGGTGGTCCATGCCCGGGACGGGACGGAACTCATCGGGCTGGCGCGGGTGGTGTCGGACAATGCCTCAATCAGCTACCTGCAGGACCTCCTGGTCCACCCCGCCCATCAGGGGAAGGGGATCGGGCGGAGGCTCGCCGAGGCCGCGCTCGGGCCCTACGCCCACGTCCGCCAGAAGGTTCTGCTGACCGACGGCGAACCGGGGCGGAAGGCATTTTACGAATCCCTTGGCTACGTTTGGACCACCGAGTACGCCGGGGGAGTCCTCCGCGCCTTCGTCAGGTTCGACTAGGGCCCGTGCGCCGCTGCGCCCTGAGGCCTCCTCCGGAACCAGGCGCTCACCACGCTCAGGGCAATGATCCCGACCAGGGGCTCGGTGCGGACAAGGCCTCCCGCGGCCCGAATCTCCCTCGGTGCCTGTGCTGCCTCTGTGCCGTCCAACGGTTCCCCCGTCCTGCGGGACCGTCCCTGAGCCGCCGCGTGCAGTCAACCTTGCACCTGGCGGCCCGGTTTTCGGGAGGCCGGGGGACCACGGTTGCGGCAATGACACCTTGCGTGGCTGCCCGTTTCAGTAGCCGGCGGGAGCGCTGCCGTTGCCGCCGGTGGTGTACTCGGCGGCGAGGGCCTCCGACCCGCGGGCCAGCAGCGCGACGTCGGCCCCGACGAGCACGAAGGAGGCCCCGGCCGCGAGGTAGGCGCGGGCCGTCGCGGGGTTGAAGGCGTTGACGCCGGCGGGCTTGCCGGCGGCCCGGGCCGCGCGCAGGCAGGCTTCGACGGCGGCGCGCACCTCAGGATGTTCCTGCTGCCCCAACAGGCCCATGGAGGCCGCGAGGTCGGACGGGCCGAGGAAGACGGCGTCCACCCCGTCGACCGCGAGGATGTCCCCGACTGCGCCGACGGCCGCAGTGGATTCGATCTGGACGGTGACGCTGACCGTTTCGCCGGCCCGGGCGAGGTAGTCGGGAATCCGGTTCCACCGGGCGGCCCGGGCCAGGGCCGAGCCCACCCCGCGCACTCCGTGCGGTGGGTAGCGGGTCGCGGCGACGGCGGCCTCGGCCTCCGCCGCCGAGTTCACCATCGGGACGAGCAGGTTCTGCACGCCGAGGTCGAGGTACTGCTTGATGACCACTGTGTCGTTGACCGGTGGGCGGACCAGGGTGCTGACCGGGTAGCCGTGGATGGCCTGGAGCTGGGCGAGGATCGATTCGAGTCCGTTGGGGCTGTGCTCGGCATCCACCAGCAGCCAGTCCAGGCCGGACCCGGCACAGAGTTCGGCCACCAGGGGACTGCCGGAGCACACCCACATGCCCGCCAGGGGGCGGTCGGCCGCCGCAAGCGCCTCCCGGAAGGTCGGGTCCGGTTCTACTCGAAACGGCATGTGATGCTCCCCAGGGGTCCGTAGTCGGCGTGGATGGTGTCACCCGGGTCGACCTCCAGCGGCCGGGTGAAGGAGCCGGCCAGGATGGTGTCGCCGGCCACCAGTCCGTCGCCGTGGGCGGCGATCTTGTTGGCGAGCCAGTGCACCCCCGCGGCCGGGTGGTTCAGCACCCCGGCGGCCACGCCCGTCTCCTCCACCGTCTGGTTCTTGTAGAGGATGGCGGCGACCCAGCGCAGGTCGACCGCGTCGGGGCGCACGGGGCTGCCGCCGAGCACCATGGCACCCATCGCGGCGTTGTCCGCGATGGTGTCGACGATCGTCCTGCCCTCCATCTCGATCCGTGAATCGAGGATCTCCAGGGCGGGCACCACGTAGTCGGTGGCATTCAGGACGTCGGTGAGGGAACAGCCCGGGCCCGCAAGGTCCCGCTTGAGCACGAAGGCGAGCTCCACCTCGACCCGCGGGTGGGTGTACCTTTTCCATTCCACGGCGCAGCCGGTTTCGAACACCATGTCGTCGAAGATCGCGCCGTAGTCGGGTTCGGTGATGCCCGTGGCCTGCTGCATCGCCCTCGAGGTCAGGCCGATCTTGCGGCCCACGAGCCTGCGCCCGGCGTCCTCGTTGCGCCGCCGCCACAACCGCTGGACCGCGTAGGAATCCTCAACGGTCATGCCGGGATGGCGTGCGGACAGCAGGGGAACCGGGGTGCGGGAGCGTCCGGCCTCGAGCAGTTCGTCGGCTATCGATTCGATGGTGGAGGGGTCAAGCATTCCAGTGCTCCATTCAGCAGGTGGGGAGGGCGCCGTCGTCGCCGCGGTGGTCGGCCACGTCAGAGTTGGGCCCCCACCTTGAAGCCCTTTTCCCCGCCGTCGGGCTGGCGGGTGTAGGAGAAGCCGTCGGCGCCCACCGTGACTGCCATTTCCGAGGCGTCGGTGCGTTTGACGACCGGCTGCGGATTGCCGTCGAGGTCAAGGACGAGGGAGGCCTCGGTGTACCAGCTGGGGACGACGGGGTTGCCCCACCAGTCGCGGCGCTGGTTGTCGTGGACGTCCCAGGTGACGGTGGGGTTGTCCGGATCACCGGTGTAGTAGTCCTGGGTGTAGATCTCGATGCGGTGCCCGTCCGGGTCCAGGATGTAGAGGTAGAAGGCGTTGGAGACCCCGTGCCGGCCCGGTCCGCGTTCGATGCGGTCGCTGATGCGCAGGGCGCCCATCTTGTCGCAGATCTGGATGATGTTGTGCTTCTCGTGGGTGGCGAAGGCGACGTGGTGCATCCGCGGTCCGTCCCCGCCGGTCAGGGCGGTGTCGTGCACTGTCTGCTTGCGGTGCAGCCAGGCGGCGTAGGTGACGCCGTCGGAGTCCTGGATGTCCTCGGAGACCCGGAAGCCGAGGTCTTCAAGGTATTGGCGGCCGAGCGGCACATCCGGGGTGACCTGGTTGAAGTGGTCGAGGCGCACAAGTTCCCCGGCGGAGTAGAGGTCGTAGCGCTGGGTCAGGCGTTCGACGTGTTCGGCTTCGTAGAAGAACTCGTAGGGGAAGCCCAGCGGGTCCTCGACGCGCACGGAGTCGCCGATTCCCCTGGTGAACCCTCCCGCGCGCCGCTCGGTGCGGCAGCCGAGCTCCCGATAGTAGGCCTCGGCGGCGTCCACCTCCGCCGGCGATTTCACCCGGTAGGCGAAGGCGGCGACGGCGGCGACCGGCCCCTGCCGCAGCACGAGGTTGTGGTGGATGAACTCCTCGAGCGAGCGCAGGTAGATGGTGTTCTCGTCCTCTTCGGTCACATGCAGGCCGAGGACACCGACGTAGAACTCACGGGACTTCGCGAGGTCGGTGACGACGATCTCCATGTAGGCGCAGCGGACGATGTCCGGCGCAGGGACCGAGGGCTTGGGAATGGCGTTGCTCATTGCGTCTTCTCTCGTTGGAGGCGGGTCGGGTCCGGCGCGGGTCAGCCCTCGTTGGCTGCCGCGGCCTTGATGCTGCCGAATTTCGGGGTGTGGGCGGTGCCGAGGGTGATGTGGACGGCCTGCTGGTCGGTGTAGAAGTCGATGGAGCGGTAGCCGCCCTCGTGGCCCAGCCCCGAGGCCTTCACCCCGCCGAAAGGAGTGCGCAGGTCGCGGACATTGTGGCTGTTGAGCCAAACCATGCCCGCCTCCATGCTCTGGGCGAAGTTGTGGGCGCGGGTCAGATTCTGCGTCCAGATGTACGCGGCGAGTCCGTAGCGCGTGTTGTTCGCCAGGGCGAGGGCCTCGGCGTCGTCCTCGAAGGGGGTGATGGCGACGACGGGGCCGAAGATCTCCTCCTGGAAGATTCGCGCCTCCGGGGAGACGTCGGCGAACACCGTGGGCGCGATGTAGTTGCCCTCCGGGAGGTGCTCCGGGCGCCCGCCACCGGCGAGGAGCCGGCCTTCGGACTTCCCGATTTCCACGTAGGAGGCGACTTTCTCGTAATGCTCGGGGTGGACCAGGGCCCCCACTTCGGTCCGGGGATCGTGCGGATTGCCGACCACGATGTTCTTGGCCCGGGCCGCGTACTTCTCGCAGAACTCCGCGTAGACCGCGCGTTCGACGAGGATCCGGGAACCGGCCGTGCAGCGCTCGCCGTTGAGGGAGAACACCCCGAACAGGGCGGAGTCGATGGCGGCGTCGAGGTCGGCGTCGGCGAAGACCACGCAGGGGGACTTGCCGCCGAGTTCCATCGACAGGCCCTTGAGGTGCGCGGCGGCGTTGCGGAAGATGGTCTGCCCGGTCGTGGTTTCGCCGGTGAAGGAGATCAGGGGTACGTCCGGGTGTTTCACGAGGGCGTCCCCTGCCTCCTCGCCGAGGCCGTTGACGAGGTTGAACACGCCGTCCGGCAGCCCTGCGCCCTTAAAGATCTCCGCCCACAGCGAGGCGGACAGCGGGGTGAACTCGGCCGGCTTCAGGACCACGGTGTTGCCGGTGGCCAGTGCCGGGGCGAGTTTCCAGGACTCCAGCATGAAGGGGGTGTTCCACGGCGTGATGAGTCCGGCGACGCCGATCGGTTTGCGGTTCACGTAGTTGAGCTGTGACCCGGGCACCTTCATGGCGTCGTCGAACTGGGCCACGATGAGGTCGGCGAAGAACCGGAAGTTCTCCGCCGCCCGCAGCGCCTGGCCCCTGGCCTGGGTGATCGGAAGGCCCGTGTCGAAGGTTTCAAGTTCGGCCAGCCGCGCTTCCTGGGCCTCGACGGCGTCGGCGATCCGGTTGAGCACCCGGGCCCGCTCGCGCGGCTTCATCCGCGGCCACGGACCGTTGAGGAAAGCCTCGCGGGCGGCGGCCACGGCCCGGTCGATGTCTTCCTTCTGGCCGGCGGCCGCGGTGGCGTAGGTGGTGTTCAACACCGGATCCAGGACGTCGAAGGTCTCTCCGCCGGCCGAGTCCACGAATTCCCCGTTGATGTAGTGCCGGATGGAGGAGGGAAGGCCCTCCGGAACGAACTGCTCGGTCGCGGTGCTGCTGGGAGTCGTCATTGGGGGTTCCTCAGGGGGTCGGGAGCGTTGGACTGCGCGAGGTAGGCATCGAGGGTGGCGCTGCGGTGGCGACGGGTGGCCTTCTCAATTTCGTCTGCGGGGGCCTGCGTCTCGATGAGCCGCAGCAGCTCGCCGTGTTCCTCGACGGACGCGGAGGCGCGCCCGGGGACGAAGCGGAAGGTCGACGAGCGCAGGGAGGCCAGCCGGTTCCAGCCCCGGTGCACGAGGTCGAGGATGTGCGGGTTCGGGCAGCGTGCGAACAGGATGCTGTGGAATTCCTGGTTGAGGCGCGTGAAGCGGTCGGGGTCGAAGTCCTGCAGGCAGGCGCGCATCTCGTCGTTGACGCTGCGGGCGCGGGCGAGATCCGCCGGGCCGATGAGGGGGGAGGCCAGCGCGGTGGCCGCCCCCTCGATGATGCCCAGGGTCTGCATGGTGTAGAGGTACTCGGTGGGATCGATCCCCGCCACCGTGGCCCCGACGTTGCGTTCGAAGGTCACGAGGCCTTCGGCTTCCAGACGGCGGATGGCCTCCCGGACGGGCACGACGCTCACCCCAAGGTCCCCGGCGATCCTTGCCAGCACCAGCCGGTGTCCGGGGGCGTAGGTTCCGTCGACAATGCGGGTCTTGACCAGTGCGTAGGCCTGCTCGGATTTGCTGCCCGGGACGGGGAGCCCGGCGGACGCCTGGACCGCCTCAGGCATGGTTCCCCGCGCCCTTCCATGCTTCATAGCGGGCGCGCCAGTCGGCATTCAGGGGGTAGAGGCCGTCGACGCTGTGGCCCTGTTCGACCATCTGCGCGATGAAGGCCTCCTCGCGTTCCTGGGCGATGGCGTCCTCGGCGAGTTCCCCGGCCAGGGCCGGCGGGATCACCAGGATCCCGTCCGAGTCCGCGACGATGATGTCTCCGGGCTGGACGGTGGCGCCTCCGCAGGCGATGGTGATGTCGGTGTCCCACGGGATGTGCCGGCGGCCGAGGACGGCGGGATGGGGGTTGGCGTAGTAGGTGGGCATGTCCAGGGCGGCGACGGCCGAGACGTCGCGGACTCCGCCGTCGGTGATGATGGCCGCGGCACCCCGGACCTGGGCGCGGAGGGCCAGGATGTCACCGACGGTCCCCGTCCCCTTTTCGCCGCGTGCCTCCATCACCAGGATCTCGCCCTCGTCGACGGAGTCGATGGCCCGCTTCTGCGCGTTGTAGCCCCCGCCGTGCGCGGCGAAGAGGTCCTCTCGGTTGGGGACATACCGCAGGGTGCGGGCCGGGCCGACGATCCGCCGTTCCGGGCGGGTTGAGGTGAGCCCGTCGATGCTGACGTTGTTCAGGCCGCGCCTGCGCAGCTGGGAGGACAGGGTTGCGGTGGAGACAGTCTCGAGTTTCGCCTTCAGGGCCGGTGTCAGCCCCGGCTCCGGGGCGGGCAGGCCGGCGGCTTCCCGGGAGCCGTATGCTTCCTCCCGCTGGAGGTCGTCGGCCCGGGGGAGTGCGCCGAAGTCCGCCAGCGGGACCGACCCCTGTTCGACCCTCGTGAGCAGCCGACCGGAGGTGGCGCCCGGACCGCCCTCCGGTGTTCCCGTGGTGGAAACCTCGACCTCGACGACGTCGCCGGGCACGGCAACCGATGCGCCGGCCGGGGTGCCGGTAAGGATGATGTCGCCGGCCTCCAGGGTAAGCAGCTGGGACAGGTCGGCGATGAGCCGGGCGAAGGGGAACAGCAGGTCGGCAGTGGTGTCGTCCTGGACCAGGTTCCCGTTGTGCCAGGTGCGGAGGCGCAGCGCGGCGGGATCGACCGAGCCGGCCGCGATCAGTTCGGGGCCGAGGGGGGTGAACCCGTCGCCTCCCTTGGACCTCAGGTTTGAGCCCTTGTCCGCGTACCGCAGGTCATAGACGCCGAGGTCGTTGCTGGCGGTGACCCATGCCACGTGCTTCCACGCGTCCTCGGTGCCGACGCGGCGTGCCGGCGTGCCGATGATCAGGGCGACCTCGCCTTCGAAGCCGAGGAGCTCGCAGCCGGCCGGGCGCTCGACGGCGGAGCCGGTGAGGGCCAGGGACGATGACGGTTTGAGGAAGTACGAGGGCTGGGCGGGGGTGCGGCCGCGCTGGGCGGCCCTGCTCGGGTAGTTGAGGTGCACCGCGATCACCTTGCCGGCCGCAGCCAGGATGTGCTCATTGACCTGATCCACCAAGCGCTCCTCATCGAGTACGAAATCGTATACGAAGCCTAGGAGGGGGCGGGGTGCCCGTCAAGGGAAGGCGGCCGGCTCCCGCTGGCGCCCACGGCCGGGGTCTTGTCTGCCCGGCGGCCGCAGGGCTAGCATCAGCCGTACGATTATCGAACGACCCGTTCGATAATCGAATTTGGCGGCGACGGCAGCCATCCACCACAACGAAGTGAGGAAACGCCGTGCAGTTCCACCACCACGGATATGTCTCCGGCGACCCCCGCATTCAGCCCGCGGCCGGCGTCGGCATCGATCGGCCCGCCGAGCTGCCGGAGGAGGTGGATGTGCTGATCGTGGGCACAGGGCCCGCCGGCATGATCGCCGCGGCCCAGCTGTCCCAGTTTCCCGGCATCACCACGCGGATCATCGAGCGGCGCGCGGGCAGGCTCGCCATCGGGCAGGCCGACGGCATCCAGGCCCGCAGCGTGGAAACCTTCCAGGCCTTCGGATTCGCGCAGCGGATCATCGATGAGGCGTACCGCATCGTCGAGATGGCGTTCTGGAAGCCGGATCCCGCACATCCGTCGCGCATCGTCCGCACGGCCCGCCCCGAGGACGACCCGACGGTCATCAGTGAGTTCCCGCACCTCATCGTCAACCAGGCCCGTGTCCTCGACTACTTCGCGGAGTTCATGAGGAACTCCCCAACCCGGATGACCCCGGACTACGGCCTCGAGTTCGAGGGCCTTGAGGTGACCGGCGGTGAATACCCGGTGACCGTGACCCTTGCGCACACGGCGGGGGAGCGGACGGGCTCGAAGCGGACGGTGCGGGCGAAGTACGTCGTCGGCGCGGACGGTGCCCGCAGCAGGGTGCGGCAGGCGATCGGATGCACCCTGGCCGGCGACCAGGCCCGTCACGCCTGGGGCGTGATGGACGCCCTCGCCGTGACGGACTTCCCCGACATCCGCCTGAAGTGTGCGATCCAGTCCGGTGAAGGCGGGAGCATCCTGCTGATCCCGCGCGAGGGAGGGCACCTCTTCCGCATGTACGTCGACCTGGGCGAGGTGGCGCCCGACGATCACGGTGCCGTGCGGAGGACCTCCCTCGAGCAGATCATCGCCAAGGCCAACCGGATCCTGAGCCCCTACACGCTCGACGTGCGGCATGTCGCCTGGCACAGCGTGTACGAGGTGGGCCACCGGCTCAGCGACAGGTTCGACGACGTCCTTCCCGACGAGGTCGGAACCCGCACCCCGCGCGTGTTCATCACCGGCGACGCCTGCCACACCCACAGCGCCAAGGCGGGCCAGGGCATGAACGTGTCGATGCAGGACGGCTTCAACCTCGGCTGGAAACTCGGGCACGTGCTCGAGGGCCGCAGTCCCAAGAGCCTGCTGTCGACCTATTCGGCGGAACGCCAGGTCGTGGCGAAGAACCTCATCGAGTTCGACAAGGAGTGGTCGGCGCTGATGGCGAGACGGCCGGAGGAGTTCGAGGACCCCTCCGAGCTCGAGGACTTCTACGTGCGCACCGGGGAATTCCCGATGGGTTTCATGACCCAGTACGCACCCTCGGTCCTGGTCGCCGAGCCGGTGCACCAGGATCGGGCGCCCGGGTTCCCCATCGGAAAACGCTTCAAGTCCGCGCCCGTCGTGCGGGTGTGCGACGGCGTTCCCAAGCACCTCGGCCACCAGGCGCGGGCGGACGGGCGGTGGCGGATCTACGTCTTCGCCGACGCCGCCGAACCGGGTGCTGACTCGGCGGCCGGTGGATTCGCGGACTGGATCGCGAACGCGCCGGATTCCCCGCTCGCCGCGACCCCGGAGGGGGCGGACCCCGATGCGTGGTTCGACGTGGTGGTCATCTACCAGCAGAAGCACACGCAGATCGACATCGGGCGCGTGCCGGGCGTCTTCCGACCCTCGGTCGGACCGTTCCAGCTCACCGACTACGAGAAGATCTACGCGACCGATCCGGCGTCCGACATCTTCGAACTGCGGGGCATCGACCGGACCGGTGCCGTCGTCGTCGTGCGCCCCGACCAGTACGTGGCGAACGTCCTTCCCCTGACCGCCACCTCCGAGCTTGCCGCGTTCTTCGCGCCGCAGCTCCTGGCCCGCCGGATCGGGACGGCGTGATCCAGCCGGGCCCGGGGGCGGGAACCCGTGCCGGTTCCGGACCCCGGGCGGCCGCGGCGGCGACCTCCCAGACCCTTTCACGGGGCATCACGGTGCTGGAGGTCCTGGCGGAGGCCTCCGGCGGCATGACCACCGCCGAGGTGGCCGGTTCCCTCGGGGTCCACCGCTCGATCGCCTACCGCATCCTCCGGACCCTCGAGGATCATTCCCTCGTGCTCCGGGACGCCGCCGGCCGTTTCCAGTCCGGCCCGGGCCTTGCCGCCCTGGCCAGGGGCGTGGCCCGGAAGCTGCAGACCGCGGCGCTGCCGGAACTGACGTCTCTGTCCGCCGCGCTGCAGATGACCGCCTTCATCGCCGTGTGGGACCGCCGCCACTGCGTGACGCTCGTGGCCGTCGAACCACCCTCCGGCGACGGCACCCTGGTGCAGCGCCCGGGAACCCGGCATTCCTTCGATGCTGGAGCGCCGGGGATCGCGATCCAGTCGGCCCTGACCGCGGCACAGTGGGACGAACTGGCACCGGGCAGGCCCTACCGCGAGGAGTCCCGCACGGCGGCGCGCACCGGGTTCGCGGTCAGCCGCGACGAGGTCATTCCGGGTGTCAGCTCCGTCGGTGCCCCCATCCGGGTCCAGGGACAGCTTCCGGCCGCCCTTGCCGTCGTCTACCTGAGCAGCGGCTTCACGGTGGAACAGATCGGCGCCCGCGTCTCGGAGGCCGCGGCCGCCATCGAGCGCCTCCTGCGCTGAGGCGCCGTGGGCCTTTGCCCGGCACAATTTCCCGCACCAAATTCCGCTTTCGTAGAATTTCGGCCGGTTAAAGTCCTGTAATTGTTTCAGCAAATCCCTAGGCTGGGGCCATGGCCATTCTCCACAAAGCGTCGCTGCGTCCCACCAAGCTGGAACTTCTCGCCACCTGGCTTCCCGCACAGCCCTGGTGGAGGAATTCGAGCGTGGAGGATCTCCAGAAGGTCTGCTCCTTCCGCTTCGACGACCCGGACGGCGAGGTGGGCGTCGAGACCCTCCTTGTCACCTCCGACCGGGAGGTTGTCCAGGTGCCCCTGACCTACCGCGGGTCACCCCTTGCCGGAGCGGAGGCAGGGTTCGTCGGCGTCCTGGACCACTCGGTCCTCGGGAAACGATGGGTCTACGATGCCTGCGTCGACCCGGTCTACCGCGCGGCGGCGTCGGCGGCGCTGCTCGGCGGCCCGGCGCAGGCGGCTGAATTCCTCGACGTCGACGGCCGCCTCGAACCGTCCCCGCAGTCCGCGGTCATCACGGTCCTGGGCGGACCGGCCGAGCCGCGTCCCGGCCTCCCGGCCGGTGGCGCGGCGCGAATGCACACTCCTGTTCCCGGAGTGGACGTCGACTTCACGGTGTTCAGGGTTCCAGACGTTTCCGGGCTGGTTGAGGGGCCGATCGCACTGGTCGGCACCTGGCCCGGCCAGGAGGTGCCCGTGCAGCTCCTGGCGGGAACCCGGCGCACCGGGTGACCCAGGGGTGCCGGCCCCTCGACGCCCCGCGCCGGCACCGGAGGCGGCGTGCCGGGCACCGGCGGAGCGGATTTTTCAGCAATTCCCGGGCCGCCAAAGGAATAGGAACAGGCGCAGTTACGGGTGAGGTTCGATTCAATTGCGGGCGTGGGAGTCCTTTTCGTTTCCACATCGCACGGCGGCCTTTGGAGTGGAACCCGGACGATTCACGTCCACCTAGGGCCCGTGCGCGTCAGGACCGGTGGCCGCCCGGCCGGTCCGCGCCGACGCGCTTGCCGCTGCCTGCCGCCCGGCTCCGGTGCTCCTTGATGGCCACTTCGGCCGCGTCGATCAGCTGCCGGGCCGACCGGTCCCAGGTGTAGCCGGCGGCCTGCGCAAGACCGTCCGCGGATGCCCGGCGCCACCGCTCGGCGGAGCCCAGGGTGCGCACGGCGGCCGTCAGGGCTTCCGGGTCATCCGGATCGACGAGCAGGGCGGCGCCTCCGCCGACCTCCCGGAAGATCGGGATGTCGCTCGCGATCACCGGGGTCCCGGCCGCCATCGCCTCGATCACCGGCAGCCCGTAGCCCTCGGCTTTCGACAGGGTGATGAGCGCCGTGGCGGAGGCGAGGAGCCGGTTGTATTCGTCGTCGCTGACTCCATTGTGGAACACGACGGAGGCCCCGGCCGGCACCAGGGCCTCAAGCTCGGCCCGGCGTTGGGCGCCGATGCGGCTGAGCAGGTGCAGGGTGTAGTCCTCCAGCCCCGCCATCCCGGCAAGGAGCGTCTCGACGTTCTTGTAGGGCATGAAGGAGCCCATGTAGAGGAGGGTCTTCTCCGGCGCGCGCCCCGGGCCGCGGACGATGGCGGCCTCCTGCGGGGCATTTCCGACGATGTGCACCGGCTTCCGGGTCAGGCGGTGCTGCCGGATCAGGGAGGCGGTGGTCTCGGAGATGGTGGCGACGACGTCGGCCCGGTTCAACAGCAGCCGCTGCGGCCAGTAGGCGAGGTGGTAGAGGCGCCACAGGGCCCGCACCGGCGGCGGAAGGAACGGCGGGGGCGTGGGATTGGTGTAGTAGATCAGGTCGTGCAGTGTGAGGATCAGGGGATATTTCCTGCCCCAGGTGCCCATCGTCTGCAGGGGGCAGACGACGACGTCGGGCTCCAACCGGTTCACCGTCCGCGCCACCAGGAGTTCGGCGGGGGAGAGCGGGCTGTTGGCCAGCACGAACGGCACCTCGGGGAGCAACGCGAGCTGGCGGGGGTCGCTGATGAGCATGGTGACCTCGGCCAGTTTCGCCACGGCACCGATCAGGCTGGCCCCGTAGCGGCTGATCCCGTCATGCTGGTCGGTCCGCGTGAACCGCGCGTCGATGAGGATTTTCACTGCGCGTTCTCCTTCAAAAAGGCCGAGATCAGGGCCGCGGCCTCCAGCGGCTTCTCATAGTGCACAAGATGGCCGGTTCCTTCGAGGATTTCCAGCCGCGCCCCGCGGATGCCCGCCGCGAGGCGGCGCTGTCCCTCGATGGACCCGAGGTCGTCGAGGTCCGCGGCGATGAGCAGGACCGGGCCGGACAGGGCGGCGGCACTGTCGCGCACCGTGCCGGCGATGGAGGCACGGAAGGCTTCGAGCACGACCCTGCGCTCGGCGAAGGCGCTGAAGTAGCGGGCGTGCTGGTCATGGATGTAGGCGCGGAGTGGCCGGTCCCGGGTCTTAGCCATGAAGATGCTCATGGCCCGCACGATCGCGGGATTGGTCAGCAGCGCCATCCCCGGCCGCTCGGGCAGGCGGGCGGCGGCGGCGTAGTAGAGTTCCGCGGCCCGGGAGGCCAGGCGGCTCGATCCTTCGAGGGCGGGCTCGCAGATGGGGTTGACCAGGATCAGGGCGCCGGTCCGGCCGGGATTTTCGGCGGCGAACCGCGCCGCGATGACCGATCCGAAGGAGTGTCCCAGCAGGACCGTCGACGGGCCCAGGTCGAGTGCCTCGAGGCTGTGGCGGACGAAGCGGGCGTAGGCCGCGGTGTCGTGCGGGCCGGCCAGCGCTTCGGAGGCCCCGAAGCCGGGAAGGTCCGGCACGATGATGCGGTGCCCGGGCAGCCCCTCCACGATCCTCAGCAGCCCGTGGTGGTCCCCGCGGAACCCATGGACCATGAAGACCGCCGGCTCCTCCGCACCCCCGCGGGAGCCCGGCCGGACGCCGGGCTCCGTGGGTGCGAAGTCCCAGTACCTCTGGAGTTTCCCCTCCCACGGCACGATGCGCACCTGCACGCTGCGGGCCGTCTCCGCGTCGGCCGGTGCCGCCTCGAGTCCGGGGCTGCGGCGCCTCACGAGTTGACCTTGTCGGGGTGTGAGCCGAACCGCTGGCCCCGCTCCAGCCCGTCGAGGGCCGCCCGGTGGGCGGGGTCGAGGGAGAAGTCGAAGAGGTCGAGGTTGCCCTCGATCCGCGCGGCACTGCTCGCCTTGGGGATGACGAGGTTGCCGCCGTCGAGGTGCCACCTCAGGACCACCTGGGCCGGGGTTCGCCCGAGTTCCCCGGCGATGCGGACGATGACCGGGTCCTCCAGCACGTGGCCCCGGCCGAGGGGGCTCCAGGCCTGCGTGGCGATGCCGTGCTCGGCGTGGAAGGCCCGGAGTTCGTGCTGCTGCAGGTAGGGGTGCACCTCGACCTGGTTGAGCGCGGGCACCACGTCGGCCTCGTCGAGGAGCCGTTGGAGGTGGGACGTCTGGAAGTTCGACACCCCGATCGCCCTCACCCTGCCGTCCCGGTAGAGCCGCTCGAGCGCCCGGTAGGTCTCGAGGTACAGGTCCCGGGCGGGCAGGGGCCAGTGGATCAGGTAAAGGTCGACATGGTCGAGGCCGAGGAGCCCCAGCGAGGAGTCGAAGGCGCGGAGCGTCGAGTCGTAGCCCTGGTCCCGGTTGAACACCTTCGTGGTGACGAAGATTTCGCCGCGCGTCAGGCCCCCGGCCAGCGCGCCGCGCGCCGCCTCACCCACTCCTGCCTCGTTGCCGTACATCGCGGCGGTGTCGAGGGTGCGGTAGCCGGCCCCGAGGGCGAGGGAGCACAGGGCCGCGGTGTCGGCGGGAGGCACCTTGTAGACGCCGTATCCCACGGCGTCGATCTCGACGCCGTTGTTCAGGAGGACTTTGGGGGCTCGTCGCATGAACCGACTCTACCGATCGGGGCCGGCCGCGGCGGGCAACCGCGCTGGAGCGCCGGCCGCGGGCTCGTCGGCGGACGAGAGCTCAACCAGCCGGCGGGCGGAGCCCTCATCAAGGATCAGGTCCGTGGCCAGGCCCGCGGCGAGCGTTCCGCGCAGCCCGTTGATCTTGGTCTCCCCCGACACCACGCAGATCCGGCGCCGGACCTCCCGGAGCTGGTCGAGGTCCGGCCCGGTGCTGCGCTGGTTCAGCAGGATGTCGCGGTGGCTGCCGTCCTCCCGGAAAAACATGGTGGCGACGTCGCCGACCACCTCGTCTTCGGCGAGCTGGGCCAGATCATCGTCGTCGAGGTACCCGCCGCTGTACACGTGGCTGGGGATGCCGGCGTCGATCGAGCCGACGCCGAAGATCGCCACTGTCATCCGGTGCTGGAGGTCGAGGATGCGCCGAACGCTCCGCTCGTTCCACATTGCGCGCTTGGTTTCGGCGTGGTCGAAAAAGGCCGGTACGGGAAACTGCTCGACGCGCGCCCCGTACGCCTGGCCGAACCGCCGCAGGATCTCACTGGCGTAGGTGATGCCGGTCGTCTGGGTGTTACCGGCGCCGTTCAACTGCACCACCGTGCTGTCGTGGACGTCCTTGCGGGTCAGGTGGTGGCTCACGGCACTGAGGGTGGAGCCCCAGGCGACGCCGATAATCGCGTTCGAATCCATCAGCGGGCCGATGGTGCGGGCGGCCTGGATGGCCACGCGGTCCAGCGCTTCGGCGTCGCTGACACTCTCGGCCACCGGCACGACGTGCGCCTCGACGCCGAAGCGGCGGCGGATCTGCTGTTCAAGGGCGGGCGCGCGTTCGGCGGGGTTGTTGATCGAGATCTGCACAAGACCCGTCCGGCGGGCCATGGACAGCAGGCGGGAGACGGTGGAGCGGGAGGTGCGCAGTTCCCGCGCGATGGTGTCCATCGTCAGGTCCTGGAGGTAGTACATCTGGGCCGCGCGCAGCGCGTCCCGGGACCGGTATCCGCCGGCCTCCTTGCCGCCCGGTGACCGGCGGCGGTACGTGTACTCGCTGTGTGGCACGGCTCCATTGTCCCACCTCCCGTGCACATCTGTGCAAATCGGTTGACTGGTATTCCCACGATTCGAAGAATGGGTCGTGCAGTTCCCATCAGCAGAACCCCTAGGTTACGGAGTAGTGCCTTAATGAATACCGTCGACAGCAACAGTGCCACCGGCAATGTCAGCGAAACGCGGAGCCAAGTGAAAGAGCTTCAGGAGCGCCCCCGGGCCTCAGTGCTCATCATCGGCGGAGGAATCAACGGGGTCGGCACCTTCCGCGACCTTGCGCTGCAGGGCGTCGACGTCACCCTCGTCGAACGCGGCGATTACTCCCAGGGCGCCTCGGGCGCGTCCTCGCACATGATCCACGGAGGTATCCGGTACCTCGAGAACGGCGAGTTCCGGCTGGTCCGCGAGTCCGTCGTCGAACGGAACCGCCTCCTGCGGGTCGCACCGCATTACGTGAAGCCCCTGCAGACAACCATCCCCATCTTCAGCACCTTCTCGGGCATCCTCGCGGCTCCAATGCGCTTCCTCACCCACAAGCAGGGCAAGCCCACCGAGCGCGGCGCCTTCCTGATCAAGGTCGGGCTGAGCCTGTACGACTCCTTCTCGCGCGACGGCGGCACAGTGCCCCGCCACAAGTTCGTGGGCCGGAAGAAGTCCCTGGCCCTCATGCCGGACCTGCGCCCCGACGTGAAGTACACGGCCACCTACTTTGACGCATCCGTGCACAACCCGGAGCGCCTAACCCTCGACGTCCTGCGCGATGGCCAGGTGGCCAACCCCCAGGCGCGCGCCGTGAACTACGTCAACGCAATCGGCGCCTCGGACGACGGCGTGCTCCTGCGCGACGAGCTCACCGGCACCACGTTCACCTTCGACGCCGACGTCGTCATCAACGCCACCGGAGCCTGGGTCGACGGCACCAACGCGGCGCTCGGCGCCGCCAGCTCCTTCATGGGCGGCACCAAGGGTTCCCACATCGTGCTCGACTCCAAGGCGCTGCTCGAGGCCACCCACGGTCGCGAGATCTTCTTCGAGCACACCGACGGGCGCATCGTGCTGATCTACCCAATGGGTGACCGGGTGCTCGTCGGCACCACGGACGTCGATGCCGACATGAGCGTTCCCGCGGTGACGACCGACGAGGAGATCGACTACTTCTTCGACCTGGTGGGACACGTCTTCCCCACCGTCAAGGTCGGCCGGGAGGACATCGTCTACAGCTTCTCGGGGGTCCGCCCGCTGCCGCGCCACGATGACACGTCGCCCGGGTTCGTTTCGCGCGACTACCGCATCGAAAAGCGCGAGGAGCGCCGCGGGGGCCGCACGGTGACCACGCTGAGCCTCGTCGGCGGGAAGTGGACGACGTTCAGGGCGCTTTCGGAGCACCTCGCCAACGACACGCTCGCCGTGCTTGGCTCGTCCCGGAAGACCTCGACGGCGGACCTCGCGATCGGCGGCGGCAAGGGCTTCCCGGCGGGGGAGCAGGCCGAAAAGAAGTGGATCGCCGCGGCGGTCCGGCCCGGCTTCGACGCGGCGCGCGTCGAGGTTCTGCTCACGCGTTACGGGACACGTGCCACCGACGTGCTCGAGTTCCTTGCGCAGGGACAAGATTCCGTGTTCAGTTCCACTAAGGAACTAAGTACCCGGGAGGTGGAGTACATGGTGCGCAACGAGCAGGTGGGTCATCTCATCGACGTCCTGATCCGGCGCACCTCGCTTGCCTTCCGTGGTCTGGTGACCGCCGAACTCCTGGCCGAGCTGGCAGCGGTGCTCGCACCGCTGCTGGGTTGGGACAAGGAGGCAGCGGCCGCCGAGATCCGCCACGCCGAGGCGGTCCTCGCCGACGCGCACCGGGTCGAGGTTCGAAGCTTGATCGCCTAGCGGAAGGTCCGCGGGCGATCGGCCCCGCTGCCACCGGCAGCGGGGCCATCCAACGGCAGGTGTTGCCGGGGGAACGGGGCCGCTCAGGCGGCGGCACCTGCACACAAGTAAATACACACTAGGAGTCAAAGATGTCTCTTGAAGTATTTGTCGCCGAAATGTTCGGCACCCTGCTGTTGTTGTTGCTCGGCTGTGGTGTCGTAGCCAACGTTGCCCTTGCACGCACAAAGGGCAACAACGGCGGTTTCCTGATGGTCAACTTCGGCTGGGGGCTCGCCGTCTTCGCCGGCGTCTACGTCGCGGCCCTGTCCGGTGCCCACCTGAACTTCGCAGTGACCGTGGGCCTATGGGTGAACGGGGACATCGACTCCTTCGCCAGCGGCGTCGACAAGAATTTCGGCAACGCGCTGGGGTACCTCGCCGCCCAGATGATCGGCTCCATCCTCGGCGCCGTCATTGCCTGGCTGGCCTACAAGCAGCACTTCGATGACGAGCCGGACCCCGCCAACAAGCTCGGCGTCTTCTCCACCGGACCGGCCATCCGTTCCTACGGCTGGAACCTCGTCACCGAAATCATCGGCACCTTCGTCCTCGTTTTCGTCGTCATCGCCTTCGGTTCGACGCCGACCGGGCTTGGCCCGCTGGCCGTCGCCCTCCTCGTCGTAGGCATCGGCGCCTCCCTAGGCGGGCCCACCGGCTACGCCATCAACCCGAACCGCGACCTCGGCCCCCGCATCGCCCACGCCATCCTGCCCATCAAGGGCAAGGGAGGCTCAGACTGGGGCTACGCCTGGGTGCCGGTGGTCGGCCCGATCATCGGCGGCGTCCTGGCCGGCCTGATCGTCCAGCTGGTCGAGTTCCCCGCCCTCCCGGCGTAGGGTCGACACCTGCCCGCCCGGCGCCGTCCGCGCCGGGCACAACCCGACATCATCTCAACAAAGGAGTAAGACATGTCGCAGTACGTCATCGCTATCGACCAAGGCACGACGTCGAGCCGGGCCATCGTGTTCGACCACAAGGGGGACATCGTCTCCTCGGGCCAGAAGGAACACGAGCAGATCTTCCCGAAGGCCGGCTGGGTTGAGCACGACCCCGCCGAGATCTGGGACAACACCCGCGAGGTCATCGGCAGCGCCCTCTCGAAGGCGAACCTCACCCGCCACGACATCGCCGCCGTGGGCATCACGAACCAGCGTGAGACCGCGGTGGTATGGGATAAGACCACCGGCAAGGCCGTCTACAACGCCATCGTCTGGCAGGACACCCGCACCCAGAACATCGTCGATGAGCTGGCCTCCAACGGCGGCGTCGAGCGCTACAAGGCCAAGGTCGGCCTGCCGCTGGCCACCTACTTCTCCGGGACCAAGATCAAGTGGATCCTCGACAACGTCGAGGGCGCCCGCGAGAAGGCCGAGGCCGGGGACCTCCTCTTCGGCAACACCGACTCCTGGGTCACCTGGAACCTGACCGGCGGCACCGACGGCGGCGTGCACATCACCGACGTCACCAACGCCTCACGGACCCTGTTCATGGACCTGGAGACGCTCGCCTGGGACGAATCGATCCTCGCGGACTTCGGTGTTCCGGTGTCGATGATGCCCGCGATCAAGTCGTCGTCGGAGGTCTACGGGAAGGTCCACGGTTCGCAGCTGCTGCGCGAGGTTCCGGTGGCCGGCATCCTCGGCGACCAGCAGGCGGCGACCTTCGGCCAGGCCGCCTTCGCCAAGGGCGGTGCGAAGAACACCTACGGCACCGGCAATTTCATGATCGTGAACACCGGCGAGGAGATCGTCCACTCGAAGAACGGGCTGCTCACCACGGTCTGCTACCGCCTCGGTGACGCCAAGCCGGTCTACGCGCTCGAAGGTTCGATCGCCGTCACCGGGTCCCTCATCCAGTGGCTCCGCGACAACCTCGGGCTCATCAAGAGCTCCCCCGAAGTGGAGCAGCTCGCGATGACGGTTCAGGACAACGGCGGCGTGTACATCGTTCCGGCGTTCTCCGGCCTCTTCGCCCCGTACTGGCGTGCGGACGCCCGCGGCGCGATCGTCGGCCTGACCCGCTTCGTGAACAAGGGACACATCGCCCGTGCGGCGCTCGAGGCGACGGCGTTCCAGACCCGCGAGGTGCTGGATGCGGCCAACGCCGACTCCGGGGTGAACATGGAGGACCTTCGGGTCGACGGCGGCATGGTCGCCAATGACGCCCTGATGCAGTTCCAGGCGGACATCCTCGGCATTCCGGTGATCCGGCCGAAGGTCACGGAGACCACGGCGCTCGGTGCCGCCTATGCCGCGGGCCTCGCCGTCGGCTTCTGGAAGGACACCGACGAGCTCGCCACCAACTGGTCCGAGGACAAGCGCTGGAATCCTTCAATGGACGATGCCGAGCGCGACCGCCAGCTGCGCCTGTGGAAGAAGGCCGTCACGAAGACCTTCGACTGGGTCGACGAGGACGTTTCCTAGCCCCGGATCCCCTCCGGAGCGCAGGCGCCCGTCCACCAGCGGTACCGGTGGACGGGCGCCTCTGTGCTCCCGCAGCGAAATCGCCGGGGAAGCCCGGCGTTCTGCGCTAGAGTTGTTCCATGTCAACTCGGCGACTTCTTCCCTAGCCGCACGCGATCAGCGTGCGGCGGCCCCTCCCTGGACGAGGGGCTTTTGTGTGTCCGGGCCGGAAACCGCGGCGGCCGGCATGGGGGAACAGGCGACGACAAGGCAATCGCGAAGAATGACAGAACAGGGTCGATGACAGTGAGCACACCTTCCGAGGCGGGACAGCCCGACGAGAACACCTACGACTTCGCCGCTCTGGAGGCCCGATGGCCGGCGGTGTGGGACGAGCTTGAATTGTTCAAGCCGCTCGACGACGGCTCACGCGAGCGCCGGTACGTGCTCGACATGTTCCCCTACCCCTCGGGTGACCTTCACATGGGTCACGCCGAAGCCTTCGCCATGGGCGATGTCGCCGCCCGCTGGTCCCGGATGCAGGGCTACGATGTGCTGCACCCGATCGGGTGGGACTCCTTCGGGCTGCCCGCCGAAAACGCGGCCATCAAGCGCGACGCGCACCCGGCGGAGTGGACCTACACCAACATCGATACCCAGGCCCACTCCTTCAAGCGCTATGCGATCAGCGCCGACTGGTCCCGCCGGATCCACACCTCCGATCCCTCGTACTACCGCTGGACCCAGTGGCTGTTCACCCGGTTCTTCAACAAGGGCCTGGCCTACCGGAAGAACTCGCCGGTGAACTGGTGCCCGAAGGACCAGACGGTGCTCTCCAACGAGCAGGTCATCAACGGGGCCTGCGACCGCTGCGGAACCATGGTCACCAAGAAGGACCTGAACCAGTGGTACTTCAAGATCACCGACTACGCCGACCGCCTGCTCGATGACATGGACCAGCTGAAGGGCTCCTGGCCCGAGCGCGTGCTGGCGATGCAGCGGAACTGGATCGGACGGTCCGAAGGCGCCACCGTACGCTTCGCCATCGAGGCCGCCGACAACCGCCCGGCGCACGACGTGCCCGTGTTCACCACGCGCCCCGACACCCTCTACGGGGCGACGTTCTTCGTGGTCGCCGCCGACACCCAGCTGGCCCTGGACCTGGTCACCGCCGAGCACCGGGCTGCCCTCGAGGAATACCGGGAGCAGGTCAAGCAGCTCTCCGAGATCGAGCGGCAGTCGACCGAGCGGGAGAAGACCGGCGTGTTCACCGGCCGCTACGCCATCAACCCCCTCAATGGGGAGAAGCTGCCCGTCTGGGCCGCCGACTACGTGCTGGCCGACTACGGGACCGGGGCGATCATGGCGGTTCCCGCCCATGACCAGCGCGACCTCGACTTCGCCCGGGCATTCGGACTGCCGGTCCGCACCGTCGTCGACACCGGTGCCGAGGACCCGGCGGTCACCGGAACCGCCACCGCCGGCGAGGGCGTCCTGGTCAACTCCGGGGAGCTGAGCGGACTGGACAAGGCCGCGGCCATCGCCCGCGCCATCGAGCTGCTCGCCGCCCAGGGCACCGGGGAGGAGACGGTCAACTTCCGGCTGCGCGACTGGCTGCTGTCCCGCCAGCGCTACTGGGGAACCCCGATCCCCATCATCCACTGCGCGACCTGCGGGGAGGTCCCGGTGCCCGACGAACAGCTGCCGGTCACCCTGCCCGAGGGCCTGCAGGGGGCGCAGCTGAAGCCGCGGGGCGTGTCGCCGCTGGCCGCCGTCGAGGACTGGGTCAACGTGGCCTGCCCGTCCTGCGGCGGGCCCGCCAAACGGGACACCGACACCATGGACACCTTCGTGGACTCCTCCTGGTACTTCCTGCGGTTCATCACCCCGGACCTGGAGACGGCTCCGTTCGACACCGACGCCGTCAACCGGTGGATGCCGGTCGATCAGTACGTCGGAGGCGTCGAGCACGCCATCCTCCACCTGCTCTACAGCCGGTTCTTCACCAAGGTGCTCTTCGACCTGGGCCTGGTGGACTTCACCGAGCCGTTCGCTTCGCTGCTGAACCAGGGGCAGGTGCTCAACGGCGGCAAGGCCATGAGCAAGTCCCTGGGCAACGGGGTGGACCTCGGCGAGCAGCTCGATAAGTACGGGGTCGACGCGGTGCGCCTGACGATGATCTTCGCCTCCCCGCCGGAGGACGACGTCGACTGGGCCGACGTTTCGCCGTCGGGTTCGGCAAAGTTCCTGGCCCGCGCCTGGCGGCTGGGGGCCGACGTCACCAGCGCCCCGGGCGTCGACTTCGCCGCCGGCGATAAGGGCCTGCGCTCGGTCACCCACCGGACCCTCGCCGACGTGCCCGAGCTCATGGGCGCTCACAAATTCAACGTGGTCATCGCCCGGCTGATGGAACTGGTCAACGCCACCCGGAAGGCAATCGATTCCGGACCGGGCGGCGGCGACCCGGCCGTCCGCGAGGCTGCCGAGACCATCGCCGTGCTGCTGGGCATGTTCGCCCCGTACACCGCCGAGGACCTGTGGGAGCGGCTGGGCCACACCCCCGGAGTCGCCATGGCGGCGCTGCCGGCCGCCGAGGAGGCCCTGCTGGCGCAGGAGTCCGTCGTCGCCGTCGTGCAGGTCCAGGGCAAGGTCCGGGACCGGCTCACTGTCTCCCCTGACATCACCGAGGACGAGCTGCGGGCCCTGGCCCTTGGGAGTGAGCAGGTGACCCGCATCCTCGACGGCAGGGGCATCCGCACGGTGATCGTGCGGGCGCCCAAGCTGGTCAACATCGTGCCCAGCTGAGGATGGCCAGCGACGCACTCCCGGCCGCGGTCGTCACCGACTCCGCGGCCGGGTTCCCGCCGGGCTGGCTCGACGGGCAGGGCCGCGCAGGGGGAGTCACTGTGGTGCCCCTTCCGGTGATGATCGCCGGCCAGATCTACGGCGACGGCGGGGATTCGCTCGTCGAGCCCCTGACCATCGCCCTGGCGCAGGGCTCGGAGGTGCGCACCTCCCGGCCGTCGCCGGGGCAGTTCGAGCGCGCCTACCGGGCCCTCGAGGCCGAAGGCCACCCCGGGATCATCTCCATCCATCTGTCCGGGGCCCTGTCCGGAACAGTGGACGCCGCGCGCCTGGCGGCCTCCTCGGTCGGCATCCCCGTCGAAGTGATCGACAGCCGCACCGCCGGCATGCCGCAGGGCTACGCCGCGGTCGCGGCTCTGCAGGCCCTGCGGCAGGGCGCGAGCCTTGAGCGCAGCGCCGCCGAAGCGGCAATCGTCTGCCGCACCTCGGAGCTCTACTTCTACGTCCCGAGCCTCGACCAGCTGCGCCGCGGCGGGCGGATCAGCGCCGCGGCGGGCTGGCTGGGCAATGTCCTCTCGGTCAAGGCGCTCCTGAAGATCCAGGACGGGCGCGTCGTTCCGGTGGAAAAGGTACGCACGGCCGACAAGGCCCTCGACCGGCTCCTGGAACTAGTGAAAGGCGCAGCCGCTGCCCGATCCGGCGGCACCGAGATCACCATCCACCACTTCGGGAACGACGACGAGGCCGCCGGGTTCGCGGACCGGCTCGAATCCGGACTTCCCGGCACCCCTGTCTCGCTTGCCCGGTGCCCGGCGGTCCTGGCCGCGCACGCGGGCCTCGGCGTGATGGCCGTGGCTGTCGTCCCCCGCCCGTTGTCTCCATAGCGCCGGAGCGCGCTCTTGCGCCCGCGGTCCCTGCCTGGCGGCGCGGAGCGACGGGCACGGTGGTGAAGGGCGGGACCGCTGTGGCATTCCATCGGTCGGCAGCCGCACCCTCCGGCTGTCTCGGTCGGGTCACCGCGGAGGCGGGCGGTGGCCGACTTCTCCGGCCCCGTCGCGGAGCGCCGGCTCGTCGGCACCCTGGTCAAGACGGAAGGGAGGATACTCGTCGCGCATCAGGGCGGTGTAGGTGATCGTCCGGTAGACCCAGCGGTTGATGCCGAGAATGAAGTCAAACAGGGGCCGGTGATACCGACCGGTAAACAGCAGGATGATCACGGCGATGAGGACAAGCAGTCCCAGCAGGGACGGCCCCGCACCGGTTTCATACGTGACCCCCCAGTCTTCGGTCTCAATCCAACGGGTCGTGTTCGAACTCGTCAAGGCAGCCACGATCAGCAAGTGCGGTATGGCCAGCAGCCACCACTTGACCAACACCAGGCCGCGCGAGAGCCGCGCCGGGTACTCCACGTCGTAGTCGGCTGGATAGTCCGTTCTGGCCAGAGTGAAGGGCGGATATCTGTCCGTTCCCGCAGCCGCATAAGCGTAGAACGCCACTCGCCAGTTCCAGCGCAGCACCCCCACATTGAAGTAGAAGAGCGGCCGGGGGTAGCGGCCGGTGAACAGGATGGAAAAGCCGGCGACGATCGTGGTGATTCCGAACGCGAACCAGAGGAAGAACAGCAGGATGAAGTGCGGGATGGCCAGGAACCACTTGACCAGCCACTTCCATCGGGAAAGAACCGGGTCCAGCTGTCCGATGAGCCTGGCAGGATAGTACCCGGCTCCGGCGGCCACGCCGGGAACCTCGACGGGCGGGGCAGGTGCCGCACTGGCTCCAAAGGCCCGATCCACCTCCGGCCGGGCTGGCCCCGACCCGGGCAGTGGCGCCCCTTGTCCTGCCGGTCCGGCGGAGCCGCCCGGAGCGGCCGGAGGGGCGGCATCCCGTCCAAGCCCGACGGCTCCCAGGATCAGCAGCGGGATGCCGACGAGGAACAGTGCGGAGCCTGCGATAAGCAACCCGCCGGCGAGAGGGCCGAAGAATTCGGAACGGAAACCTGCCTGCAGATCCGCGGCCACACCCGGACTGGCATCGGCATTCATCACGACAACCGTCCAGGACCCCGGCTGAATGTTCCAGTCGATCTTCTGCTGGCCGGGCCCCGAGCCGGCGGCCACCCAAAAATCCTGCTCCGCCGGCGGCTCCGGCTCGGCCGCTCCCTCCACCTCCCGGTACTCAACGCGGAAGGGCCGGTTGTCCACCTCCAGCAACTGGGAGTAGTTGGAGTCGGCAAGGTAACGCTCCACCTCCTCCCGGGGAGCAATACCGACGAAAATTTCCTGTCCCGGGTTGGCGGACTGCGCCAGCACCCTGATGCTGCCCACGTCAAAGGGCAGTAAGTCGGGCAGGTCCTCGTTCCGGAGCTCGTCGACCTCCCCGGCGGTGATGGCGCGCGAATCGACGGAGAACCGTTCCTGGGGGGAGTTGAGGTACCCGTCGTCGTTCTGGGCGGCACTCACCCAGATCGCACCGATGCCGCCCAGGACCACGCCGAGCCCGGCCATCGTCAGGAGAATGCCCGCCACGAGCAGGATGATGGAACGGGTTTTCATCGATCTCCTCCCGCGGGCCGGTCTCGGCGGCGCTACCCCCTCAGGGCTGCCCCGGACTGACGTACTCTCAGCGTCCGCTGCCGGACCGGCCACTGCAAGGGCCGAAAGTCACGGCCGCGGGCCGAACCCGTCACCTGCAATCGACCCACCTGGGCGCCCTCCGGGTCGTTGCCTACCTCCAGATGGTCGGGTCGGGCCGTTCCCGGACCGGCATGGTGCCGGCAACGGCCCGCGGACAGCGGCACATCCCGCCCGTTATCCACATAACGCCGGCGCGGTCGTGCCCGACGTGGGGCTCCTGCCTACCGTGGCCTATGCCACGACACCGCTGGGCCACGACCGCTCCCGTCCTTCCGCTGCTCCCGCCCGCCGGTGGGGGAGGTGGTGCCGCGGGTGCCTTCCCATCAGGCCGCACGCGTCGCCCCACCGCTACCGGTGACGTTGATACCGCAGCGTTGGGGCCGACGGCCGACACCGTGGGGGCGGCGTGGAACGGCGTGGCTGCTTCGGTCACCGACAGATCCGACGACCCGGTCGATACCGTCGCCACCGCAACCGGTGGCGCGGTCGGCACGTCAGGCGGACCCGGTGGCGCGGCCGAGGTCGACGCCGGGGAGGCGCCCCCGCGGACCCGCCGGTGGGCCGTGGCCCGCGGGGCAGCCCTGGTGTTCCTAGCCCTGGCGGTGACCATGGGAGTCGGACTGTTCTTCGTCCGCAGCGAGGCCGCACCTCCTGTTGCGACAATTCAGCTCTCATCCGAGGACCGCCGGTCAGGCTCCGGGGAGGAGACGGAGCGTGGAAGGGAGGCAGCACCCGGCTCCGTACCGGGATCAGCGGCACCGGGCCCGGTGTCGCCCGATGGATCTGCGCCCGAAACACCCGGATCCGCAGTCGATGCCTCCGCCGGCAGGGTGGCGGAGACGCCCCTTGAGGGGGCTGACATTCCATCCGACCCCGGGGGCGTCTTCGTGCACCTGACCGGCGCGGTGACCTCACCGGGGGTCCGAGAGGTCCCGCAGGGCTCGAGACTCTTTCAGGTTCTTGAGCTCGCCGGAGGCGCCACACCGGAGGCGGACCTCGCCGCCGTAAACCTCGCGGCGGTCGTGGTGGACGGGGGCCAGGTCCATGTGCCGCGGAAGGGGGAAACGGTTGCGCCGGGGCCGCCGGCGGGCTCCGGAGGGCCGGCCGCCGGCGGTCGGGTACCGGGCGGTGGAACAGGCGGAGCGGGCATCACCGGCACCGACACCACCGGGACCGGGACATCGGCTGGCGCGGTGAACCTCAACACCGCCGACGCGCCCACCCTGGAGTCGCTGCCCCGCGTAGGGCCGGTCCTTGCAGAGCGGATTATTGCGTGGCGGACCGAGCACGGCCCGTTCGCCCAGGCCGAGGATCTCGACGCGGTCCCGGGGATCGGGCCCGCGCTACTCGAAGCACTCCTGCCACTCGTGGTGGTGCGGTGATCGGGCGTGCACCCCTTGCACCGCGGGCCGTCTACGGCCCCAGGCCGTTCGGGCCAGCGGATCGACCCGCAGGCTCCTCCTGCCCGCCCGACCGATTTCCGGCTGGCTCCGGCCACTGCCGCGGCATGGACGGCGGCATCAGTGGCCACACGCCTGCCGGCAGACGATGCCTTGGCGTGGGGTGCCCTGCTTGCCTGCGCTGCACTCGGAGCAGGCGGGTTCTGTTTCACGCTCCGGGACCGGACTGCGCTGCTGGTGCCGCTTCTCCTGCCGCTGGCGGCGGGGTGCCTGGTGACGCTCGCAGCTGCCGGAAGCCTCGCGGCGTTCACCGACGGCCCGGTCGATGAGGCAGCGCGCGGCGGGGAGACCGTGACCGTCATCCTCCACCCCTCAACCGATGCGGCACCTCTTCCCACCGCCCACGGGGAGGAACGTTTTCTACTGCGGGCCACCGTCTCCGCCGGTTCGCGGGAAGGCCGGTCCTTCACCGCGGCGTCACCCGTCGTGGTGTTCGCAGACCGGCAGTGGAAGCGGATCGGCAGGGGCGATACCGTCCGGGCCGTGGGGACGCTGCGTTCCCCGGACCGCCCCGGCAGGGAGGTGGCGCTGTTCATTCCGGCCGCTTCGCCGGTGGTGGAGCGCGCCGCGGGAGCGGAGGACTACACGCGCGATCTCCGGAGAGAATTCAGCAGCCGGGCCCTCGCCCGGGGAGCCGGAGACGGAGGGCTGCTTCCCGGAATGGCCATCGGTGACCGCACGGTGCTCGACGCCCGGCTCGACCAGGCGATGAAGGCCACCGGGTTGACCCACCTGACGGCCGTTTCGGGTGCGAACTGCTCGTATGTGTTGGCGTTTGTGTTCCTTGCCGCGCGTGCCGTCCGGTTGCCGAGGCCGGTCGCCGCCGGTGCGGCCCTCGTGGCGTTGGGTGGCTTTGTGTTCCTCGTCCGTCCCGAGCCGAGCGTGCTGCGTGCCGCCGTCATGGGAGCCATCGGGATCTTCGCGGTGCTCAGCGGCAGGGGCCGGGTGTCCCTGCCGCTGCTGTTCCTGGCTGTGCTCGCGCTGCTTGCCGCCGATCCCTGGCTTCACTCCTCCTATGCGTTCGTGTTGTCCGTGGCGGCCACGGCCGGGCTGATTCTCCTCGGGCCGGTCCTTGCCGGGCGCTTCGCGCTGGTCCTCCCGGTGTGGGCGGCCCAGCTGCTCGCCGTGCCGGTGACCGCCCAACTGGCCTGCACGCCGATCCTGATCCTGCTGCAGCCCTCCCTGTCCGTGTATGCGGTGCCTGCCAATCTCGCGGCGGCTCCGGTGGTGCCGTTCGTGACGGTGGCGGGCATGCTCGCCGTGGCCGCCCTTGCCGTGTTCCCGCCTGCTGTTGAGCCGTTCCTGGCGGTCGGGCAGGTCGGCTCCTGGTGGGTCGCGACAGTGGCCCGCGCCGGAAGCGCCGCACCCCTTGGGCAGGTGCCCTGGGTGCCGGGGCTCCCCGGCGCCATCCTCGCGGCCGCACTGTCCCTGCTGCTCGTGCTCGGCATCGTGTTCGGGGTGAGGAAGCCGGAGGATCGTTCCCCGGCACTTCACCGCGTGATGGCCCGGCACGGGACAATTGCCCTGTGCCTGATAGGCGGAGCCGTCCTCGGCGTGGCGGCGGTGTTCCTCCTCAGCACCCGGCGGGAGGAAGCGGACGGCTGGGTGGTCACGGGATGCGACGTCGGCCAGGGCGACGCGTTCGTGCTCAACACCGGGCGGGGCCACGCGGTGGTCATCGACGCGGGCCCGGACCCCGGAGCGGTCGACGAGTGCCTTGGGCACCTGGCTGTCACCGTCGTGGATCTGCTGGTGATCACCCACCTCCATGAGGACCACTACGGGGGAGCGGCCGGCGTGTTCGAGGGCCGGCAGGTGAAGGAACTGCGTTATTCATCGGCTGAACCCTCGCTGCCGCGCGGACTGGGCGCCCTGGCCCGGAACGCGGGCCTTGAGCCCCTGCGCATCGCCGCGGGCGCGTCCGGGCAGGCCGGGGGAGTGCAGTGGGAGGCGTTGTGGCCGCCCATGGACGCCGCCGGCCCGCCCGGTGCCGGTCCGGCCGGTGGAACGGCATCCTCCGGCAGCGAAAACGACGCCAGTGCCGTCCTCTTCGTGCGGATTCCAGGACCCACGCGGCCGGTGACGGCGCTGTTCACCGGTGATATTGAACAGGACGCCTCACGGCGGCTGCTCGCCGGATATCCGGGGCTGGCGGGGAACGGGGTGGACATTCTGAAGGTCCCGCACCACGGGGCCCGGAATGGGGGCACCGCGATCGTCGAGGCGCTGCGCCCGGGCGTTGCCCTCATCTCCGCAGGGGAGGGCAACGACTACGGCCACCCGCACCCCCAGGTGCTCTCAGGCCTCCGCCGGCAGTCCGTGTACGCGGCGCGGACCGACCGGCTTGGCAGCTTCACCGTCTCCCTCGGCAGTTCCGGCATGGAGGTGAGGGCCCTGACCGACTGACCGGGAAAATCCGGGCCGACCTGCTTCCCGATCAACCGGCCGGGCGAACGGCTGGCGCAGTCCTCGAATACCCCGCTCCCGGGTGACCAGCGCGAAGTTGATCCGAGGCGGGGCTGCGCGTCACTGTTCATGGCCATAGAGGCATTTGGCATAGTGAGAGCCATGACCGTTTCATCGCCACTGCCCACCGCGGAGTTTGGCTTCCCTGGGCCGCTCCGGGACAAACTTGTGGCTGCGATCCTGTCCGGCGCGAAAACCACTACGACGTCCCTTCTTATGGAGTACGCAATCGACGAAGAACCGCTGCCCGCGGTTGGGACGCGTCAGCTTGTCATCGATTCACATGATTCGCCCGTCGCGGTAATTGAAACGCTCGCCGTTGAGCAGGCTCGGCTCGGATCGGTGTCCTGGGCTCATGCCCAGGCGGAGGGGGAAGGCCATGCGAATCTGGGGGAATGGCGGGCTGATCATGAGGCGTATTGGCACGGCCCCGACATGCGCGACTTCCTGGGTGATCCAGCCTTCACTGTGACCGACCAGACGCTTGTAGTTCTCGAGCGGTTCCGGCTTGTCGCATCCCCTCCCGGTGTGGTGGAGGGTGAGGGTAGTTTCGGCCGGAGCCCGGCACCAGCAGGACAGGGACCCGGAACGCTGGCGCCATGATCCTCCGGTGCGATTCCCGCCACCAGGCGGTCCACAATTGATGCAGCAGTTGTCAATGGGCCAGCCTCTCATCCGGAGGCAATATCAGCGTTTGTGAGTCGATGCCTATGGCGTCGGGGTGGTGTGCTGGCCGGTGCGAAGGGCGAGGATGGCCCGAGCGACGAACGCGGCTGCTCCCGCCGCAATCACGCTGGACCCGAGGATTGAGTACCAGGTGTCAGCGCTTTGGAACGAGACGATTGAAAGCAATGCCAGGGCCGTACCCGCAATACCCTGGCCCAACGCTTCGCGTGCTGCTGCGCGGCTTGTTTCCCCCATAGTCATGTCTGTGAGTCTAACTAGAAGCCGGTGTCATCCGCCCCGAGGGTGCTCCCACGGGATTGCGCCGTGAGCCGGCACCTTCCATCGGATGACGTCCGTCGGCCGGCCGCAATCTCCACCCCTACCTACGGATCGGCGTACGGTCGGGTGTTCCTGGATACGTCCCAACACCACAACTGCCGCTAGTTCGGTGCCGCTGAAGTAGGAAAAGGGCCCGATAGCCCTGGTGAATTGGTGCGTCGTTTCTTGACCGGCCCGGCATTCTCAAATCATTGTTGACGCACTTCCACCGACCTGACAGTGCAGGCGATCGCCTCCCGGACCGGGTTGGGAGCGACAGCAAATGTCCGGCTCCACTTCACCCGGAAATTGAACACCGCAGCCTCGAGTTACCGCCGCCTCTATCAAGGCCGGAACCGGCACGCGGCACCGGCCTAGGTGTACCGGCCCGAGAGGCGCTCCCAGGCCTCCACCGGTCCTCCCTGAGCTCTGTCTCTTCACCCACCGCAGGACTGGGGGCGGGTCCCTGTAGCTTTGCCGAAGGTCGGCAACATGGCACAGTTGGTCGGTAGGCAGTTCGAGCAGGAATGAAGGTTTCGTGGCAACCAAATCAAGCAGCAGCCGCCCCTCGGGGAAACCCACCACGGTGTCGTGGCGGGAGGCGCGCCCGGCACCCGTCGTCCTCCTGAGTGGACCGGAAGACTACCTGGCCTCGAAGGCCTCCGAACTGATCCGCACCCAGGTGCGCACCGCCCAGCCCGGCGCCGAACTCGTCACGCTCGATGCCGCCGCGTACGGCGCCGGCACCCTGGGGATGCAGGCAAGGCCGTCCCTGTTCGGGGACTGGAAAATCATCGAGGTCGCCGGCCTCGCCTCGATGAACGACGACTTCCTCCAGGACGCCCTCGCCTACCTCGGCGACCCGGCACCGGACGTGGTGCTGGTGCTGCGCCACAGCGGCGGAAACCGCGGCAAGAAGCTCCTGGACGCACTGGCCGCACACGGCGCCCTCAGCGTTGACTGCCAGCCGCTAAAGAAGGACGCCGACAAGGCCGACTTCGTCTCGGCGGAGTTCCGCCTCGCCCGGCGCAGGATCGACGGGGACGCCGTCCGCGCCCTGGTCGCCGCCGTCGGGTCCCAGCTGTCGGAACTCGCGGCGGCCTGCCAGCAGCTCATGGCCGATACCGTCGGGGACGTCACCGCGGAAGCGGTGGAGAAGTACTACGGCGGCAGGGTGGAGGCGACGGGCTTCAAGGTGGCCGACGCCGCCCTCGCCGGGCGGACGGCGCAGGCGCTCTCGATGCTGCGCCACGCCCTTGCCACCGGAGCCGACCCCGTCCCGCTGGTGGCGGCCCTCGCCATGAAGGTGCGTGCCGTCGCGAAGGTCCACGGCGCGTCGGGCTCCTCCGCCCAGCTGGCACGTTCCCTCGGCATGGCTCCCTGGCAGGTCGACCAGGCGCGCCGGGAAGCCCAGCGGTTCTCCTCCGAGTCCCTCGCCCGGTGCGTGCGCGCCCTCGCCGACGCCGACGCCCAGGTCAAGGGAGGCTCAAGGGACCCGGTCTACGCCGTGGAACGCGCCGTCACGATCATCGCGCTCGGCGACCGCTGAGAGCAGGGACGGGTCGTTCGATAGGCAGGACCGCGCCAGGCCTCCCGGTCGATGGGCAGGGCCGTCTTCCGGCAGCGCCGGCTTCACTTGAGCCGATGTCGGCCGGAGCAGCTGGCGGGCAGGCCCGTTAACGCACTGTGGCCGGCCCCCGAGGGGACCGGCCACAGATACGAAAACCTGAGGAGCGCTTAGAGCGCGTTGACCTTCTTGGAGATGGCCGACTTGCGGTTCGCTGCGTTGTTCTTGTGCAGCACACCCTTGCTGACAGCCTTGTCGAGCTTGCGGCTGGCAGTCTGCAGGGCGGTCGCGGCGGCGTCCTTGTCAGCGGAATCCACGGCGGTGGTTACCGCACGGATCGCCGTCTTGAGCTCGGACTTCACCGAGTTGTTGCGCTGCCTCGCCTTTTCGCTGGTGAGGATGCGCTTCTTCTGGGACTTGATATTTGCCACGTATGAAAACTTTCTTTGTATTGCGGACTGGTCGTGAGGGAATTTCGGTCCAACCATGAACTGAGCGGCGTGGGGATACCGTGTGGCGATTGGTCCAAAGTGCCCGTCGACCTGCGCGGACACACAGCTAGCTATATTAGCAGAAGTCAGCCGGGTCTGCGCCGGACGGAGCCCAGCGCACCGCGTCAGGCACGCGGGATGCGCCCGACGACGGCGTCGAACGCCTTCCGGGGCAGCACCGCACCATTGCGGCGGATGGCCGCGGGGTCGACACGGAGGATCCGGTCCACCCGCACCTCGCTGGGCCGGCGCTGCGGATCCCAGGCCCCCGTGCCGATGTCCACGAAGCGCGCATCGGCGGAGCGCCCGTTGTTGCGGTCGCGCGACGTCAACGCCAGGCCCAGGAGGTGGCCCTTCTCCCGGCCGATCAGCAGGACCGGACGGTCCTTACCCCGGGAAGGGTCCTCCTCATAGGGCACCCACGTCCAGACGATCTCCCCGGGATCGGGCCGCCCGTCGGGCCGTGGGGAGTATGAGAAGCCGCCGCGGGCCGGGACCCGCCGCTTCGTTGAAGGGCCGGCTGTGCCAGGCGGAGGCGCCGGAGAGGCAAGGCGCCGCAGGAGGCGTCCCGCCGCCCGCGACAGGCGGAGCAGTGAGCGAGCATCGATTCCCATGGACCCACAGTATCGGCGGACCCTGCCCCGCGGCCTGAGCCATGTTCGGCCGGTACGGACAGGGCGTGGGACACTAGTAGGGCAACGGATGCCCGACAATGGTCGGCCTGTCGTAAAACGTCCCGCAAGAGTGAGGAACCCACGTGTCACCCATGGCCCGCACCGCTCCGGTGCCCGCCGCCACTGATCCGGCGATCATTCGGAACTTCTGCATCATCGCCCATATCGATCATGGGAAGTCCACGCTGGCGGACAGGATGCTCCAGCTCACCGGCGCGGTGGAGCAGCGCGACATGAAGGCCCAGTACCTGGACCGGATGGATATTGAGCGCGAACGTGGCATCACCATCAAGTCGCAGGCCGTCCGCCTGCCGTGGGAGTACAACGGCGTCACCTACGCCCTGAACATGATCGACACCCCCGGGCATGTCGACTTCACCTACGAGGTCTCCCGCTCGCTGGCGGCCTGCGAGGGCGCCATCCTCCTCGTCGACGCCGCGCAGGGCATCGAGGCCCAGACCCTGGCGAACCTGTACCTCGCGATCGAGAACGACCTCACCATCATCCCGGTGCTGAACAAGATCGACCTCCCGGCGGCGCAGCCGGAGAAGTACGCCGCGGAACTGGCCAAGCTCATCGGCGGCAAGCCCGAGGACGTCCTGCTGGTCTCCGGCAAGACCGGCGCCGGCGTCGAGGCCCTGCTGGACAAGATCACCGCCGAGCTCCCCGCACCCGTCGGGGATCCCGACGCCCCGGCACGCGCCATGATCTTCGACTCGGTGTACGACACGTACCGCGGCGTCGTCACCTACGTCCGCGTCGTCGACGGGCACCTCAGCCCGCGCGAGCGCATCCAGATGATGTCCACCCGGGCCAGCCACGAACTCCTCGAGATCGGTGTCAGCTCCCCGGAGCCCACGCCCTCCAAGGGCCTCGGCGTCGGGGAGGTCGGCTACCTCATCACCGGGGTGAAGGATGTCCGCCTCTCCAAGGTCGGCGACACCGTCACCAACCTGGCCAAGCCGGCCGCCGAGTCGCTGGGCGGCTACGAGGACCCGAAGCCGATGGTCTTCTCGGGGCTGTATCCCCTGGACGGCACCGACTACCCGGTCCTGCGCGACGCGCTCGACAAGCTCAAGCTGAACGACGCCGCCCTGACCTACGAGCCCGAAACCTCGGCCGCCCTCGGGTTCGGGTTCCGCGTCGGTTTCCTCGGACTGCTCCACCTCGAGATCATCCGGGAACGGCTGGAGCGCGAGTTCAACCTGGACCTGATCTCGACGGCGCCCAACGTCGTGTACGAGGTGACGCTCGAAGACAAGAGCGTGGTCACCGTGACCAACCCGAGTGAGTACCCGACGGGCAAGGTCAAGGAGGTGCGCGAACCGATGGTGTCGGCGACCATCCTCGCGCCGAACGAGTTCGTGGGCGGCATCATCGAGCTCTGCCAGCAGCGGCGCGGCCACATGCGCGGCATGGACTACCTGTCGGAGGACCGTGTCGAGATGCGGTACTGGCTGCCGCTGGCCGAGATCGTCTTCGACTTCTTCGACCTCCTCAAGTCCAAGACCCGCGGCTACGCCTCCCTTGACTGGAAGGCCGACGGCGACCAGGTGTCGGACCTCGTGAAGGTGGACATCCTCCTGCAGGGCGAACAGGTCGACGCGTTCAGCGCCATCACGCACCGCGACAAGGCCTACAGCTACGGGGTCATGATGACAGGCAAGCTGCGGGAACTGATTCCGCGCCAGCAGTTCGAGGTGCCCATCCAGGCTGCCATCGGATCGCGCATCATCGCCCGCGAAAGCATCCGGGCCATCCGCAAGGACGTCCTGGCCAAGTGCTACGGCGGCGACATCACCCGTAAGCGCAAGCTTCTCGAAAAGCAGAAGGAGGGCAAGAAGCGCATGAAGATGGTCGGGCGGGTCGAAGTACCCCAGGAGGCCTTCATCGCCGCCCTGTCCTCCGACGACTCGAAGGACAAATCCAAGAAGTGAAGTTCGTGAACCACCCCTCCACCCGGAGGGTGTCCGGTGCCTAGCGCACTGCCCCTCGGACTCCCCGCGCCGGCGGACGGGATCCTCCCGGAGCAGGCCCGGGAGGGCGCGGCGGACCGGAACTTTGGACTGTATGTCCACATTCCCTTCTGCGCCGTCCGGTGCGGCTACTGCGACTTCAACACCTACACCGCCACCGAACTCGGCGGCGGTGGCTCGCAGGACCAGTACGCAGGGACCGTTCATCAGGAGATCGCCCTCGCCGGTGAGGCCCTTGACGCTTCGGGCGTTCCCCGGAGGCCGCTCTCCACGGTGTTCTTCGGTGGCGGCACCCCGACGCTGCTCCCGGCGGAGGACCTCGCCGGCATCCTCGCGAGGGCGGTGGATCAGTGGGGCCTGGTCGACGGCGCGGAGGTCACCACCGAGGCGAACCCCGACTCGGTGACCGAGGAGTCCCTGCAGATCCTCGCGGAGGCCGGGTTCACCCGGGTGTCCTTCGGCATGCAGTCGGCGGTTCCGCACGTCCTGAAGGTCCTTGACCGCACCCATTCGCCCGCCCGGGTGCCGCAGGCCGTGGAATGGGCACGGCGGGCCGGCCTGAACGTCAGCCTCGACCTCATCTACGGCACGCCGGGGGAGTCCCTTGAGGACTGGCGGCACTCGCTCACGACGGCCCTCTCCTACGAGCCCGACCACATCTCCGCCTACGCCCTCATCATCGAGGACGGCACAAAGCTGGCCGGGCGGATCCGCCGCGGCGAGGTTCCCCCCATCGACGACGACGACCACGCCGACAAGTACGCCCTCGCCGACGAACTGCTCACCGCCGGCGGCATGCAGTGGTACGAAGTCAGCAACTGGGCCCGGACCCCGGCCGACGAGTGCCGCCACAACCTGGCGTACTGGCGGGGGGATGACTGGTGGGGCGCCGGCCCGGGAGCGCACTCCCACGTGGGCGGCGTCCGCTGGTGGAATGTGAAGCACCCGAGGGCCTACGCGGCCGCGCTGACCCCCGGTACGTCGCCCGCCGCCGGCCGCGAGGTCTTGTCAGACCATGACCGCTACGTCGAGGACATTCTGCTGCGGGTGCGTCTGCGCGAGGGATTGGCGATTGACCGGCTGGAGCCGGCCGGGCGGCTCGCCGTGGCGGGGCTGATCGCCGACGGGCTCATTGAGGGTGCGGAAGCCATCCGCGGGCAGCTGCGCCTGACCGGCAGCGGACGGCTGATGGCCGACGCCGTCGTGCGCCGCCTCCTGCCGGACTAGGAGCGCCCACAGGCATCCCTGCCCACTGATCGCCGCTGATGAGTGGGCAGGTGTGTGACCGGGACGCACTCAAAGCGATCCTGCCCACTGAAAGCCGCTGATCACTGGGCAGAACTGAGATCGGGCGTCCGTTCGAGCAATCCTGCCCACCGACCTCCACTGATGAGTGGGCATGTCTGGATATGCCCACTGATCGGGGCCGGTCAGTGGGCAGAAGGAACCCCGGGCTGGGATTGGATCCAATTCACCCGCCGACGCGGGCCTCTCAGCGGGCAGGAGCGGTTCGGGCGACGTCAGAAGGGCGGGCTCAGCGCAGCGGCCGCAGGTTCAGCGCGTAGCGGTAGGGCCTGCCCCGGTTGACCTGGATTCCCGCGGTCACGGAACACACCGCGATGCCGACCCAGATCAGCGCGTTGACGACCGCGAACACGCCACCGATCACGGGAAGCAGCGAGAGCAGCCAGGCAGCGAAGGCCAGGAGGGTCGGGGGAAGCGTGAAGTTCAGGGCTTCCTTCGATTCCTGCGCGGTGAAGGGGCCACGGTCCTTGAAGATCAGGTAGATCACCAGGGAGGGCAGGAACCCCAGGATGCCGCCGAAGTGGGCCAGCGTCGCAAACTGCCGGTCCTGCGAGGCCGTCAGCGGCAGGGCAGTGGCGGGCGCTCCCTCAAAGGCGGGCCGGTTTCCGCCGGCTCCGGAGTTCTGGGGTTTGTCGGCAGTGTTTGGCAACGGGTAATTTCCTTTGCAGCGTGGCGGGTTGACCCCAGGACTTTCTCCAAGGGTACTTGGTGCCGCGTGCCGGCGGCATCAGGAGCCGGGGTGGCCGGCGGTCAGGAAGTCGATGACTTCCTCGACCCGGCCCAGCAGGGACGGCTCGAGGTCCGCGTAGGACTTCACACTGCCCAGAATCCGCTTCCACCCTTGGGCGACGGCGGCCTGGCTGTTGGAGGGCCAGCCGAGTCCGGCAAGGATGCCGGTCTTCCAGTCCTGCCCGCGGGGAACCACGGGCCAGGCCGCGAGGCCCAGCGCGCCGGGCTTCACCGCCTGCCACACGTCGACATAGGGGTGGCCCACGATCAGGACATTGCCCCGGGCGCCCGGCAGGGCCATCGCCTCCTGCGCGATGCGGAACTCCTTCGTCCCGGGCAGGAGATGGTCCACCAGGATCCCGAGGCGCCGCTGCGGACCCGGATCGAAGCTTCGGACAACACCGGCCAGGTCGTCGACCCCGTGCAGGGGCTCGACGACGATGCCCTCGAGCCGCAGGTCCTCACCCCAGACCTTTTCGACAAGTTCGGCGTCGTGCTGGCCCTCCACCCAGATCCGGCTCGCCCGCGCCACGCGCGCCCGGGCGCCCTCGACCTTTACGGAGCCGGACGCGGTCCGCGTGGCGGACTTGGCAGGCGCAGCCGTGGGGGCAACAACGTGGACCGGGGCGCCGTCAACCAGGAAGCCGTGCCCCAGGCGGAAGGTCCGGCGCTTGTTCCGCCGGTCCTCGAGGACCATCACATGCAGGCCGCCGGATTTCTCCACCCGGACCACGGCCCCGACGAAACCGCTCTGCACGTCCTCCAGGACGAGGCCGGGATCGGCCGGAACATCCGGCAGGACGGTGCGTTTGGGGGCGGAGATGTCCTGGGCCCCCCAGGCGTAGTCGGCCACCCTGATCTCGCTTCCATGTGCGCCGACGCACAGTTGCCGCCGGTCTTTCCAATGCTAACAATCCCCCCGAACGTACTAGACTTAGCACTTAGGTGTGTCGAGTGCTAACCATGGACGGTGCGCTCCGCCCAAAAGACAACGCGACTGCGGAGGTGAACGAGATGAGCGAACCACGACGCCTGGAAGTGCTGCAGGCAATAGTTGAGGACTACGTGCATACCCGGGAGCCCGTCGGGTCGAAGGCCCTTGTGGACCGGCACCGGCTCGGTGTCTCGTCCGCCACCATCCGGAACGACATGGCCGTGCTCGAGGAGGAGGGGCTGATCACCGCTCCCCACACAAGCTCCGGGCGCATCCCCACGGACAAGGGCTATCGGACCTTCGTCGACCGCATCTCGGAGGTCAAGCCCCTCTCGGCGGCCGAGAAGCGGGCCATCCAGTCACTGCTCGAGGGTGCCGGCGATCTCGACGACGTCATGGACCGCACGGTGCGGCTCCTGGCCCAGCTGACGAACCAGGTGGCCGTTGTGCAGTTCCCGCGCCTCGGCGGAGCGGCGGTGCGCCACATCGAATTCGTCCTCCTCGCGCCCCGCCAGGTCCTCGTGGTGCTGATCGCCACCAACGGAACCGTGCAGCAGCGGGTGGTCCCGGTTTCCGCCCCGATCGAGGAAGCCGAACTGGCCGACCTCAAGCAGCGGATCCTGGCCCGGGTCGCGGGAGTGGCCCTTTCCGCGCTGCCCACGGAACTCTCCTCCACCGCCGCAGTGCTCCCGCCCGCCCTCAGTGCGACCGGGGCGGCGCTGATCTCCGCCCTGGAGAACCTTGCCGGAATGAGCAGGGAGGACCGCATCGTGATGGCGGGCACGGCGAACCTGGCCCGGTCCACAGTAGACTTTCCTCTCAGCATCGGACCGGTGCTCGAAGCACTCGAGGAACAGGTCATCATGCTCCGTCTCCTTTCGGAGATGGAACAGGACGCCCGCGGCATCTCGGTCCGGATCGGCAGTGAAAACCCCTACGGAGGTCTTTCGGAGGCATCGGTGATCGCCACCGGTTACGGACCGGACGCTACGGCGAAACTCGGGGTGCTCGGTCCGACCCGGATGGACTATCCGGGCACGATGGCCGCGGTGCGGGCAGTCGCCCGGTACCTGTCGCGGATCCTCGCCGAATAACACCGGTCGAATAACACCGGTCGAATAACACCGGTCGAAAAACCCAGGTTGAACAACCTCGGCCGGAAACCCGGGCCGAAAATCCAGAATCGAATACACGTGGCCGGGCAATCCAGGCCACGAAGCCAACGCCGGGAAATTCCGGCTGCCGGGCCCGGCAGCCGGACCCGGCACGCAAGTTCATCAGCCAGACAGCGTGTTCTACAGGAAGAGATGTGCAGGAGTGAGTAATCACTATGAGGTGCTCGGCGTATCGCAGGGCGCGAGCAACGAGGAGATCAAGAAGGCCTACCGGAAGCTCGCGCGCAAACTCCACCCGGACGTCAACGCCGGCCCCGACGCCGCCGAGGAGTTCAAGCGGGTAAGCCACGCCTACGAGGTGCTCTCCGACCCGCAGAAGAGGCGCGTCTACGACACCACCGGCAACGAGAACGGAACCGACAACGGCTTCGGCTCGGGGTACTCCGGCTCCGGATTCGCCTTCCAGGACATCTTCGAAACCTTCTTCGGCGGAGGAAGTCCCAGCGGGCCGCCCTCACGCACCCGGCGTGGCCAGGACGCACTGATCAACGTGCGAATCGACCTCAAGGACGCGGTCTTCGGCATCAACAAGAAGATCGAGGTGGACACCGCGGCCGTGTGCAGCACGTGCGACGGCACCTGCTGCCAGCCCGGCACCTCGCCGCAGACCTGTGACATCTGCGGCGGCTCCGGCCAGGTCCAGCGCGCCGTGCGCTCCATCCTCGGCCAGGTCATGACCAGCGCCCCGTGCGGCAGCTGCTCGGGCTTCGGGACCGTCATCCCCAACCCCTGCCACGAGTGCAAGGGCGAGGGGCGCGTCCGCGCACGCCGCAGCCTCACCATCAAGATCCCCGCCGGCGTCTCGACCGGAACGCGGATCCAGCTCAGCGGCCAGGGCGAGGCGGGCACCGCCGGCGGGCCGCAGGGCGATCTGTACATCGAGATCCGGGTGAACACCGACAGCACCTTCCTGCGCGACGGCGACGACCTCCACGTCACGCTGAGCGTGCCGATGACGGCGGCCGCGCTGGGCACCTCGGTCAGCCTCGACACCTTCGACGGCGAGCAGGAACTCCCGATCAAGCCGGGCACCCAGCCGGGCGAGGTCGTCACCCTCCGGGGCCTCGGCGTCACCCACCTGCGCGGCCAGGGCCGCGGAGACCTCCTGGTCCACCTCAACGTTGAGACTCCGCGCAACATCGACGCCGCCCAGGAGGAGCTGCTGCGCCGCCTTGCCGAGCTGCGGGGCGAGGAGTCGGCCGAGGGCCAGCTGGCCAGCAGCGGCTCCGGCGTCTTCGCCCGGCTGCGCGAGCGGCTGGGGAACCTCTAGCAGTGACCTCTCCGCTGTTCTTCGGGGAGCCCGCCGCTGTGCGCTCCGCCGCCGTCGGGTCGGTCTTCGTCCTCGGGGGCGATGAGGCCCGGCATGCCACAACGGTGCGCCGCCTCACCCCGGGTGAATGGGTGGACATCGCCGACGGCGCCGGTTTTCGGCTCCGCGGCACCGTGGCCGAGGGGGAGCCGGGCACGCTCGCGGTCCGGGTCGAGTCCGCGGCCCAGGAGGAGCCCCCGCGGGAGAAGCTGGTGCTGATCCAGGCGCTGGCCAAGGGCGACCGCGATGAGCAGGCCATCGAGGCCGCCACCGAGCTTGGCGTCGACGCCGTCGTGCCGTGGCAGTCCGAGCGCAGCATCGTGAGGTGGCGGGCGGACAAGGCGGCCAAGGGGCAGCGGAAGTGGGAGGCCGTCGTCGCCGGGGCGGCCAAGCAGTCCCGGCGGTCGTGGATCCCGGAGGTCCACCCGATGCTCGACTCGGCACGGCTCCCGGCCTGGACGGCACGCTTCGACCGGGTGTTCGTGCTGTCCGAGACGGCCGGGGAGGGGCTGGCGCAGCTTGCGGCCGGCGCAGCCCCGGGCGGCACGACGGCGGTCATCGTCGGGCCCGAGGGCGGTATCAGCGACCGCGAGCTCGCCGCTCTGCAGGAGGCAGGGGCGGCTCCTGCCCGGCTGGGACCGCATGTGCTGCGTTCGTCCTCGGCCGGTCCGGCCGCGCTCGTGCTGCTGAACCACCTGCTCGGCCGCTGGTAGGAGTGCCGCCGCGCCCGCCGCTCACTTGATTTCGATGGTCTTCGTGTCGGTGAATTCCTCGGCGTCGTCGCCGCCCAGCCGGAACACCGCGACCTCGTAGCGTCCGGGCGGGAGGGCCACCGTGAACTCGTACTCGCCGGCGGGACCGTCGAGCTCGACCTTCCCCTCCTTCACCGTGGTCCCAGGAACCCGCTCGCCGGGTGCCGGTGGAACGCGGCCCTTGAGCTTGTCCAGCGACGTGATCCGCCAGGACAGCGTGGACGATTCCGACCGGCCCGAACCGGAAACGACGACGGTGGCGAGGTTCCGCACGTCGCCGTCCTGCGGATTGGTGATCCACACCGGTGCGACAAGTGAGGGGTCGCGGCGCAGCTCGCCGTCCAGGGTCGTTCCGGCGGGGCCATCGAATCCGGCCTTGCCGTCGACCAGCAGCACGACGCTGCTCGTCCCGCCGGCCTCGATCAGGCCGGCATTGGCCGCTGCGGCGGTCGCCGTGAAGACCAGCTGCTGGATGGCAAGGCGGGCCCGGGCGGCGTCGAGCCCCGGCCGGAACGCATCGGCGGACAGATCGACGGTGATGACGTTCTGCGCCGAGATCGACGAGGTCACCATGGAGGCGGGCTCCCAGAGGCCGTGGAAATCGGGGTCGAAGGGCCGGCCGATGGTCATCAGGCGCACGGCGTCGGCGATCGGGTCCCCGACGCTCTCCGGCGCCGCTTCGCCGGTGAACTCCCGGTAGAGCAGCGCCGAGCCGCCGCTGCCGCCCAGCCAGTACACCGGCAGGATGCCGTCGGAACCGGCCACCTCGTCGGCATTGCCGGGTTGGGCCGGCGGCCCGACCGGCAGCGCATTCGATGCACCGGACGGCGGGGGAGCCGGCGGGTCGGAGGTGCAGGCCGGCAGCAGCAGCACGCTGGTGCACAGCAGGACCCCGGCGGAGGACACGAGGAGTCCGCGGAGGCCGAGGCGGCTGCGCCGAAGGGGATCCCGTCTGTTCACGCAGGAGCCTCCTTCACCGATAGGTATGCCGTACGCGCTGTGCCGGTGACGCCGTTTCGCGGCGCGGACTGCGGTGCCTGCGCCGGTCCTGCGGGGACGGCGCCTATCTCAAGCGTGGCACAGCGGGTGCCCGCCGGCGCTCCCGAGTCGCCCCATTGCGCCGACTGAAATGGTATCGATACCTAGCTGTTGCCGAGTTGGTATGTTCCCCCGCGGCGGGGTGCCGGCGTGTCCGCCCGGGGCCGAAAAAGGTCGCCGCCGCCACACCATGACGTAAGATTAGGGGCGGGGCGAGCGTGCTGCGCCGGAGCGGGGGAACCGGATCCGGCGGGGAACGGACCCCGCGGCAGGGGCAGGACCACCACCAGCGCGGGTATCAGCACCCGCACGGACACTGAAGTGACAAGGGGCGATGGAAGGCCGTACGGCCGTACTATGAGCGAATCTTCACCAGGTATAAACGCAGCGGGTCTCGACACGAGGGTCGTGCACTTCGACTCCGGCGAACAGATGGTGCAGGCCCTGGGTACCAACGACGAAGCGCTCAAGCTCATTGAAGCCACCTTCCCCGGCGTGAGCCTGCAGGCCCGCGGCAATGAACTGTCGATCACCGGTCCCGCCGCCGACGTGCTGCGCACCGAGCGGTTGATGTTCGAGGTCCGCACCATGGCCCTCAACAACACCCCGGTCAGCCCGCAGGTCCTCGAACAGCTCATCACGATGCTCCGGACGCAGAGCGTGGGGCGGCCCTCCGACGTGCTGTCGATGAACATCCTCTCCTCGCGGGGACGGACCATCCGGCCGAAGACCCTCAATCAGAAGAGCTACGTCGACGCGATCGACCGCAACACCATTGTCTTCGGCATCGGCCCGGCGGGTACCGGCAAGACCTACCTCGCCATGGCGAAGGCGGTCCAGGCCCTGCAGCAGAAGGAGGTCAACCGGATCATCCTGACCCGGCCGGCCGTCGAGGCGGGGGAGCGGCTCGGTTTCCTCCCGGGAACCCTCAACGACAAGATCGACCCCTACCTGCGACCCCTGTACGACGCCCTCCACGACATGATGGATCCCGACTCCATCCCGCGGCTCATGGCCGCCGGCACCATCGAGGTGGCGCCCCTTGCCTACATGCGGGGCCGCACCCTCAACGACGCGTTCATCATCCTCGACGAGGCGCAGAACACCACCCCTGAGCAGATGAAGATGTTCCTCACCCGCCTGGGCTTCGGATCGAAGATGGTCGTCACGGGGGACGTCACCCAGGTCGACCTTCCCGGCGGGACCAAGTCGGGGCTGCGCATCGTCAATGACATCCTGCGGGGGGTCGACGACGTGTTCTTCAGCGAACTCGACGCCTCCGACGTCGTCCGCCACCGCCTCGTCGGCGACATCGTCAGCGCCTACAGCCGGTGGGACGAGGAGCAGGCGGCCGAGCGGGAGGCGGCGCCCGACGGCGCCGCGGCCGCGGCGCGCCGTGCCAGGGCGGGCATCAAATGAGCATCGAGGTCAACAACGAATCCGGTGTCGAGGTCGACGAGGAAGCGCTGGTGCGGCTGGGGAACTTCCTGATCGACAGCCTCTTCGTGCACCCCGACGCGGACCTGTCGATCATCCTGGTGGACACCGAGGCGATGGAGCGCCTGCACATCGAGTGGATGGACGAACCCGGTCCCACCGACGTGCTCTCCTTCCCGATGGATGAGCTGCGCCCGGGCACGCCCGGCCGCACCAGCCCGGCCGGCGTGCTCGGCGACGTCGTCCTGTGCCCGGAGGTCGCCAGGACCCAGGCCGCGACGGCGGGCCACACCACCCAGGAGGAGCTGCTGCTCCTGACCACCCACGGCATGCTCCACCTGCTTGGCTACGACCATGCGGAGCCGGAGGAGGAGAAGGAGATGTTCGGTCTCCAGCGCCAGCTCCTCAGCGACTTCCTTGGCCGGGAGGCGCCCCGGGAGACCCGCGCTTGATCATCTGGATCCTTGCCGTCATGGCGCTGGTCTTCCTGTGCGTGGCCGCGCTCGTGACGGCCGCCGAGGCGGCCTTCACCTACCTTCCCCGGCAGGAGGGCGAGACCCTCGTCCAGGAGTCGCGCAGTTCGGCCCTGCGGGGCATCCTCGCGTCCCCGGCCGCACACATGCACGCCCTGCGGTTCTGGCGGGTCTGGTTCGAAACGGCCGGCGCGGTGGCGGTGGCCATCCTCCTCCATTTCGTGCTGGACAACGTCTGGCTGGCCGGCCTGCTCGCGACCGTGGTGATGGCCGCCGTCGGGTTCGTCCTGGTCGGTGTCTCGCCGCGCCAGTTCGGCCGGGCGCATGCCACCGCCGTCGTGCAGTTCACCGCCGGTTTCGTCGCCTTCCTCTGCGGGGTCCTCGGCCCGGTGCCGCGCTGGTTCGTCGCCATCGGCAGCCTCGTCACCCCGGGCGCCCCCCGCGACGAGGCGGCGTTCTTCACCGAGGAGGAATTCCGCGAGATGCTGACGCGCGCCTCCGACGCCGAGATGATCGAGGACAGCGAGGCCGAGCTCATCCACTCGGTGTTCGAACTCGGGGACACCAAGGTGCGGTCGGTGATGGTCCCGCGCACCGACATGGTTTCGCTCGAGAGCGGATCGACCCTCGACGACGCCCTTTCCCTGTTCCTCCGCTCCGGGTACTCCCGGGTCCCCGTCATCGGGGAGGACTCCGATGACATCCGCGGGATCCTCTACCTCAAGGACGTCGTGGCCGAACTGCACGGCCGGCCGGCGGAGCGCAGGAGCCGCACCGTCGACGGCATCACCCGCGAGGCACGCTACGTGCCCGAGTCCAAGCCGGTCGGGGACTTCCTGCAGGAGCTGCAGCGCGAGTCGACCCACGTGGCCATCGTCATCGACGAATATGGAGGCACCGCCGGGCTGGTGACCCTTGAGGACCTCATCGAGGAGATCGTTGGCGAGATCGTCGACGAGTACGACTCGGAGGTGCCCGAACAGGAACAGCTTCCCGACGGCGGGTACCGCGTCAGCGCGCGGATGGGCATCGACGACCTCGGGGAACTCTTCGGCGTTGAACTCGAGGACGAGGAGGTCGACACGGTCGGCGGACTCCTCGCCAAGACGCTGGGGAAGGTGCCGATTGTCGGCAGTGAGGTGACAATTGAAGGTATCGGCCTGAGGGCCGAGCGGCTTGAAGGCCGGCGCAACAGGGTTTCACACATCATCGCCTTCGCGCGGGACAAGGACCGCGGCGGGGAATTGCAGATCAACGAACAGGAAACGGCGGAAGAATATGAGCGGCGATAAGCACCGGGCGGGATTCGTGTCCCTGGTGGGGCGGCCGAACGCCGGAAAATCAACGCTGACGAACGCCCTGGTGGGCACCAAGGTCGCCATCACCTCGGCCAAGCCGCAGACGACGCGGCACACCATCCGCGGCATCGTCACCCGCGAGGACGCACAGATCGTCCTCGTTGACACCCCCGGCCTGCACCGGCCGCGCACCCTCCTGGGCCAGCGGCTCAACGACCTGGTGGCCGATACCCTCGCCGAGGTCGACGCCGTCGGCTTCTGCATCCCCGCGAACGAGAAGATCGGGCCCGGTGACCGGTTCATCGCCCAACAGCTCTCCCGGCTGAACCGCAAGCCCCTCATCGCCGTCGTCACCAAGACGGACCTGGTGGACCGGGCGGCTCTCACCGAGCAGCTCCTGGCGGTCGCTCAGCTCGGCACCGAGGTCGCCGGCCCGGAGGGCTGGGCCGACGTCGTGCCGGTGTCGGCCGCCGACGGATACCAGGTCGACACGGTTGCCGACGTCTTCAGCAAGCACATGCCCGAGTCTCCGGTGCTCTACCCCGGCGGGGAGCTGACCGACGAGCCCGAGGCGGTCATGATCGCTGAGCTCGTCCGGGAGGCGGCGCTCGAGGGCGTGCGGGACGAACTGCCCCATTCGCTGGCCGTCGTGGTCGAGGAGATGATCCCCCGGGAAGGCCGCAGCGAGGACAACCCGCTGCTGGACATCCACGTCAACCTCTATGTCGAGCGCCCATCCCAGAAGGCAATCATCATCGGCAAGGGCGGGGCACGGCTCCGGGAGGTCGGCACGAACGCCAGGCGCGGCATCGAGGCGCTGCTCGGCACGCGGGTCTACCTCGATCTCCACGTCAAGATCGCCAAGGACTGGCAGCGGGACCCGAAGCAGCTGGTGCGGCTGGGGTTCTGACCGGGCACCGTCCGGCTGTAACACTCGTTGGTCCGAGCAAGGACCTGCGGCGCGCTGCGCCGCCCCGATCATTTTGAGCCCGAGGAGGCTGTATCCGTGAGTGAACAAAGCGGTTCGTCGGCGCGCGGTCCGGCGGCCGGGGGTCCCGCCGGGCCGCCGCCGGGACGGCACCTCCGGCGCTCGAAGGGCCGCCGGGCCCTGCAGGCGGCCGCCTTTGCGCTTTCCACGATGCTCCTCGCGGCGGCGGCCTTCGCGGCGGTCCAGGTTTTCCGGCTCCAAATGAACGTCCAGACGCAGCCCCTGAACATCGGCGCGGACCAGCAGGATGAACTCCCCGTTGACCTCAGCACCGACCCCGTGCAGATCCTCGTCCTCGGCAGCGACACGCGGACAGGCAACAGCGGGAAATTCATTGGGGGAGAGGACCTCTCCTCGGGCAGCGGCAACTCCGACGTCATGCTGCTGGTGAACCTCTCCGCGGACCGGTCGAGCGTCTCGGTGATCAGCCTTCCGCGGGACCTGCTCGTTCCCCTGCCGAGCTGCGTCGATCCGGAGACCGGGGACCCGTCGCCTGCCATGGACCTGGGCCAGCTGAACACGGCTCTGAACTCCGGCGGGCCGGGCTGCACCGTCGCGGCCGTCAACGAGCTGACCGGACTCAGCGTCGACCACTTCATGAATGCCGACTTCAATGCGGTCAAGGAGCTCTCCGAGGTCGTCGGCGGCGTCGAGGTCTGCGTCACCGAGCCCGTGGAGGACGAATATTCGGGGCTGAGCCTGCCCGCCGGCACCAGCGAGGTGGAGGGGGACCAGGCCCTCGCCTTCCTCCGGACCCGCCACGGCTTCGGCGACGGCGGGGACGAGGGCCGCATCCGCGCCCAGCAGTCCTTCATGGCGTCCCTCGCCCGGAAGATCCAGGACGAAGGAACCCTGACCAACCTGCCGCGCCTCTACTCCATCGCCGAAACCCTCACGGAGAACCTCACGGTGGACGAGGGCCTGTCGCAGGTCACCGAGATCCTGAAGCTGGCCGACCGCGTGAAGAACGTGGACCTTGCCGATATCGCCTTCGTCACCCTTCCGACGATTCCGTGGGACCAGGACCCGAACCGTCTTGTCCTCGACCCGGAGCCCGCCGAGGAACTGTTCGCCGCCCTGCGCGCGGACCGGAGCCTCACCGGATCGGAGCCGACCCCGTCGGCGTCGCCGGAGCCGGGCACCACGCCCGCCTCGCCGGAGGCCCCGGTGTCCGAGGCGCCGGCGTTCGACCCGGCGTCGGTGCCGCTGCTGGTCGTCAATGGGACGGACGACCCCGACCGGGCGGCCGAACTCCAGGAGATCCTCCGCGACCAGGGCTACGCGCTGGCCAACACGCGGGGGTCCTCCACCGAGGTGCCCTCGACGCAGGTGCTGTACGGTCCGGGATACGAGGACGCCGCAGCCGCCCTCGGCGCCTTGTTCGGCATCGCCAATGTCCAGCTCGTGCCCAGTGCCGCCGTCACGGGCATCGAACTTTCGGTGGGCGCCGACTTCACCTCCGGGTCCAGGCTCCCCGCGGCCGGACTCGGGAACGGCCTCGAGGGCCAGACGGCCGAGCAGACCACCTGCCAGGCGGCGTCCGGGCTGTAGCCGCCGGGCGCAGCGGCACCGGCCCGGAGGCCGGTGCCGCCCACCTCACCAGATGCGCACGCGCTCCTGCGGGTCGAGCCACAGCCCGTCCCCGGGCCGGACCGCGAACGCGTCGTGGAACTCATCGAGGTTCCTGACCACCTGGTTGCAGCGGAACTCATTGGGGGAGTGGGGGTCGACGGTGATCCGGCGTGCCGCCTCCTCCGGGCGGATCTTCTGCCGCCAGCACCTCGCCCACGAAGCGAAGAACCGCTGGGGCCCGGTCTGCCCGTCGATCACCGGGGCCTCCTGCCCGTCCAGGCTCAGCCGGTAGGCGGTGTAGCTGATGCCCAGGCCCCCAAGGTCGCCGATATTCTCCCCAAGCGTCAGCTCACCGTTGACCCTGAGCTGCGGCGCCTCGGCGGGGGACAGGGCGGCGTACTGCTCCACCAGCCGTGAGGTGAGGGCGTCGAAGGCCGCCCGGTCGGCGTCGGACCACCAGTTCTCGAGGGCGCCGCGGCCATCGAACTGGGACCCCTTGTCGTCGAAGCCATGGCCGATCTCGTGTCCGATGACGGCGCCGATCGCGCCGTAGTTGTCGGCCGGGTCGGCCTCGAGGTCGAAGAACGGCGGCTGGAGGATGGCCGCCGGGAACACGATCTCGTTCATCGTCGGCATGTAGTAGGCGTTCACCGTCTGCGGGGTCATCAGCCAGGCCCCGCGGTCGATCGGCCCGCCCAGCCGGTTCAGCTGGCGCACGTGTTCGAACTCGTAGGCCCGGCAGACGTTGCCGTAGAGGTCTCCGGACTCGATGACGAGCGGGCCGTAGTCGATCCATTCGTCCGGGTAGCCGATCTTGGTGGTGAACAGCGAGAGCTTTTCCTTGGCCCGGGCGCGGGTCTCGGCGGTCATCCACCCGAGCGAGTCGATGCTGAGCTCGTAGGCACGGATCAGGTTGCCGACGAGTTCAAGCATTTTCGCCTTGGCGGCCGCGGGGAAGTGGCGCTCCACGTACTCCCGGCCGACCGCTTCGCCGAGGGCGCCCTCGACCAGGGCCACGGCGCGCTTCCACCGGTCCTTCAGCTGCGGGGTGCCCCCGAGGTGCGTGCCGTAGAAGGCGAATACGGCATTCACGAACCGCTCGTCGAGGTAGTCCGCCGCGTGCAGCAGCACCCGCGTCGCCAGCCAGTCCTTCCAGATGGACAGCGGCACCTCGGCGAGGGCGGCGTCGACCGCTGCGAGGTAGGCGGGCTGGGACACGACGAGCTCGGCCGCCAGGGCCGGGTCCCCGGTCACCGTGTCGAGCCACGGCCCCGTGAACGGCGCCAGATCGGCTGCCCCGGCGAGGGTGGAGAGGTTGTAGGTCTTTTGCGGGTCGCGCCGGTCCACGGTACTCATTGAGGCGGCCGCCAGGCGGGTCTCCAGGGTGAAGACGCCGGCCGCCGCCGAACCCGGATCGGGGATGCCGGCCAGGCCGAGCAGCGTCTCCAGCAGCGCCGTGTACTGGGTCCGCGACCCGGCGAATCGCTCCTCGCGGTAGTACGACTCATCGGGCATGCCCAGCGCGGACTGGTAGAGATGCAGCAGGTAGCGTTCGGGGTTCCCGGCGTCGTTGCTGACGTAGGGCGCGGCCAGGCCCTGCACGCCGCTGCGCGTCAGTTCCGCCGAGAGCCGCACGAAGGCGTCGATATCGGTCAGGCCGGCAATCCTGTCGAGCCGTTCCTGCACCGGGGCGGCACCGAGGGCTTCGACGCGGTCGGTGTCCATGAAATTCGCATAGAGCGTGCCGATCTTCGCCAGTGAGCCGTCACCGGCGGGTGCGTCGGCGGCGGATTCGACGATGCCGCGCACCGCCAGCTCGGCGGCATCGGCCAGCTGCGTGAAGACCGCCTCCCGGGCGCGGTCGGCGGGTATCTCGGTGGTCCTCAGCCACTCGCTGTTGACGTACCGGAACAGGTCGTCCTGGGCCCGGACGCCGTCCTCGACGGCTTGTTCTGCGCTTCCGGCGGGCTTCATGGCTTCTCCCTCTGAATGGATGTCGGACGGGGCGGCGCCTCCCGGGATGCGGGCCGGCCGCCCGGCGGCGGGGCCGTTCCCGGGGGCGCCGGGCGCCCCTTAAGGCCATCCTATGCGCGTGCTATCGTGAGATTGTGCGCGCAAAGACGACTCTTCTTATGTGCCGCGGCGGGGCCTCCTAGGACTCTCGAGCTACAGGCCAAACCTCGCTGCGGTGTCTGTGTTGCCCGGCCGCCAGCCTCTAAACGGTTCAAGAGAAAAGGCCCATCGTCATGCAAAACGCACAGCTGAGTTCGGGAATGCCGTTCTGGAAGTACACCCCGTTCCAGGACCAGATCACCGTCGAACTCCCGGACCGCACCTGGCCCGACAAGGTCATCACCAAGGCCCCGCGCTGGTGCGCCGTGGACCTGCGGGACGGCAACCAGGCCCTGATCGACCCGATGAGCCCCGAACGCAAGCACAAGATGTTCGACCTGCTCGTGAAGATGGGCTTCAAGGAGATCGAGGTCGGGTTCCCCTCGGCCTCGCAGACGGACTTCGACTTCGTCCGCCAGCTCATCGAGGGTGACCGCATCCCCGACGACGTCAGCATCCAGGTCCTCACCCAGGCCCGCGAGCACCTGATCGAGCGGACCTACGAGTCCCTCGAGGGCGCCGACCGCGCGATCGTCCACCTCTACAACTCGACATCGATCCTGCAGCGGCGGGTGGTGTTCAACCAGGACCGCGACGGCATCGTCGACATCGCCCTCACCGGCGCACGGCTGTGCCGGAAGTTCGAGGAGGGCCTGAAGAACACCCACGTCACCTACGAGTACTCGCCCGAGTCCTTCACGGGGACGGAGCTCGAGTTCGCCGCCCGCATCAGCAACGAGGTCGCGTCGGTCTTCGAGGCCTCCGCGGACCGCCAGATGATCCTGAACCTGCCGGCCACCGTGGAGATGGCCACCCCGAACGTGTACGCGGACTCCATCGAGTGGATGAGCCGCAACCTGGAGAACCGCTCGAACATCATCCTCTCGCTGCACCCGCACAACGACCGGGGCACCGGCGTGGCGGCGGCCGAACTGGGCTACCTCGCCGGCGCCGACCGCATCGAGGGCTGCCTGTTCGGCAACGGGGAGCGCACCGGCAACGTCGACCTGGTGACCCTCGGCATGAACCTCTACAGCCAGGGCATCGACCCGCAGATCGACTTCTCCGACATGGACGCCGTCCGGCGCACCGCCGAGTACTGCAACCAGCTCTCGGTGCCCGAGCGTTCGCCCTACGGCGGGGACCTGGTGTTCACCGCCTTCTCGGGCTCGCACCAGGACGCCATCAAGAAGGGGTTCGAGGCAATGGAACGCGACGCGGCGGCCGCCGGCGTCGGAGTCGACGAGATCCCGTGGGCCGTTCCCTACCTGCCGATCGACCCGAAGGACATCGGCCGCAGCTACGAGGCCGTCATCCGCGTGAACTCCCAGTCCGGCAAGGGCGGGGTCGCGTACCTGCTCAAGCACGAACACAGCCTCGACCTGCCGCGGCGGGCGCAGATCGAGTTCTCCGCGGTGGTGCAGCGGCGCACCGAGACCGCCGGCGGGGAGATCAGCGGAGCCGAGCTCTGGACGGTCTTCCAGGACGAGTACCTCCCGGCCCGGGCGGACGGCGGCACTCGCTGGGGCCACTATGAACTCACCTCGGTGAACACCGACACCGCCGACGACGGCTCACTGAAGCTCACTGCCACGCTCCTGGTCAACGGCGTGCAGCAGCGGCGCGCGGCCGAGGGCACCGGTCCCATCGATGCGCTCCTGGACATCCTCGGGCAGGACGGGGTGGACGTGCGGGTCCTCGACTACACCGAGCACGCCCTTTCGGCCGGAGGCAACGCGCGCGCCGCGGCGTACGTCGAATGCGCCGTGGGCGGCCGGGTGCTCTGGGGCGTCGGCATCGACGCGAACACCACGATGGCGGCCCTGAAGGCGGTCATTTCCGCGGTCAACCGCGCCGTGCGGGACAGCGCCTGAGGCCCTTCCCCCTGGTTGGTGGGAGACTTGGAGTATGTCCAAAATGTCGGCTTCCCGCACCTACCGCGCCGAAGGCGTGGTGCTGCGGACCTACAAGCTGGGGGAGGCGGACCGCATCATCGTCCTGCTGACCCGTGAACACGGGCAGGTCCGCGCCGTCGCCAAGGGCGTGCGGCGCACCAGCAGCAAGTTCGGTTCGCGGCTTGAGCCGTTCATGGCGGTGGACCTGCAGCTGGCCTCCGGACGGAACCTCGATGTCATCACGCAGGCGCAGACCAGGGGCGCCTACGGACACGGCATCGCAGCCGACTACGGGCGCTACACCGCCGCCGCCGCCATCGCCGAGACGGCCGAACGCCTCACCGACACCGACGGGGAGGCAGCCAGCGCCCAGTACGGGCTGGTCGCGGGGGCGTTCTCCGCGCTCAGCCGCGGGCTGCACCCCTCCGAGCTGATCCTCGACTCCTACCTGCTCCGGGCCCTGGCTACGGCCGGGTGGGCGCCGAGCTTCACCGACTGCGCCCGGTGCGGTGCGCCCGGTCCGCACTCGGCCTTCTCGGCCCCCCTCGGCGGCGCGGTGTGCGCCAACTGCAGGCCGCCCGGATCGGCGTCGCCGGCCCCGGGCACCATGGAACTGCTGGCCGCTCTGCTGTCCGGGGACTGGACCGCGGCCGACGCCTCGGAACCGCCCGCCCGCCGGGAGGCCGCCGGCCTGGTGGCGGCCTACCTGCAGTGGCACCTTGAGCGGGCCGTGAAATCCCTTCGACATGTGGAGCGTGTGTGACCCCGAACCGAACCCCTTCCCCCTCGCCGACGGCGCCCTGGCCCCATCCGAGCGGGGCCCGTCCGCCACGCCTTCCCGCCGAGCTGGTGCCCCGGCACGTCGCGATCGTGATGGACGGCAACGGCCGCTGGGCCAACGAGCGCGGCCTGCCCCGGACCGAGGGCCACCGGGCGGGGGAGGCGGCGCTGCTTGACGTCATGGCGGGGGCGATCGAGATCGGCGTCGAGCACGTGTCGGTGTACGCCTTCTCGACCGAGAACTGGAAGCGCTCACCCGAGGAGGTGCGCTTCCTGATGGGCTTCAGCAAGGATGTGCTGCGCCGGCAGCGCGACCAGCTCAACGAGTGGGGGGTGCGCATCCGGTGGGCCGGGCGCCGGCCCCGCCTGTGGCGCTCGGTCATCGCCGAACTCGAAGAGGCCGAGGAGCACACCCGCGGGAACTCGACCTGCACGCTCACCATGTGCGTGAACTACGGCGGGCGCGCCGAGATCGCCGACGCCGCGCGGGCCATCGCCGAGGAGGTCGCCGCCGGGAAGCTGCGGGCGTCCTCGGTGAACGAGAAGACGATCCAGCGCTTCCTCGACGAGCCGGACCTGCCCGACGTCGACCTGTTCCTGCGCACCTCCGGTGAGCAGCGGCTCTCGAACTTTCTGCTGTGGCAGTCGGCCTACGCCGAGATGGTCTTCATGAACACGCTGTGGCCCGACGTGGACCGGCGGACCCTGTGGCGGGCCATCGAGGAATACGCCGCCCGGGACCGCCGCTACGGCGGCGCCGTCGATGCCGCCGCGGACGCCCCGGTCGACGCCGCCGCGGGCCTGCCGGCCTGACTCCGGCCGGGCCTGCTCACCGCCGCGCCGAAGGGCCCCGGCACCCCAGCCAGCGGTCGAGCTCCGCATAGACCTCCGCGCGCACCGCCTGGCGGGACAACAGGACGTCGTGCAGGGCGCCGTCGAAGCGCGAGATCGTGACGCGGCGGCCCAGGCCGGTCGCCCGGCGGACCATCACCGACACGTCGAGGATGCTGTCGGACTCGAGCATCGCAGCACTCCAGGTGGGGCTGACCGCAGAGCGGGCCGAGGCGAGCACCAGGACCGGCACCTCAAGGGACAGTCCCCGGGCGACGGCGGCGTGGCCGGAAAGCACCGCGGTGAGCCACCCGGCCCGGATCGGGAAGCCGAACTCCGGGCGCCACCGCCGGTCCAGGTTCCACTCACCGTCCGCTTCGCTGCTGATGCTCCGCCAGTAGTAACCGAACTCGGGCAACCGCAGGCGCGCCTTCGGGCGGAACCTCACGAGCGGTTCGAGCAGTCCCTGGGTGGTGTTCCGAAACAGGGCGCTGCCCTGCGTATCCAGCCAGGGGCTGTTGAGGATCAGCGAGGCGATCCGGCCCGGATGCCGGTCCGCCCACAGCGCCGCGGTGAGGGCGCCGGTCGAATGGGCCATCAGGTGCAGCTCCACGGCGGCACCGGGCCCGTGGCGCGCCCCGACCTCGGCCTGCACCGCGGCGAGGGCGGCATCGAGGTCGGGGTCGTACTCCTCCAGGTCCCGCACATAGCCCGGAGTCTGCCACTGCCGGAGGCTCCTGCCGTACTTGCGCAGGTCCAGGGCGAAGAACTCGATGCCCCGCTCCGCACAGAAGTCGGCAAGTTCGGTGTGGAAGAAATAATCGCTCCAGCCATGGAGGTAGAGCAGGACCGGAATTTTCCGGGGCCGCCGTCGCCGGCCGACGGCCCGGGCCAGCGCCGCGCCGAGGGTCCGGGGCCACCGCGCGCCGGACGGATGGGCGGGCACCGGCCGGTGGGAGACCAGCGTGGCGCAGCACGGCCCCTCCTCGTCCGGCGGGAGATCGAGCGTGAGCCTGCTGTAGGCCGGGCCGAGGTGGTCGGGCTCCCAGGTTCTCTCCATCGATCCCAAGTCTTCCGCAACGTCCCGCCCGAGTTGTTCGGGCGGCTGTCCTCATGGGAACTTTAGAGCATGCAGATCTATCCGGCCTTCTTCCGCCTCGCCTTCTCCCGCATGGACGCGGAGCGCGCGCACCGCATCGGCTTCGGCCTGATCCGGCTGGCGGACCGGACCCCGGCGGCATGGCTGCTGAGGCGGTACTGCGGCCCGCACGCGGACCTGCAGACCACGGCCTTCGGCGTCGTGTTCCCCTCGCCCTTCGGCCTGGCCGCGGGCTTCGACAAGGGTGCCCACGGCATTCCCGCGCTGACGGCGCTGGGCTTCGGGCACATCGAGGTGGGAACCGTCACCGGCGCCGCCCAGCCCGGCAACCCGAAGCCGCGCCTGTTCCGCCTCGAGGCCGACCGCGCGGTGATCAACCGGATGGGCTTCAACAACGACGGCGCGGCCGCGGTGGCCCCCCGGCTCGCCGCGGCGCGCAGCCGGCTGGAGCGGACCCACCGCACGAACCGCCCGATCATCGGGGTGAACATCGGCAAGACCAAGACGGTGGACCTGCACGACGCGGTCGGGGACTTCCTCCGCAGCGCCGAGGCGGTGGCGCCGGCTGCCGACTACCTCGTCGTCAACGTCAGTTCACCCAATACCCCCGGGCTGCGGCTGCTGCAGAATGTCGAATCGCTGCGCCCGCTCCTGGAGGCCGTGCGCGCCAAGGCGGACGAGGCCGCGGGCCGGCACGTGCCCCTGCTGGTGAAGATCGCCCCGGACCTGATGGACTCCGACATCGACGACATCGCCGCCCTGGCGCTGGACCTGAAGCTTGACGGAATCATCGCCACCAATACGACAATCACCCGCGCCGGCCTCACCACCGACCCCGCCACCGTGATGGCCAAGGGCGTCGGGGGACTGAGCGGAGCGCCGCTGAAGCAACGCTCCCTCGAGGTTCTCAAGCGCCTCCGGGCCGCCGCCGGCGAGGACCTGGCCATCGTGTCGGTGGGCGGGGTCGAAACCGCCGGGGACGTCCTTGAACGCCTCGACGCCGGGGCGACCCTCGTGCAGGGCTACACGGCGTTCCTCTACGAAGGTCCGCTGTGGGCGGCGCGCATCAACCGCGGCCTCGCCCGGGCGTTCCGCAGCCGGCGGGACTAAACCCCGCCCGGCTTAAACAGCCGCGCCCGGCCCCTGCACGGGACCGGGCGCGGATGGAGGAGGTATCGGGTCCGGGCGCTGGACGTCCGGGCCGGGCCTGAGGCTAGGCCGGATAGTCGCCGCGCTTCACCTGCGGCTTGGGCAGCCGGAGCCGGCGCAGCTGCAGCGCGCGCGTCACGCCGTACCAGAGGTCGCCCGGGTTGGGCGCCCCGAACTTCGCGGTGAGGCGCTTCTTCAGCGTCCGGCGCAGGAAGAAGCAGTCAACGATGACGGCCATGATCAGCACCCAGAACCCGAGCAGCACGGTGCTCTGCACCACGGTGGCCTGGATGAAGCTGAGCACGACGAAAACGAGCGCGGCGATCATGAGGAACTCGCCGAGGTTCCACCGGGCGTCGACGAACTGCCGGATGTAGCGGCGGTTCGCGCCCTTGTCCCGCAGCGGCAGGTACCGCTCCTCGCCCGTGTTCAGGGCCTCCCGGATCCGCAGGCGCTGCTCGGCGGCCGCATTCCGGTTCTGGGTGCGCGCCGCCCGGCGGTCCTCGGGAACCAGCGGCCGCTTGCGGGCGGCCTGCTGGACGCTGCGCTTCGGGGTGGGCGCGCCTTTGCCGGCGCTGCGCTGGCGGTCCTCCCGCTCGCGGCTCGCGTGGTCAATGACATCCTGGGCCACGGGGGCGTCCTTCTTTCGTCCAAACACACCCTCAGGATACCCGTCGGAGGGCCCCGGACTGTACGTCCGGCGGCCGCCCGGCACGCCCGGGTGCCGGCCGCGTCGGGCTGTGGGGCCGGCAGCGCCGTGTGTAGGGTCGGAACATGACATCTCCCGAACCGGCCAACCCGCTGTCCACTCCCGACTACCCGGCCCAGGAGCTGCGCCGCAGCGTCTCCGCGAACTTCCCCGACACCGTTGAGCAGCTCAAGGCCCTCGTGGGTATCCGGGGCATCGCCTGGGAGGCCTTCGACGCCAGCGAACTGGACCGCAGCGCCGAGGCCATTGCCGCCCTGATCCGCGACTCCGGCGTCGACGACGTGCGGATCCTCCGCGTCGACAACGACGGCGTCCCCGGCGGCCCGGCCGTCGTCGCCCGCCGTCCGGCCGCTCCGGGCCAGCCGACGGTGCTGCTGTACGCCCACCACGACGTGCAGCCCCCGGGGGACCCGGATCTGTGGGAAAGCGACCCCTTCACCGCCGTTGAACGCGACGGCCGCCTCTACGGCAGGGGAGCAGCCGACGACAAGGCAGGGGTCATGGCCCACATCGGGGCCCTGCGCGCCCTCGGCGAGGTGCTTGGCGACCGCTTCGGCGTCGGGGTCACCCTATTCATCGAGGGGGAGGAGGAAGCCGGCTCGCCGACCTTCCGCTCCTTCCTTGAGACCCACCGGGACCTGCTGGAGGCCGACGTCATCGTCGTCGCCGACTCAAGCAACTGGAAGGTCGGCGTCCCGGCCCTGACCACCAGCCTCCGGGGGCTCGTCGACGGCACCATCGAGGTGCAGGTGCTCGACCACGCCGTCCACTCCGGAATGTTCGGCGGACCCGTCCTCGACGCGCCGACCCTCCTGGCGCGCCTCATCGCCACCTTCCACGACGACGCCGGCGACGTCGCCATCGCCGGCCTCGCAGGCGGCGACTCCGCCACGGTCGACTACAAGGAGGAGGACTACCGCGCCGACAGTTCGGTCCTCGACGGTGTGCAGCTTGCCGGGACCGGTTCGATCGCCTCCCGCCTGTGGACCAAGCCGGCCCTGTCGATCATCGGAATGGACGTGCCAAGCGTCGCCCTGTCCTCCAACACGCTCCTGCCGAGGGCGCGGGCCAAGTTCAGCCTCCGGCTGGCACCCGGACAGGATCCAGCGCGGGCCATGGAGGCCGTGCGGGAGCACGTCGAGAGCAACGCTCCCTTCGGTGCCCGTGTCACCTTCACCCCCGGGGAGACCGGCAGCGCGTTCTCGACCGACACCTCCGCCCCCGCGGCCCGGCTGGCCCTGGAGGCCCTCGAGGAAGCGTGGGGCGTGGCGGCCGTGGAGGCGGGGATGGGCGGCTCAATTCCGTTCATCGCCGATCTGACGGAGCTCTTCCCCGCGGCGCAGATCCTGATCACCGGGGTGGAGGACCCCGATTCCCGAGCACACAGCGCCAATGAATCCCTGCACCTCGCGGAGTTCGAGCGGGCCGTCCTCGCCGAGGCGCTGCTGCTCGCCCGCATCAACGCCGGGGGACTGTCTGGCCCCTGACGCGTCCGTCCCGGACGGCAGGCCGCCCGCCGTCCGGGACCCACCGCCTCCCAGCAGGAGGGACCCTCCCGCCGGCGGGAAGCCGGCGTGTCCCCACTCACGTGCTTCCGGTGTTAACGCTGCGGGATGCGCGGCGTACCATGGAAGGGACTCCAGAATGCCGCAAGCGGCGTTCAGCAACGGATCCAGGCTAGGAGAGACACATGAGCACCACCACGCCAGAGACCAGCACCGCCCCCGACGAGACAACCGACTCGCTTCCCGAGCACGAAGTGCAGCTCTCCGACGTCGCCGCAGGCAAGGTGCGCAGCCTCCTGGAGCAGGAAGGCCGGACCGACCTCCGCCTCCGCGTGGCCGTTCAGCCCGGCGGCTGCTCGGGCCTGATCTACCAGCTGTACTTCGACGAGCGGGTCCTGGACGGCGACGCTGTCCGCGACTTCGACGGCGTCGAGGTCATCGTTGACAAGATGAGCGTGCCCTACCTTTCCGGGGCCTCAATCGACTTCGAGGACACCATCTCCAAGCAGGGGTTCACCATCGACAACCCGAACGCAGGCGGATCCTGCGCCTGTGGTGACTCCTTCCACTGACCTGCGGTTATGGGGGGCCCGTGGTGCGCGAAATGGCGCGCCACGGGCCCTTTCGCATGTCACACGATGGCTTCGGCGGCGGGTAAGCTCTACAGTGAGTAGTAAAACTGGAGGGGCACCCCGAACTGCATCAGATCGCGGGTGGCAACGCACGTAGAAAAGGATGGTCCGTCTGTGAGTTCGCAGGACCGAACCGGCGGCAAGAGCGCCAGGATCGCAAAGATTTCCAGCATTTCGCTGGCCGGGGCGCTGTTGCTGTCCGGTTGTTCGACGGAAGCCCAAAACGGCTGGCTGCCGGGGGACCGGAACACCACCAACCACACCGGACTGATTACTGACCTGTGGGTGAATTCATGGATTGCGGCCCTCGTGGTCGGCATCATCACCTGGGGCCTCATCATCTGGTGCATGGTCGCCTACCGGCGCCGTCGCAACGACACCGGCTTCCCGCGTCAGCTCAGCTACAACCTGCCGCTCGAAATCTTCTACCTGACCATCCCCCTGTTCATGGTGCTGGTGTTCTTCTACTTCACCCAGCGCGATCAGGGAACCATCGACGCCCGCGTCGAGGACCCGGACGTGATCATCGACGTCCGCGGCAAGCAGTGGTCGTGGGACTTCAACTACGTCAAGGAAAACAAGTACTCCACCGGAGTGCAGGCCGAGCTGACGGGCGAGCCGGGCATCCCCGACAAGCTGCCCACCCTCTACCTGCCGGTCAACAAGAGCGTCGAGCTCCAGCTCCGTGCCCGCGACGTGCAGCACTCCTTCTGGGTGCCGGCCTTCCTGCAGAAGCGCGACCTCTACCCGGGCCGCGTCAACTACATCAACCTCACCCCCACCCAGGAGGGGACGTTTGATGGCAAGTGCGCCGAACTGTGCGGCCAGTACCACTCCGAAATGCTTTTCAACGTGGCAGTCGTCTCTCAGGAGGAGTTCGACGCCCGGATGGAAACCCTCGAGGACGGCCAGCTCGGTGACGAGTACGACCGCGACTCCTACCCGGACACCGACCCCGACTTCGACCCTGCCAGGAGCAGCTGATGTCCACCTACGAATACACCCTTGAGGAAGCCGGCACCGTAGCCGCTCCACGCGTCGTACCGCGCTCCAAAGGCCGCATCGTCGTCAACTGGATCACCTCGACCGACCACAAGACGATCGGGTACATGTACCTGATCGCCTCCTTCGTCTTCTTCTGCTTCGGTGGGGTCATGGCGCTGGTAATCCGCGCCGAGCTCTTCGAACCGGGCCTGCAGATCCTGCAGACCAAGGAGCAGTACAACCAGCTGTTCACCATGCACGGCACGATCATGCTGCTGATGTTCGCCACCCCGCTGTTCGCCGGTTTCGCGAACGTCATCATGCCGCTGCAGATTGGCGCCCCCGACGTCGCCTTCCCCCGCCTGAACGCCCTCGCGTTCTGGTTCTTCCTCTTCGGCAGCACCATTGCGGTCTCGGGCTTCATCACCCCGCAGGGCGCCGCGTCCTTTGGCTGGTTCGCGTACACGCCGCTGTCGAGCACGACCTTCTCGCCGGGCGTCGGCGGTGACCTGTGGGTCTTCGGCCTCGCGCTGTCGGGCTTCGGCACCATCCTCGGCTCGGTCAACTTCATCACCACGATCATCTGCATGCGCGCCCCGGGCATGACGATGTGGCGCATGCCGATCTTCACCTGGAACACCCTGGTGACGGCCATCCTCGTGCTCATGGCGTTCCCGCCGCTGGCCGCGGCGCTGTTCGCCCTGGGCGCCGACCGCCGCTTCGGCGCACACATCTTCGATCCGGAAAACGGCGGAGCCATCCTGTGGCAGCACCTGTTCTGGTTCTTCGGCCACCCCGAGGTGTACATCATCGCCCTGCCGTTCTTCGGCATCGTCTCGGAGATCTTCCCGGTCTTCAGCCGCAAGCCGATCTTCGGCTACAAGGGCCTCGTCTACGCGACGATCGCCATTGCCGCCCTGTCGGTCACCGTGTGGGCACACCACATGTACGTCACCGGTGCGGTGCTGCTGCCGTTCTTCGCGTTCACCACGATGCTCATCGCAGTGCCGACCGGCGTGAAGTTCTTCAACTGGATCGGCACCATGTGGCGGGGTTCCATCACCTTTGAAACCCCGATGCTGTGGAGCCTCGGCTTCCTGGTGACCTTCCTCTTCGGCGGCCTGACCGGCATCATCCTGGCCTCGCCCCCGCTGGACTTCCACGTTTCGGACACCTACTTCGTTGTCGCCCACTTCCACTACGTGGTCTTCGGCACCGTCGTCTTCGCAATGTTCGCCGGATTCTACTTCTGGTGGCCCAAGTTCACCGGGAAGATGCTCAACGAGCGCCTCGGCAAGATCCACTTCTGGCTCCTGTTCCTCGGCTTCCACGGCACCTTCCTCATCCAGCACTGGCTGGGAGTCATCGGCATGCCGCGCCGCTACGCCGACTACCTCCCCGAGGACGGCTTCACCGCGATGAACCAGTTCTCCACCATCGCCTCCTTCGTCCTCGGCGCGTCGCTGATCCCGTTCTTCTGGAACGTGTACATCACCTGGCGCACCGGCAAGAAGGTTGAAGTGGACGACCCCTGGGGCTTCGGTGCCTCGCTCGAGTGGGCCACCTCGTGCCCGCCGCCGCGGCACAACTTCACCTCGCTGCCCCGGATCCGCTCCGAGCGCCCCGCGCTTGACCTGCACCACCCCGAGCTGCAGCAGCAGCACACCGACGAATCCGCCGCCGGCAAGCTGCTCGGCTCCGCTGCCCGGAAGGACGCTAGCCAGTGAAAATCGAGACACGCCTCTTCTCCCTCTTGGCGCCGTTCTTCTTCCTGGTCGGCACCATCTACGGTTTCCTCGTGGACTGGTCGGAGCCCGTAGGGTTCCTCGGGCTGTACCTGACCGGTGGCCTGGCCCTCATGATCGGGTTCTACCTCGGATTCACCGGCAAGCGCGTCGGCATGCGGCCGGAGGACCGGCTCGACGCCGAAATCCACGAAGGCTCGGGGGAGCAGGGACACTTCAGCCCCTGGAGCTGGTGGCCCCTGTTCCTTGGCCTGTCGGCCGCCGCAGGATTCCTCGGCATGGCCATCGGCTGGTGGATCCTCTACATCGGCCTCGGCTTCACCGTCATCGCCCTCGTCGGCTGGGTTTACGAGTACAGCCGCGGGGCCCACGCCCACTAAGCTCCCAACCCCGCAAAACCCGAAGGACCCGCATCTGGTGCGGGTCCTTCGGCGTTGGAGGGGTTCCTCGGAGAGCGGTGGGTTTCGATAGACTCGGAGCCACCCGGCGGTCGGCCGCCGGGCCCATGGAACCACCGATCTGGAAAGCTGGCGACAGTGGCCGCAACCGCACCGAAACTCCTGGGGGTACCGGCCCTTGACGAGGCCTCGCCCGTAGCCAAACACGTCCAGCTGCGGGAGATCCTGCGCGCCTACATCCTGGAGCGGGCCGCGCCCGGCTCACCGATTCCCTCCGAGCGCCAGCTCTCCACCCATTTCGGCGTCGCCCGGATGACGGTGCGTCACGCCATCGACGCGCTGGTGGCGGAGGAGGTACTCGAGCGGATCGTGGGCCTTGGGACGTTCGTGGCCCACGCCAAGCTCGACCTGCAGGTCAAGCTCACGTCCTACAGCGAGGAGATGCTCCGCCGGGGGATGGTTCCCGACGCCCACGTGCTCAGCTTCGAACAGATCGGCGCGACGCCCCTGATCGCCCGTGAACTGCAGATCGAGCTGGGGCAGCCCGTGGTGCGGTTCCGGCGGCAGCTGCTCGCGGACGGCGAACCCATGAGCGTCGATGAGAACTTCATCCCCGCCCACCGGGTGCGGGGGATCCTCGACGATCCGCCGCCGGCCTCCCTCTACAACGTGCTGAGCGAGAAGTACGGGCTGGTGATGGAATGGGGGGAGGACACCATCGAGGCGACGGCGGCGTCGCCGTCCATCGCCCGGCTCCTGAATGTGGAAATGGGCTCTCCGCTGCTCAAAATCCAGCGCCACGCCTATGTGGCCCGGACCATGGTGGACTACTCGGTGTCCTACTACCGGGCCGACCGCTATAAGCTCTGGGTGCCCCTCCAGCGCCCTGGAGCGCGCACCCCGCGCGCCTACACCTCGAACCGGTTGCACTAGCGCTGCTGCCGGCCGCTGTACGGCAGCGGTGCCCGCATGGTCAAGGGCGGGCCAATCGCGGTGCTGCCTCCCGCCGAGTTCGCACGTCACCACGCTCTGACGGCCGCGAAGCGTGGTGAGCTGCAGTTTCGGCGGACGGTGCCAGCCAGGGACGCGGGGCGGGCACCGCGTGACCGAGTTCCTTCCGCCGAGTTCGCACGTCACCACGCTCTGACGGCCGCGAAGCGTGGTGAGCTGCAGTCTCGGCGGACGGTGCCGGCCAGGGACGCGGGGCGGGCACCGCGTGACCGAGTTCCTTCCGCCGAGTTGGCACGTCACCACGCTCTGCGGGCCGCTAAGGGTGGTGAGCTGCAGTCTCGGCGGGCGGCGCCGGCCAGGACGCGGGGCGGGCGCCAAGAGGCCTGACTTGGCCCACGAGTGGCCGGCCCCCGGCCTCCTCCCGCCGAGTCGGCAGATAACCACGCTCTGCGGGCCGCTAAGCGTGGTGAGCTGCAGTCTCGGCGGGCAACCACGACGGCGAGCCGGAGTTCAGGGGACGCAAAAGGGCCCGGACAGCGTGGATGCTGTCCGGGCCCTCGTGACCAGGTGGCGATACCGACCTAGTGGCTTGCGATGGACTCCCGGTCCTGGGAATCGGCAAGTTCACCATGGTGGCCGGCGTGGGCCGCCCTCAGTTCCGCCGGGGTGACCGGGGCGACCCGGTCCTCGAAGAAGAACCGTGAGGCGCGGCTGCGCAGCTTCTCCGACCGGCTGATGTGGCCGTTGCCATCCGCGACGGGGGCGTAGACCTCCGGCGACTCGAAGCTGACCAGCTCGTAGCGCTTGTACTCATCGACGGGCTCGTGGACCTCGATGAACTCGCCGTGGGGCAGCCGAACGATCCGGCCGGTCTCGCGGCCGTGCAAGGCGATCTCGCGGTCCTTGCGCTGCAGGGCCAGGGCTATGCGGCGGGCGACGATGAACCCGAGGACCGGGCCGACGAAGGTCAGGGCCCGCTGCCAGTAGAGCACGTCGTTCAGCGACACCAGGAAGTGCGTCGCGATCAGGTCCGAGCTGGCCGCGGACCACAAGACGCAGTAGAACACGACGCCGGCGACGCCGATGCCCGTGCGCGTCGGGGCGTGGCGCGGACGATTGAGCAGGTGGTGTTCGCTCTTGTCCTTCGTCACCCACGCCTCGATCCACGGCCAGGTGAACATCAGGGTGAAGACGATCAGGGCCGGAACCAGTGCCGGGAAGATCACGTTGAAGGAGAAGGTGTTCACGCCCCAGGGGAACGGGATGTTCCACTCGAAGTCGAAGTTCGGGCCAAGAGTTCCCGGCATCAGGCGCAGTGCGCCGTCGACCCAACCGATGTACCAGTCGGGCTGGGTACCGGCGGACACGGGGGAGGGGTCGTAGGGGCCGTAGTTCCAGATCGGGTTGATCGTGAAGGCCGCGGCGATGGCGGCGATGACGCCGAACACAACGAAGAAGAATCCACCGGCCTTGGCGGCGTAGACCGGACCGACCGGGTAGCCCACGACGTTGTCGTTGGTGCGGCCGGGGCCGGGGTACTGGGTGTGCTTGTGGATGACCACCAGGAAGAGGTGGGCAGCGATCAGCAGCAGGAGCACGGCGGGGATCAGCAGGATGTGCAGCACGTAGAGGCGCCCGATAATCGCGGTGCCGGGGAACTCTCCGCCGAACAGGAAGAAGCTGATATAGGTACCGACCACCGGGAGTGCCTTTACGACGCCGTCGATGATGCGCAGGCCGTTGCCCGAAAGCAGGTCATCGGGGAGGGAGTAGCCGGTGAAGCCGGCAGCGAGGCCCATGATCAGGATGGTCGAACCGATGACCCAGGTCATTTCCCGGGGCCGGCGGAACGCGCCGGTGAAGAAGACGCGGAGCATGTGCACCGCGTTGCCCGCGACGAACAGCAGGGCGGCCCAGTGGTGGACCTGGCGCATGAAGAGGCCGCCGCGTACATCGAAGGTGATGTCGAGCGACGAGGCGTAGGCCACAGACATCTCCACACCGCGCAGCGGCAGGTAGCTGCCGTCGTAATGCGTCTCGGCCATTGAGGGGTCGAAGAAGAACGTCAGGAACGTGCCCGAGAGGAGCAGGATGACGAAGCTGTAGAGGGCGACTTCGCCGAACATGAACGTCCAGTGGTCGGGGAAGATCTTCCGCCCGAACTCTTTGATCATGCCGGCGCCGCCGAACCTGGTGTCGACGAACGAGGCGACCCGGCCGACCCGGGTCTTCGCCTCGTAGGGTTGTGTCACGGTTGAGCTGCTCATGGTCAGCCTCGCTCCCAGAAACTAGGTCCTACGGGTTCTTGGAAATCGCTCTGGGCGACGAGGTAGCCCTCGTCGTCGACTGCGATGGGCAGCTGGGGGAGCGGTCGCGCAGCCGGGCCGAAGATGACCTTGCATTCCTGCGCGAGGTCAAAGGTGGACTGGTGGCACGGGCACAACAGGTGATGCGTCTGCTGTTCGTAGAGCGCTACCGGGCAGCCAACGTGGGTGCAGATCTTCGAATAGGCGACGATTCCGTCGTATCCCCAGTCCTCGCGGCCTTCCGATGGGTTGAGTGATTCCGGGTCGAGGCGCATCAGCAGGACAACGGCCTTGGCCTTTTCCTCGAGCTTGTTCTCGGCCTCGTTCAGCCCCTCGGGGATGACGTGGAAGGCGGATCCGATGGTGACGTCGGAGGCCTTGATCGGGGTGCCGCTGGGGTCGCGGGTGAGGCGCGTTCCGGCCTCCCACAGGGTGTGGCGCAGCGCGTTGCCGGGCAGCGGTCCGAGGTCCCTGAAGATGAAGATGGCCGGAAGCGGGATCAGCATGGCCGCCCCGATGAGGCTGTTGCGGATGAGGGGACGGCGCTTGATGCCACTCTCATCGAGGATGGTGTTGACGATCGCCTCGGCCTCGGCGCGGTCCTTCTCCTGGGGAGGATGCCGGTCATCGGTGAGCTCGTGGTCGGGCATCAGGGTCTTACCCCAGTGCACTGCGCCGATTCCGATGCCGAGCATGGCGAAGGCGGTGCCCAGGCCGAGGATGAGGTTCTGGATGCGCAGCCGCTCGACCGTGTCGTTCAACGGGATGAAGAAATATCCGACGAAGAAGATCAGGGTTCCAATGACCGAGAGGGCGAAGAGCAGTGCGACCTGGCGCTCGGCCCGCTTCTCGGCCCTCGGATCGGTGTCTGCGAGCCGCGGGCGGTGCGGCGGGAGGCCGGGGTCGGCGAACGTGTCGACCCCACCCTGGCCCTGCGTAGCTACGGTGACCGACGTATGCGGGCTGCCGTGACTATTGTCGGCCATGATCCCTCTCATCCTTCTTTAGATGCTTCAATGTGTAATTCGTGTAAACCGTTGGGCCGGACGGGTCCGGGCGATTAGGACGACCGTGAGGTCAGCCACACCGTGAACGCGACGATCACTCCGAGGCCGGCGACCCAGATGAACAGGCCTTCGGAGACCGGGCCGAGCGAGCCGAGGTCGGCTCCGCCGGGGGAACCCTGCTCTTCGATGGTCTTCAGGAAGGCGATGACGTCGCGCTTGTCCTCGGGGGAGATGTTTGCGTCGTTGAAGACGGGCATGTTCTGCGGGCCGGTGACCATGGCCTCGTAGATGTGCTTCTCGCTCGAGCCTTCGAGCGAGGGGGCGAACTTGCCGCGGGTCAGGGCGCCGCCGGCTGCCGCCGCGTTGTGGCACATTGCGCAGTTGACGCGGAAGAGCTCGCCACCGTTGGCGGGGTCGCCCTCGGAGGCGTCAAGGATTTCCTCGTCCGGGATTGCCGGTCCGGCGCCGAGTGTGGCGACGTAGGCGGCCAGCTGGCGGGTCTGCTCTTCGGTGAACTGGACCGGCTTGACCTGGGCCTGCGGGCCGTCCATCTGCAGGGGCATGCGTCCGCTGCCGACCTGGAAGTCGACCGAGGCGGCACCGACTCCGACGAGCGAGGGTCCGGCGTCTGAGCCCGAGGCGCCCAGCCCGTGGCAGGAGGCGCAGTTGGCGGCGAACAGCTTTTCGCCTTCTTCGGCGTCATTCGCGGAGAAGGACTCGGTCTGGGCCTGCGCCTGGTTGGCTGAGCTGGCCGCGGCGTAGATTCCGCCGGTCATGAGCAACGCCATCAGCAGCAGTGCGATTGCTGCGAGGGGGTGGCGCCGCCTCTGAGATAGTGCCTTCACGCGATGGTTCCTGTCTTCTGTACTGCCATGGCTGCTGTGCTTCCTCGTCGAATTCTACCTTCAGTAGAAAAGTCTACCGCAGGAGGCTATTTGAGGAAGTAAATGATGATAAAGAGTCCGATCCAAACTACGTCGACGAAGTGCCAGTAGTAGGAGGTCACGATCGCCGATGTCGCTTCGAAGTGCCCGAAGCGGCGGGCCGCATAGGCACGCCCGATAATCAGCAGGAACGCGATGAGTCCGCCGAGGACGTGGAGGCCGTGGAAGCCGGTCGTGATGTAGAACGCCGACCCGTAGGAATCCGAGGAAAGCGCGACGCCTTCGGAGACGAGCTGCGCGTATTCGTAGGCCTGGACGGCGACGAAGATCCCGCCGAGGACGAAGGTGAGGAGGAACCACTCAACCATTCCCCAGCGGCCCAGGGACAGGAGCCCTCCGGTGCGCCGCGGCTGCAGGCGTTCGGCGGCGAACACCCCGAACTGGCAGGTGACGGAGCTTGACACCAGGATGATGGTGTTGATCAACGCGAACGGCACGTTGAGCTTGTCCGACCCCTCGGCCCACATCTCACCCGAGGTGGAGCGGAGCGTGAAGTACATGGCAAAGAGGCCGGCGAAGAACATCAGCTCGCTCGAGAGCCACACCACGGTTCCGACGGAGACCATGTTGGGACGGTTGAGCGCGGGATGTGGGGCGGCGCTGGGGGCTTGGGTCGCAGATGTCACGAACTCATTATGGCGCTAAAAGTTCCCTCTTCACCAACGTCTAAGGGCCTGCGGCGCGTCCCGGGAGGGCCCCACCGGCCTGTGATCCGCGTAACGGCGCGGAAGTTGGGGGGTGATGACTTTCTACAATTCGTAGATAACCTTGGAGTGTGACCACAATTTTGCGCGCTGACGAGGCCAAACATTCATGGCCACCGCTGTTCTCGGCCCTGGTTTCGGGCCGGGATCTGACCTCGGCGGAGGCGGGCTGGGCGATGGAAAACATCATGTCCGGGGAGGCGACCCACGCCCAGATTGCCGGCTTCCTGCTGGGGCTGCGCGCCAAGGGGGAGTCGGTGGAGGAACTCACCGGGCTCGTGGAGGCGATGCTCGGCCGGGCCCGGCGGATCACGGTGACCGGCCCGGCCCTCGACATCGTGGGCACGGGTGGGGATGGACTCAATACCGTGAACATCTCCACCATGGCTTCCCTTGTCGCAGTCGGCGCCGGGGCCCGGGTGGTGAAGCACGGCAACCGGGCCGCTTCGTCGTCCTCGGGAGCTGCGGACGTGATCGAGGCGCTCGGCGTCCGGCTGGACCTGACCCCCGACGACGTGGCGCGGTGCGTGGAGGAGGCGGGCATCACGTTCTGCTTCGCCCAGGTCTTCCATCCCTCAATGCGCCATGTCGCGGTGCCGCGGCGCGAGCTTGGGGTGCCGACCGCGTTCAACTTCCTCGGTCCGCTGAGTAACCCCGCCGGGGTGCAGGCACAGGCCCTGGGCTGTGCCGACGCACGGATGGCGCCCCTGATGGCCGGGGTCCTCGCGGCCCGGGGTGTGCGGGCCCTCGTGTTCCGCGGCAGCGACGGCAGGGACAAGCTGACCACCAGCGGGTCCTCCACCATCTGGGAGGTGCGCGGGGACCGGATCACCGAGCACCTGGTGCACCCCGGGGACTTCGGCGTCGCTGAGACCGGCGTCGACGCGCTGCGCGGAACGGACGCCGCGGGCAATGCGCTGATCGTGAGGCGCCTGCTGGCAGGCGACAAGGGGCCCATCCGCGACGCCGTCGTCCTCAACGCGGCCGCCGGCCTGGTGGCGCTGGATGAGGACCATGAGGAGCCGCTGGTGGACCGGCTCCGGGCCGCCACGGTCCGGGCCCGTGAGTCGATCGACTCCGGGGCCGCACTGGCCGCCCTCGAGCGCTGGGTGGCGGTCAGCGCGTCCTTCTGACCGGCGCGGGGGCGGTCCTGCCGGGTCTAGCTGTCGAATCCGAGCGAGAAGGCGGCGTCGAGGTCGTGCTTGGAGTAGGACCGGAAGGCGATCTGCGTCGTCGTCGACTCTACGCCCTCGACCTTCGAGAGGCGGTCGGCGATGACGTCGGCCAGGTCCTCGTGGCGGGCTACCCTGGCCATCGCGATCAGGTCCCATTCACCGGTCACCGAATACACCTCGCTGATGCCTTCGATTTCGGAGATTTCCTGCGCGCACTCGGGGATGCGCGCGGAATCCGTCTGAATGAGGACAAAAGCGGTGATCATGGTCGGCCTTTCCACTGAAATGGGTACTTCCTCACCGTACCGCCTGTTTTCCGCGGCCGGAGCGGGCACGCCCGCGGCCCCGCGCGGCGGCCACCAGCAGCCGCGGCAGGAGCAGCAGCAGTCCAAGCACCGCGAGGGTGACGACCTGGAAGCTCAGGGCCACACCGCCGCCGGAGAGGAACCGCAGCAGCAGCCCGCCGGCCACGGTGGTGAGCCAGATTCCGACACCGGTCGGCCAAAGGCGCCGCGGGTTCCGCCAGGCGCGCAGGCCCACCCATCCGGCGGCGCAGGCGACGACGAAGGGCGCGGCCGTGCCCGCGATTCCGGCGGCGGTCAGTCCGTGCTCGTGGGTGCTGCGGCCGGAGGCGGCGAACAGGATGATCGCGGCGATGTCGACCACCAGCCACGGCCAGAGGCCGTGCGCGGGTCGGGATGCCGGGTGCGGGGATGCCATAGGACAACTTTATGGCCTCATCGGGCCCGGAGGCGGGCGCCCTCGGGTTAACCGCGGCCGCTGCCGGTCCGGCGGATCGGGGGCCGAGCCCGGAGGCAGCCGGCTCACGCCCGGGCTTCGGGGCCGTCCGGCCGCTGGGCCGGCCCGCTATCCGGCCAGTCCTGCCAGCGCGAAGATGGCTGCGGCGATGACGAAGCCCATCACGCCGATCAGGGTTTCCATGACGGTCCAGGTGGCCAGGGTGGTCTTGACGTCCATCCCGAAGAAGCGGCCCACGAGCCAGAACCCCGAGTCGTTGACGTGGGAGACGACCACTGATCCGGCGGCGACGGCGATCACCAGCGCGGCCAGCTGCAGGCCGTTGAACCCCGCATCGGCCACGGCGGGTGCAATCAGTCCGGCCGTGGTGGTGAGGGCCACCGTCGCGGATCCCTGGGCGATGCGCAGGATTGACGAGATCATGAAGCCGGCGACAATGAGGGGAATACCCACCCCGCCGAGCACGTCGGCGAGGGCCGCGCCGATGCCGGAGGTGCGGAGCACTCCGCCGAACATGCCACCCGCACCGGTGATGAGGATGACCGAGCAGACAGGACCCAGCGACGATTCGAGGAGTTTCTCGAGGGCGCTGCCGCTGGTCCCGCGGCGCCGGCCCAGCACGAACATGGCGACCAGGACCGAGATCAGCAGCGCCACGGGAGTCTCGCCCAGCGCGCGGAGGAGCTGGTACCAGGTCGCGTCCGCCGCCGTCGCGGGCAGCAGGCCGCCCGCGGCCGCGGTGTTGAGGCCGGTGTTGAGGAAGATGAGAACCAGCGGCAGCAGGAGCACACCGACAACGGTGCCGAAGCGCGGGGGGTGGGCATCGGCCTCTGCGTCCGCGTGGCCGAGCAGTTCCGGAACGGGAAGGACAAGCTTCCGGCCGGTCCGCAGGCCGTAGAGGTAGGCGGCGACGAACCAGGTGGGAATCGCGGTGATGAGCCCGGCGATGACGACGAGCCCGACGTTCGCTTCGAAGAAGGTCGAGGCGGCGACCGGGCCCGGGTGGGGCGGCAGGAAGATGTGCATCACCGAGAAGGCGCCGGCAGCGGGAAGGCCGTAGCGCAGGACGCCGCCGCCGAGGCGGTGGGCGACGGCGAAGACGACCGGCAGCATCACCACGAGCCCGGCGTCGAAGAAGATCGGGAAGCCGAATATCAGTGAGGCAAGGCCGAGCGCGAAGGGAGCCCGGTGCTCACCGAACCTGCCGATGAGGGAGTCGGCAAGGGTTTTAGCACCGCCGCTGGTCTCGACGATCCGCCCCAGCATCGCGCCCAGGCCCACCAGCAGTGCCACAGTGCCCAGGGTGGTGCCGAATCCGTTGATGAGCACGGGCACCACCTGGTTGGCCGGGATGCCCGTGGCGAAGGCGGTTCCGAGGCTGACCAGGATCAGGGCGAGCAGCGCATGGAGGCGCAACTTGATGATGAGGAACAGCAGGACGGCGATGGCGGCGGCCGCGATGAGCAGCAGCGGACCCGCGCCAAGTGTTTGGGTCCATCCTTCGATTTCCATGAATTTCCTTCCAATCACCTGGGGCAGGTTGTACCGGACAGACAATGGCGCCGACGGCCGGATGGAACCGGCAACCTCCGCGTCGGTTGATCCTACCTGTCGGGCAGCCGCCGTCTGCGGTGCGTGTCCTGTGTCGGAAGAACCTGCCCGTTGGCGGAAGCGGGCAGGTTCATGGGTGCCGGAGCGGGGATTTTCCGGTGGGTGGCACCGAATGGCCCATGGCGGGAAAAGCGGATAAAGCCGGTGAATGTATTTGCAAATGTATTGATGAAGTGCAGGTGCCGGTGTTCAATGAACCCAGTGCTCCACGGTCAGTGGATCCGTCAACGACGACGGCCCTGGCGAGCACCGGCCGGGCCTTGCCTCCCGCGCCGTCCGCGACCGAAGGAGGCACGATGCTCAATCGACGACTCACCGCCGGCTCGGTGCTCATGACGGCCCTGCTCGCCGTGACGGGCTGCACCGGCTCCGGGGAAACCTCAGAGGACGACGGCACGCTGATCGTCTGGACGACTGAGGACATCACCACCCGGGTGGCGGACCAGCAGGCGATCATGGACCGCTTCACCGAAAGCACCGGCACGGAGGTTGAACTCGTCGCCATCGCCGAGGACCAGCTGGCCTCGGTCCTGTCATCCTCGGCCGCTGCGGGAGAACTGCCCGACGTCATCGGCGCGCTGTCCCTGAACGGAATGAACCAGCTCTACACCGACGGCCTGCTCGACGCCGGCGCGGCCGCCGACGTCATCGAGGAGCTGGGGGCCGATACCTTTTCGGACCGTGCACTCGAACTGACCTCCGCGGAGGGCGAGCAGCTCTCCGTGCCCAGCGACGCCTACGCTCAGCTGCTCTACTACCGGAAGGACCTCTTCGAAGAGGCGGGCCTGGAGGCCCCCGACAGCTACGAGGCCATCGAGGCCGCCGCCAAGGCGCTCGACGCCGAGGGGATGGCCGGTATCGTCGCCGCAACGGCTCCGGCCGACTCCTTCACTCAGCAGACCTTCGAACAGGTCGCCCTTGCGAACGGGTGCGAACTCGTGGACGAAGAAGGAAAGGTGACCCTGGACAGCAGCCAGTGCGAAGGCGCGTTCAGCTTCTATGCCGATCTCATCCGCGACTACTCTGTGCCGGGCAACCAGGATGCCGACACCACGCGCGCCAGCTACTTCGCCGGCGAGGCCGCGATGACGGTCTGGTCCTCATTCCTGCTGGATGAGCTGGCGGGCCTGCGCAACGATGCCCTGCCGACCTGCCCCGAATGCGGCGACAACCCCAAGTTCCTCGCCGAAAACACCGGGATCATCAGTGCGATCCAAGGCCCGGATGGCGATGAGCCAGCCGGATACGGGGAGGTCGTCTCCTGGAACATTCTCAATGACGCCTCAGCTGAGGCCACGGATCTGGTGACGTTCATGATGAGCGAGGGATACGAGGACTGGCTTGGCGTCGCCCCGGAGGGCAAGCTCCCGGTGCGCCTCGGAACCGCCGATTCTCCCACCCAATACCTTGACGCCTGGCAGTCACTCGAAGCGGGGGTGGAGACCCGGGCAGTGCTTTCCTCGATCTACCCGGCCGAGACCCTGCAGGCCTTGACTGAAAGCACCGACACCTTCAAGCGGTGGGGGATCCCGCAGGGCCAGGGGGCTCTCTCCGCGGCCGTGGGCGGTCAGTTCATCGCCCCCCAGCTGGTCGCCCAGATGGTCAGCGCGGGCAGCAGCGGTGCGGACGCCGCCGCGCAGGCCCAGGAGGAGGCCGAGGGTCTCCAGGCCGACCTGGGCCAGTAGCCAGCCGCCATCCACGCGGAGGCCACCGGCCGTCCCGCCCGCATTAAGGAGCGCCATGTCCGCAGTTCCACTCCGGCCCCTCCGGCGGCGAACACTGTCCCAACGCGATGCCCGCACCGGTATCGCCCTGATGTCGCCCACGTTGATCATCGTGCTCGCGGTGGTCGTGGTGCCGCTGCTGTGGTCGATCCTGATCGCCTTCCAGCAGCTGCGCCTGCTCGAGATCGGCACGGCCAACCCGTTCCGCGCCCTCACCCTTGCGAATTTCGAGCGGGTGTTCGCCTCCGGCGGGTTGTGGACGAGCCTGGGCACCACCCTGGTGTACACCGCCGGGTCGGTGCTGCTGTCGATCGGTATCGGGCTCCTGGCGGCGATGGCCGTCCGCCGTCCATTCCGGGGGCGGAATTTCGTCCGGGCGGCGTTCCTGCTGCCGTACGTGGCCCCCGTGGTCGCCGTGACGTTCGTATGGCGCACCATGCTCAATCCGCAGTTCGGCATTGTCAACGAGGTGGGCCAGTCCACGTTTGGATGGTCCGAACCCATCCCGTTCCTGTCCGAAGCGCAGCGCTCGATCGAGGTCCTGGGGGCGCAGTTTCCGATCCCCACTGCTTTGCTGACCGCCATCGCGTTCGAGGGCTGGCGGTACTTCCCCTTCGCGTTCCTGTTCCTCATGGCCCGGCTCGAGGCGCTGTCCTCGGAAACAGAGGAGGCGGCCCTGGTCGACGGCTGCAGCCCGCTGCAGACCTTCCGCTACATCATCCTGCCCCAGCTGATGCCGGTCATCGCGCTGCTCGCGGTGCTGCGCACCATCTGGACGTTCAACGAATTCGACGACATCTTCCTGCTGACCGGAGGAGCGGCCGGAACAGGCGTCGCCAGCGTCCGCGTCTACGAGTTCCTCACCGTCCAGCGCAACGTCGGCGCCGCCGCGGCACAGTCGCTGGTCCTGGCGATCGTCCTCGTCCTGATGCTGGCGGTCTATCTATTTCTGATGCGCAGGAGGGGAGAACGGCTGTGAGCGCACCCACCACACCCGGCACGCAGACGGACACGGCGCCCGCGCCCAACCCGCCCGAGACTCCCCGTGCACCGAGTTCCCGCCGGCACGCGATCGAAAGGCGCGCCCTGCGCATCCTGAGGTGGGTGGTGATCATCGGCCTGCTCATCGTCACCCTGCTCCCCTTCTACTACATGGTGCTGCTCTCGCTCCGGCCCATCGAGGCGCTGCTGCGCAACCCGAGCTCCCTCATCGTTCCGCCGGCGGAATTCACTCTGTCCTCCTACCAGCAGGTGCTCTCCTCGACCGCGTCCGGAGGCCAGGGCTTTGGCCGGTTCATTGCGAACAGCGCCCTGGTGGCCGTCAGCGCCGTCGTCATCTCCCTGATCGTCGCTGTCCCGGGTGCCTACGCCATCGCCCGCCTGCCGTTCTTCGGCCACCGGCAGGTGAACGCGCTGTTCCTTGCCGCGTACCTATTTCCCGCCATCGTCATGGCGATCCCGCTGTTTGTGCTCTTCACCCGCATCGGCCTGCGCGGCTCGCTGGTGGGCCTTGTCCTCGTGTACATCGCGCAGACGGTGCCCGTGGCGATCTACATGCTCCGGAACTACCTCGACACCGTGCCCGTCGCAGTGGAAGAGGCAGGACTGGTTGACGGGCTGACCCGCCTCGGAGTGCTTCGACGGATCAGCCTGCCCCTGGTCATGCCTTCCATCATGGCCACCGGACTGTTCATCTTCATGATCGCCTGGAACGAGTTCCTCTTCGCGCTGCTGTTCCTGGTCGAGCGGCGGGACAGCTGGACCGTTTCGCTGGGCCTCTCCCAGCTGTCCGGGAGCGCCGAAATTCCTACGACGGTGCTGATGGCGGGATCGGTTGTCCTGACCCTGCCGATCCTGGTCCTGTTCTTCTCCACCGAGCGGTTGCTGACGGGCGGACTCACCGCCGGCGCCGAGAAGGGCTGACCCGGGGCCGCGCCGGGGCGGCCGACGGTCAGGCGGTGCCGACCCTGCGCCCCGAAATGGCCGTGGGGCGCAGTCCCACGAACCGGGTCCGGAGGCCCGAGGCCCACGGTTCCTCCACCGCACGGCCCCACAGGGTTTTCAGCAGCGCTTCGTCCTCGACCGGTTCCGGGCTGCCCTGGGCCAGTACCGTCCAGCCGGCCATGGCCTCGGGCTGGACGGAGTCGACCTGGAACGCCGATGCCCCAAGCGGCGCACGCCCAAGCTCGCCCTCCGCGGAGGTCCGGAAGTAGATCCCGCCGGCGTGGACAAGGTAGTTCACAGGGAAGATGTAGAGCGATCCGTTTTTTGAAAACCCGATCCGGCCGGCCCGCTGCGTCGTGAGCAGGGACCAGCATTCATCCGGCGACAGTTCAGCTGACGCGTGCAGGGTGCCCGGCATTTCCCAGAATTCGTTCGCGGCGTTTTCCATCCGGTGTCCTCTCGGTGGTGAGCCTGGGGCGTGGCCCACGGCGGTGGGCTGGCCCTCCCTAGGCTACCGAGCGGGGGAGTTCCTGGGGAGCCCGAATCCCCGTCCGTTGCCGCCCCGCGCCGGCCCGGCGTTGAGGCAACCCGCCGCGCCGTGGCACCAGGGGCCGTTGGGCCCTGTGCCCGTTCCCGGTCAGATGGGACGCTCGGGGGAGCGCAGCCGCGCGGGTGCCGGGGAAGAAAGGAGGGGCCGTGACGAAGGTGTTGGAGGGCCGAGGCGGAGTAGCTCCGCCGCCGCAGTCGGTGGGGTGCGCGCCGGGGCCGGGCCGCGGCCGAATCTACCGGCGTGGATTCCCCAGGACGCCGTCCGATGGATGATCCAGCGCCGGCAGGGATGGCGCTTCCGATCGTTGTCGGGTTCGACGGTTCACCGGCCGGCCGGGCCGCCGTGGAATGGGCGGCACGGCGGGCCGGGGCTCAGGGCCACCCGGTGACCCTTGTCCATGCCGTGCATGAGTACTGGCTGACGCCGAAGTCCGAGAGCTACGGGGCGGCCATCGCCGCGGCACGGGACCTCCTCGAGGCCGGTGCGCACCTGATCACGGCGGTCGCACCGGAGGTCCACGTGCGCACCCACACCCACCGCGGAGATGTGGTGCGTGCCCTCAGCGATCTTTCGGAGGCCGCGGAGATGGTGGTGCTGGGCTCGGACAAGAACGACCCGGCGTCCGGCCAGTTGATCGGGGCGGTGAGCCAGCAGGTGGCCGTCATGAGTCTCTCCCCGGTGGCCGTCATCCCCGTCCCCGACGACGCGGCACGGGCCGGGGTGGTCGTCGGCACCGACGGGTCCCCCGAGGCGGTGCAGGCCGTCGACTGGGCTGCAGCGGAGGCCGAGCGGACCGGCGAGGACCTGCTGATCCTCACCTCCTGTGCCGTGCCGTCCTCGGAGACATGGGTGGAGCGGCCCCGGGGTGACGCCTTCCAGGCCATCGTCGAGGACCACCAGCGGCTCCTTGACCGCGCGGCCGCAATGGTCGGGGCGGACCACCCGGGGGTGCGCGTGCGCGTCCGCCTGGAGACGGTCGAACCTGCGGCCGAAGCACTGCTGCGCGAAGCATCCAGCGCCGGGCTGCTCGTGGTGGGAAGCCTCGGCCGGGGCGGGCTGCGGCGCATGCTGCTCGGATCGGTAAGCCACCGGATCCTGCTGAACCTCACCTCCCCGACGCTGGTGACCCGGCCCCGGCCCGCCGGCCGTCCGTAAGGGGTGCGGCGGCCTCCGTCCGAAGGCGCGGCCGCGGTTCGAAGGCGATGCCGCGCCTTCGGCCTCACCAGCGGGCGCCCGTGCGGCCTATTCGTCCCGCGCCGCGGTCCGCGGGACGGAGCGGGGTGCTTCCGCCACGCTGAACCTGCGTCCGGTAATGCTGTCCGGGCTCACCCGGACGAACCGGTCCTTGCGGCCCGATTCCCACGGGTGCACGGGGAGGTCGATCGTTTCGAGCAGTTCCTTCGTCGTCGAGATGGTCCGGGCGGTGCCCTTGACCACCACGCTCCAGGCCTTCGTGCCGCCGTCGTCGAGCCCGTCCGCCTCCACCGCGACAGGGGCCTCCTCCACGGCGGCACGCGCCTTGGTTCCTTCGGCGGTGCGGAAGACCACGGAGCCGTGATCGACCTGGATGTTGACCGGGAAAATCTCCGGGCGGCCCTCGGCGCACAGGGCCAGGCGGGCCACGGCAGTGCTGCGCAGGAGGCGCCAGCACTCATCGGCTGGAAGGACTTCGGTCGGCTCGGTGGCGGAATCCATGGGCCCAGCCTAGGAGCCCGGCAGCCGGTTGGACAGGGCCATCCGCCTCCCGGCAGGGGAGGAGCCACTGGGCGGTTCCGCGTTCGGTCCGGGCGGAGGGTGGGCCGGGGTGGCGGGGCCCCCTTCAGGCACGGGACCAAAGCCCCTTACCTCCGGCCGCCCGGCACCCGATGCTTGGAGGATCGATGCGGTATGCGGTGACCACGGTGCAGGAGGAACCATGGAAGATCAAGAAGGCGGGCCGGCTCCCGCGGAAAACGGTTCCACCGGAGGCAACGGCTCCGCGCGGCAGGTCCTCGTCGGTTACGACGGTTCCGAGGAGGCGGGCACGGCCGTCCGCTGGGCGGCCCGGTACGCCCAGGGCAGTTCCCTGCCGCTGACCGTGGTCCACTGCTGGATCTGGCCGCTGTTCACCCACAACCTCGGGCCGGTCCGCGGAGTCGAGGGCAGCGGACTGCGCCACGCCGCCGAGGCAACCCTCGCCGAAGGCCGGGACATCGCCGTCGACGCCGCGCCCGGCCTGGCGGTCGAAACCCGTTTGGAGACCGGCTACCCCGCCGCCGTCCTCACCACCCTGTCACGCAACGCTTCAATGGTGGTCTCCGGCAGCCGCGGGCTCGGCGGTTTCCTCGGGCTCCTGGTCGGATCCGTGAGCCTGCACCTGGCCGCCGGCGCGCACTGTCCCGTGGCGGTGATCCGCCGGGCCGAGCCCGCGGGCGCCTCGGTTGTCGCGGCCGTCGACGGTTCCGAGGAGAGCCTGGGGGCGCTGGTGCTGGCCTGCCGCATCGCCTCCCAGCAGGGCGTGGTGCTCGAGGTCGTCCATGTGGCGCAGGACCTCCCGGCCTCCCTGATCCGCCGCCGGACCGCACAGGCGCCGCAGGACGAGGGGATCCTGCGGCGGGCGGTCGAGCTGGCGCAGAGGACCGAGCCGGAGCTCACGGTCAAGGAGGTTCCGCTCACGAGCCGGTCGGTGCCCGGAAGCCTGCTCAAGCTGAACGGAGAGGCCTTCTGCCTGGTCCTTGGCGCCAAAGGCGCGGACGGCCTTGGCGTCCGCCTCGGGTCGACGGTGCACGCCGTCCTTCACCACTCGAAGGGTAACGTCATCATCTGGCGGGGGACCGAGGGCAGGGGCCCTAACCGGCGGGGCGATGCGGGGGAGGAACCGCAGTATCGGGATCCCGGCACACCCGGTGGTGCCTAGGCGGGCTGGAGGCGCAGCCGCGTAATGGCCCGGGCGATCTCGTCAAGGGCCGCGGCTGCCTGGCGGTCCGGGGCCCGGCCGTCCTTCAGCGCCCCGGCGTCGTCGAACGCCGCGTAGGCGTTGGCGAGGATCACCTGTTGCCGGAGCGGAACCATGCCGAGTTCGACGACGACCTGCCGCAGCTGTTCGACGGCGCGGATGCCGCCGCCCGGGCCGCCGTAGCCGACAAAGCCCACCGGCTTGCCGTTCCACTCGTGGTAGAGGTGGTCAAGGGCGTTCTTCAGCCCTGACGGGTTGAGCCGAGGATGATCTGCACATGTGTCACTGGGATTCCCTCTCCCGGGATGTTCAACGCTCGCATCATTGTTGAGGTTGTCAACCTTCTAATCGTCCCAGTATTGTGCGTCCATGCCTTCACGCCAGGAGTCCACCTTCGAACTCGTCAAGCTCGTCATCCGACTCGGCGAGCGCATGCGCCAGCATTACGCGCGGCGGGCGGACGAGTTCGACCTGACGCCCACGCAGGCCCAGGTGCTGCGCGAACTGACGTCGGGGCCGGCGCCGATGGGGGAGCTCGCGGTGCGGCTCTCCTGCGATGCCTCCAACATGACGGGCGTTTCGGACCGGTTGGAGTCCCGCGGCCTGCTGGAACGGCTTCCCTCGCCCGGGGATCGACGGGTCAAGATGCTCTCCCTCACCGACCACGGCCGGGAACTCCACCACGGTCTCTGGGAGCGCCTGATGGACAACTCGCCCGTCGCGGCAGGACTCACCGAATCGGAGCAGGAAACGCTGAAGATGCTGCTGCAGAAGCTGGAGCGCGCCGGCGGCGAGTGAGCTGCCCTCGAGGCGGGCGCCCCCACCGGAGGGGAGCAGCACCCGCCGGGGAGCGTCCAGGGCTATTGAACCTGAAGCTTGAAGCCACGGTGCGATGCGGTGAACCCGAGCCGCTCGTAAAAACGGTGGGCCTCCGCGCGCGCCGCATCGGAGGTGAGCTGTACGAGCGAGGCGCCCGACTCTGCTGCCGCCGTCGTAATGACCCAGCGCATCATCGCCGAGCCGATGCCGCTGGAGCGGTGGCCTCCCCGGACGCGGACCGCCTCGACCAGGAGCCGGGTGGCCCCGCGGCGGGACAGGCCCGGAATTCGGGTCAGCTGCATCATGGCCAGGACGGCGCCGCCGTCATCGACCACCAGGACGTCATTGGACGGGTCGGCGATCACTTCGTCGAGCGCTGAACGGTAGGCCTCCACGTCCGACCCGTCAGTCCGGTCACCCCTGCCGGCGCTCACCGGGTCGTCCGCGAGCAACGCCGTGAGCGCGGTGAGGTCCTCGGCGTCGGCTCGTCGCAGGGTGGGCCGCTGCGTGGGGGTGCGGAGGGCAATCGGAAGGCTCAGGGCTGCAATCACGGTCCCAGCCTTGCACGGACGTGGCGAGAAAGCCCTGCGGGGCCGGAGGCACCCCGCGGTGGCGCCATGCAGCGGTGCGCGCCGGACCGCGGACCGGAAAGCTACGCGTCGAGCTCCGCGAGCAGCGAGGCCAGCAGCGCCTGCCTGTCGGCGCTCATCCCGGCGAGTATCTCGCGCTCCGCAGCGAGGTGGTGGGGGAGGATGGCATCGACGAGACGCAGGCCCTCGCTGGTCAGCCGCACCTGTTTCCCGCGGCCATCGGCGTCATTTGGCGAGCGCGCCACAAGGCCCCGCGCTTCGAGCTTGTTCAGGCGCTGCGCGATGGCACTGGATGTCACCATGGCGCTGGCGGTCAGTTCCTTAGGGCTCAGGGAGAAGGGCGTCCCTGAGCGGCGCAGGGTGGCGAGGACATCGAACGTGGCAGCGTCGACGCCGTGCCGGGCGAAGTTGCGCGCAAGCTGCTCGTCGACCCGGCGCGCTACCCGCGAAAGCCGCCCGACCACCGCCATCGGTGCCGGGTCAAGGTCGGGGCGCTCCCGCCGCCACTGTTTTAGAAGTATTTCGACGTGATCGTCCATGTCCCCACCCTAGCTTTTAACTAAGCGCTAAGCTATCTTAGCTAAGTGCTTAGCAATCGAATGTCGATTCTTCTCCTCGCCGCCGTCGCTCCCTGTGTATGGGGAACGACCTACATGGTGGCCTCCGAACTCCTGCCGCCGGAGCGGCCATTGCTTGCCGCGGTCCTGCGGTCCCTGCCCGCCGGCCTCCTGCTGGTGATCATCGTCCGGCGGCTCCCGCGGGGGAGGTGGTGGTGGCGTTCCGCAGTGCTGGGGGCGTTGAACATCGGCGTGTTTTTCGCTTTGCTGTTCGTCTCCGCGTACCGGCTGCCCGGTGGAGTCGCGGCCACCGTGGGGGCGGTCCAGCCCATACTGGTCGCGGTCCTGGCGTCCCGCTGGACCGGGGAGAGGCTGACCGGGACCAACGTCGTAGCCGGGGTCGCCGGTTTGGTCGGAGTGGGCCTGCTGGTACTGCGGGCCGAGGCCCGCCTCGATGTGCTCGGAGTCGGCGCCGCACTCGGTGGTGCCGCGGCCATGGCCACCGGCGTCGTCCTCACCAAGAAGTGGGGTAGGCCGGACACGCTGCTGGCAGCCACGTCCTGGCAGCTCATCGCCGGTGGGCTCCTCCTGATTCCCGTCACCCTCCTGCTCGAGGGTCCGCCCCCGGCGGCACTCACCGGGGTCAACGTCACCGGCTACCTTTACCTCGGCACGATTGGGACGGCCGTGGCCTACCTTCTCTGGTTCCGAGGGATCCACCTGCTCCCGGTGACAACGACAGCCTTCCTCGGGCTGCTCAGTCCGCTCGTGGCCACGACCTGCGGGTGGGTGCTGCTGGACCAAGCCCTCACCCCCGGGCAGGGGCTCGGCGCTGCCATCATCCTCTCCACCCTCCTGATTATCGGCAGGGCGCGGCCGGCCGGATCGGAACGTGACGAGGTGGGGCGAGGGCGGACGACGCCGGCGCCGGCTGGTCTCGGCAGCCGACGCCAGCGGAAGGCAGCCGGGTTCCAGCGCGGGGCGGGCCACCTCCACACGTGGACGGGCAGTCAGTAGGATCGGGTAATGATGCCTGGCCGGTCTGTTCTAGACGCTTTCGGCGTCGAAGGAACTCCGAGGAGGCTTGAGGGCGGGAGGGGTGCCGCCTGGCGTGCGGGCTCCTTGGTGCTTAAGCCCCTGGACGTGCTCCCGCAGGAGCTTGAGTGGCTGGATGCAAGGGCAGAGGGGCGGAACGAAGCTTCACCGCTCCGGCTGTCGCTGCCCGTGCGGAGCAGAGGCGGAAACCTTATCGAGGACGGGTGGGTGGCATACGGCCACCTCGAAGGGTCCCATGAGGTCGGCACGTGGCTCGACCTGGCCGCTGTGGCCCGCGCCTTCTCCGGTCTGTTCGCCGGCGAACCCCGTCCGGCTTTCCTCGACGAGCGGGAGCATGCCTGGGCCGAGGCCGACCGGTTCGCGTGGGGCGAGTCCGACGTGGCCTATCTAGGGGGTGTCCCCTATATGGCCCGGCTGGCCGCGGCCAGGGTGCCTGTCGGAGGCGCGGCATGCATCATCCACGGCGATCTCACCGGGAATGTCCTCTTCAGCGCCGGCGAGGCGCCCGCCGTCATCGACCTGACCGTCTACTACCGTCCGGTTCCCTATGCGATCGCGATCATCGCTGTGGACGCCGTCTGTTTCGAGGGCGCTCCCTTAGCGCTCTTGGAGTCGGTGTCACCGGATGAGGACTTCCCCCAGTACCTTCTTCGTGCCTTGCTCTTCCGGATTGTCACGGATGCGCTTCGTGGACGGCCGGCACCGTCCTTCGGGGTCTACAGGAGGGCGGTGGAGCGCGTGCTTGAATTGGCCGCTTCGAGCCCGGGGACCTCGGCTGCGCTTTCTGCGCAGTCCGGGCGGGAACGGGGATAAGGCCCCCGTACGGTGGCCCGCAACGGCCCGACGGGGTCAGGCACGGATCGACCGGGGGTCGGAATTGCTGCAGCTCACCGGACGGGAGCTGAGCGCCTGGCGACTGATGCTGCTGGTAGTCCCACCTCCGGTGGGTTCGATCCTGTACGACCGGGATACGGTCAACGCGCGCGGGGCGCCGGCCCGAAGGCCGGCACCCCGAGGCGGCAGTGCCGGCTAGCCGGCCAGGAAGCGGAGCAGGACCTCGTTGATTTCGGCTCCGTGCGTCCAGAGCATGCCGTGCGGTGCGTCCTCGATCTCCACGTATTCCGCCGCGGGAAGGCGCTTGGTGAATTCCCGGGCGGTCGCATCGATCGGGAGGATGCGGTCGTCGGTCCCGTGGACGATCAGGCTCGGAACAGTGACCTTCTCGATGTCGGACCGGAAGTCGGTGAGCCAGGAGTCGACGACGGCGAAGGAAGCGTACCAGGACGAGCCGGCGGCCACGTTCCAGGCGTTGCGCAGCGCTTCCTCGCTGAGGCGGTTGCCGAGGAAGTTGTCCATGTTGAAGAAATTGTTGTAGAAGTTCGAGAACCAGGCGTAGCGGTCCTCGATGGCGGCGTTGCGGATTTCGTCGAACACGCTGGAGGGAACACCGGTGGGATTGTCATCGGTATGCAGGAGGAACGGCTCAAGGGATGCGAGGAAAGCGACCTTCGCCAGCCGGGATTCCCCATACGTGCCGACATAGCGGCCCACTTCGCCGGTGCCCATCGAGAAGCCGACCAGGACCGCGTCCCGCAGGTCGAGGGTCTCAAGGACCGTATTCAGGTCGGCTGCGAAGGTGTCGTAGTCGTAGCCCGTGGTGGGCTTGCTGGACTTTCCAAAGCCGCGCCGGTCGTAGGTGATGACCCGGTAGCCGGCGTTCAGGAGGGCAGCGGTCTGCTTCTCCCAGGAGCCTCCATCCAGGGGGTAGCCGTGAATCAGCACGACGGGCTGTCCCGTTCCATGATCTTCGTAGTAGAGCTCGATGTCCGTGCTGTTCTCGGTGCCGACCTTAATGAAACCCATATTCCTGATCCTTATCTCGAAAGTGGAGAACGGACGTTCTCACCCGGTTCCTCCACTGTATAGAACGCGCGTTCTCAATTCAAGTAGAATGGAAAGATGAATTCTTCCGAAGTCCGCTCCCGCATTGTGGCAACGGCCCATGAGCTCTATTACGCACGGGGAATCCAGGCCGTGGGAATGGACGAACTCCGCGCCGCCGCCGGCGTGTCGCTCAAGAAGCTCTACTCCGAGTTCCCCTCGAAGGGCAGCATCGTCATGGCGGTTCTCGAGTTCCGGCACCGGGCCTGGACCGAAGGGCTCGACGCCACGGTGCGCCAGGCGGCAACCCCGCGCCTGCGCCTCCTCGCAATCTTCGATTACCTGGCCCAGTGGTTCGCCGAGGATGCGTTCCGTGGCTGCGGTTTCATCAACAGCTTCGCCGAACTTGGAGCGGTGAGTCCCGAGGTGGCCGAATACGCACGGGAACACAAGGCGTCATTCCAGGACTACGTCGGGCGCCTTGCGCAGGAAGCCGGAGCGCCGCCCACCCTGGCGCCCCAGCTGTCCATCCTGGCGGAGGGGGCTCAGACCACCGCGGCCATTGCCGGCCGGCCGGATGCGGCTCTGCACGCACGGAGCGCGGCGGAGGTCCTGATCGACGCCGCACTGTCCGTCCGGGGCGGCACCGCATCATCGGAGCCGGCTTCCAGCTCGGCATCGGGCGCCTAACCCCCCCCGGAAGGGCCCAGTGGGGTCCAGCGGGCCCCGCTGGCGTCATGCGGTAAGCCCGCGCCCTCATCCGCGCCGGGCAGCCGCCTCGCCCACCCAGCGCGCATACCGCGCCCAGGGATCCTCGACGCCGGCCGCGAGCTCGCCGATGTGCCGCACCAGCGGCAGGGCGGGCGCGAACCACTCGGAGCGGCCGAGCCGCCAGGCCGCGAACTGCTCGTGCCGGCGGTGCTCCGTGAGCCGGTCCCCTCGTTCGAACGCCAGCACCTCGTCGTGCCAGAGCCGGGTCAGCCGTTGACGCGGGTTCGCCGTCGTCCCGATCTTGATCCGGTCCTGAAAGCGGATGTAGTAGACGACGTCGACCCGCGGAGGCGGAAGGTCGTCGTCAAGGATATCCCCGACGCGCCATTCGCAGGCCGCACACACCCAGCCGGAGGGGTACCGCACTCCGATCCGCGACCCGCAGGCCCGACAGGCACCGGGCATCGCGTCGGTGGTGCCCACCTCATGCTCCACCCACTCGGCCACGGCGGCCGAGTGCGCCGGACATAGTGCAAACGGGGAGTCTCCGGCGGGCCGTCCGCATGGAAGCCCGTCTCCGCCGGGCAACACGCACCGGCGGTCCTCCCGCCCCGATTCGTACATATCTTCGATCCTGCCGTCCGGGCCGGCATCTTCGCAAGGCGAAGACCGTCGGGCAGTCACAGGGCGGGCACAGGGCAGCCACCTGCCTGGCCGGGGGAGGGCCTGAGCCGGAGTCCGGGTGGTGCCGCGGCATCGGTGCTGGATTCCGCCCGAGCCCATGCAGGGCGGACCCCTTGCCTTCGACGATTACCGTGTGCCTATAGTGAGTCCATGTTCCTGTGATCCTCGTTCTTCTCCTGCGTCGGCGGCTGGTGCCCGGCGGGAGACCGCTCGACGTCGAGGACACCATGGCTACTCCTTCTTTCTCCCGCCCGACGCGCGTTGCCGCGCACCTTGGGGCGGAGGGCATCTCGATCTCGTTCGGTGCCCGGCGCGTCCTGACCGATGTCTCCTTCACGGTGGCGGCCGGCCGGACGGGCATCATCGGAGAGAACGGATCAGGCAAGACCACGCTCCTGCGCATCCTGGCGGGCGTGCTCGCACCGGACCGCGGAACCGTCTCGGTGACGCTCCCGGGCGTGGACCGGCCACGCATCGGGCTCCTGCATCAGGAACCACCCTTCGAGGCAACGGCGTCGGTTGCGGAAGCTGTCGAATCCGCCGTCGCCGGTGTCCGGGCAGCCGCCGACGCCGTGAGCGCTGCGGGCGCGGCTTTCGCACAGTCCCCCGAGGACGGGGGTGCGGCCCGGGGGTATGCCAGCGCACTGGAGGCCGCAGAGCGGGCCGGTGCCTGGGGCGTCGATGCCCGGATTGCAACCATGCTGGCAGGACTTGGCCTGGCCGACCTGCCGCCGGACCGGCCGACGGGCCGCCTCTCGGGTGGGCAGCGCTCGCGGTTGTCCCTGGCCTGGTTGCTGCTGAGCGCTCCGGACGTACTCCTGCTGGACGAGCCGACGAACCATCTTGACGACGCCGCCGCCGCGTACCTGCGCGACCTGCTCGTGTCGTGGCAGGGCCCGGTCCTCATCGCCAGCCACGACCGGGCGTTCCTCGACGAGGTGGCGACATCGCTGGTGGACCTGGATCCCGCGCCGCTGCCGCACGCCGCCGCAGGGCCGCTCGTCGGGGACGGGGACGGTACGGGCATCGGCGTCGTGCGGTTCACGGGAACCTATACCGACTATCTCCATGCCCGGTTCGACGCGCGGGAACGGTGGGAACGTCAATACCGCGACGAACAGGCGCAGCTGGGCCGGCTGCGGGCCGCCGCGCCGCGCACCTACATCGTCGGCCACGAGCGCTGGACACCGCGCTCGGAGGCCCGGGTCTCCGCGAAGTTCTACTCCGACCGGAATGCCAAGACGGTTTCCCGCCGGGTCAACGATGCGCGCGCCCGCCTTGAGGACCTTGAGGAGCGGCAGATCCGCAAACCTCCACAGCAGTTGCGTTTCCGGGGACTCACCGCCGGTGGTGGCCCGGGGGCGGGCCGGCACCGGTCCGGGACGGTCCTCAGCGCGTCGCGGGCCGCCGTCGCCGGCCGCCTTGCGGCAACGTCGCTGGCGCTCGCCGCGGGGGAGAAGTGGCTGATCACCGGGCCGAACGGGTCCGGCAAATCCACCCTGCTGCACCTGCTGGCCGGGGAACTCCTTCCCACCTCCGGAACAGTGGACGCCGCTGCGTCCCTGCGGGTCGGCCTGCTCACCCAGGACGTGGACCTGCCCGACCCGCACCGGCGCGGGAGCGGCCGCACCACGCGGCAGGCCTATGAGGACCTCTTGGGGGAGGAACGGGCCGCACGGATGCCCCTCGGTTCCTTCGGCCTCATCGCGCCGCGGGACGAGAACCGGCCCGTCGACGTCCTCAGCGTCGGCCAGCAGCGCCGGCTGGCCCTGGCCGTGCTCCTTGCGGGCCCGCCCGAGGTGCTGCTGCTCGATGAGCCCACGAACCACCTCTCGCTCTTCCTGGCGACCCAGCTCGAGGCGGCGATCCCCGGGTACCCCGGCACCGTCGTCGTCGCCTCCCACGACCGGTGGCTCCGCCGCACCTGGAAGGGGCAGCGGCTCAGCCTTCCCGCGGTGCAGTGACAGGCGGCGGCAGGGCTCCGGGCGGCACCGCGCGGCGCGGCCTGCTCAGGGCCACAGAGCGACGGCGAGGACTCCGGCAGCGAGGAGCAGGAGCACGACGGCCGCAGGCACCGACCGCGGCACCGTGCCTGTTGAGAGGCGGTCGTAGACCTTCCGCAGCCGGGCCCGGACCTTGTCCCCGTGGGCCATGCCAAGGGCAAGGAGGACCAGGCACGGGGTGCAGTACACAACGGCGTATCCGACAAGGACGAGCAGACCCGCAGCGAGTCCCGTGTCGGCGTCGATCAGGCGCTCGATGGCAATGAAGTAGGGAAACGCATTGGGCAGGTCAGCACCGGTCATCAGCACGCCAAGGGGAAAGGCGGTCCCGACCCCGAACCATGACGGCAGGTTGACGCCTTTCCGCGGGCGGTCCTTCAGGCGTCGGATGCCTGCCACGAGAAGGGAGGCCGCGGCGACGAGGAACACAATGCGCCGCAGCCAGACAAGGCCGTCTCCCACCACGCCGGCAGCAGCATCCGCGCCGAGGAAGATGGCGGCCCCCAGGAGGGCGACGGTACTCATGGCTCCCAGGACGAAGGTCAGGGCCGAGGCCAGCGGCCTGGTGCGGACCGTCAGCAGGATCAGCGTGATGGCAACGATCGTGACAGGGTTGAAGGAATCCACGATTGCCAAACCGAGGATCGCGGCGAACAGGCCGCCGCTCACCGTCCGGCCGTCCTAGGCGCCAGCCACTCGAGCACCGCTTCGAGGGGCGGCAGGCGGCCGCCCGTGACGGCATTCATGACCATGCCGTCACCCAGGAGCCGAACGACGGCGGCCGCAACCGGGTCGCCAAGCTCATCGGCAATCATGCGTTCCCAGCGCCGGGTGGCTTCCGCCGAACGGTTCAGCAGCGCCTCCGTTGTCGACCCGGCGTCGGTGAAGGAAACCAGCAGTGCCCGATACAGGTCGGCATCCTCGGGGGACCTTGACAGCCGCAGCCACGTCTCGGCCACGTTTCCGCGCCCGGCCGCCGCTCCCAACTCCGCGTCCATCATCTCGATGGCCTGCTCCGCGATGCCCTCGAACAGTGCCGCCCGGGAACGGAAGTGGTGCATCAACCCGCCCTTGGAGACCCCCGATCGGGTGGCGACGACGTCAAGTGAGGGGATCGAGCCGGTCTCAATTGCGAGCCTCCGGGCAGTGTCCAGGATGCGCTCTCTCTTGTCCATGGAGAGACCATAGCATAAAACCGACCGACCAGTCGGTCGTAGGATGGGCCGGCGACGTGGACCCGGTCGAAGGCCGTCCTGGCCAGGGTCAGTTAACGCGGGCCGATCCCAACCGCACGGTCATGGCCGGGTCGCGGTGGTCGAAGAACAGGGAGGCGCCGGTATCCAGGCCCGCGATGTGCGTCATCTCGTTCTCGGTGAGGGTGAACCCGAAGACATCGAAGTTCTGCGCCATGCGCCCCGGGTCGACGGACTTGGGGATGACGACGACCCCGCGCTGGATCAGCCAACGGAGGACGATCTGGGCCACGGACACGCCGTGGGCCTGGGCAAGCGGGGTGAGCCCGGGATGGGTGAACAGGTTGTTCCGGCCTTCCGCGAAGGGGCCCCAGGACATGATCTGGACGCCGTGGTCCTTCAGAAGGCGCTGGTCCTCGGCGCGCTGGTAGAAGGGGTGCGTTTCGATCTGGTTGACCGCCGGGGGAACCTCGTTGTGGAGGATGAGGTCCAGCAGGCGGTCGGGGTGGAAGTTGGCGACGCCGATGGCCCTGGCCCGGCCCTGCCTGGAGATCTGCTGCAGAGCGCGCCATTCGCTGTAGTAGTCGCCGTAGGGCTGGTGGATCAGGTACAGGTCGACGTAGTCGAGCCCAAGGCGCTGGAGGGAGCGGCCAAAGGCCTGGAGCGTGTTGTCTTCGCCGGCGTCCTGCACCCACAGCTTGGTCACGATGAACAACTCGTCGCGGGGAATGCCGCTGTTGGCCACTGCCCGGCCGACGGCCTCTTCGTTCCCATAGGCCGCGGCGGTGTCGATCAGGCGGTACCCGGCGTCGAGGGCCGCGGAGACGGCTTCCTCGGTTTCATCCTCGGGTATCTGGTAGACGCCGAAGCCGAGGATCGGCATCTCGACGCCGTTGTTGAGGCTGACGGTCTGCATGAAGAGTTCCTTTCGTGAGCGATCCAGGCTCATCACCGCGGCAACCGGCGGGAGGGAGGCCTGCTCCGTAACCAGTGCACCACGGCCGGTGAGCGGTCAACAGTGAAGCATTCTCCGGAACGCCGTTGCAGGGTCTTCACGCTCGGCACCGTGGCTCGACCAGGCGAGGCACCGCTTGGACCGGCCCGAGGGTGGCACCTCAGCGGGGCGTCGGGCCGGTGCGGACGGTGGGCGCGCCGTCACGGTTCCAGCAGAACAGGGTGAGGTGCCACAGCCCGGGCCGCTTCCGGGAAGGGTCGATCAGGCCTCGGGCGCCGGAATGCTCCAGTGCCTTCCGTACCTCCCAGGAAGGGGGCACCCGGCCGGCGGCGACGGGCTCCTGCCAGTCGGCGGCGGCATCGCCTGGATCGATCCCGAGCCCGGCCAGGAGGGCGGGGTCGCGGAGGTCGGCGATTCCGGTGGCGTCGACGTCGAACTCCACGACCTCCAGGTCGGGGGCCCGGTTCCCGGCGTGGGCGATCATCGCCGCGGCCACGCCCTCGGGGGAGGAGCTCAGGTACAGGGTGGGAACACCCGGGCGTGAGTACCGGCCCGCGTTGCGCGATCCCCCCAGGGCGGCTTCCCGGTAGGCGGGGTCGACGGCGCGGTAGAATGTGCCGCGCACCCGCCGGGACAGCGGGTCACCGCCGTCGACCACCGGTGCTCCGCGCTGTGCCATGCTCCCCCTGGGTCGTCCCGGTCCGTCCCCGCCCCCGGACAGCCTATGACCCGGGCTTCCTGAGCGCGGCGTACAGGAGCATATCCCGACGCTCGCCGGCGATTTCCTGATGGCTTCGCAGGAGCCCCTCCCGGTGGAAACCGGCGTAGTCGGCGCTGCGGATCGAGGCGGTGTTCCACGGTTCGATGTAGAGCTCAACCCGGTGCAGCCGGGGGATCGTCCAGGCGAAATCCCGGAGCGCCAGCAGCGCCCGGGCAGCGATCCGCCGGCCGCGCTCACCGGGTATGACGCCGTAGCCGGCCTGGGCACGCCCCTGGTTCAGTTCCCGCGTCCACAGGCCCACCTGGCCGACGCAGCGGCCGCTCCCGGCGTCGACGATGGAGAAGGAGAACCCCGTCCCCTCGGGGTGGCGCTGCCGCTGGCGTTCGACCCAGGCCAGTGCCTCTGCCCGGGACGCCCGGGCAGGCAGGGTGCCGATCATGGGGATGTACTCGTCCCGGGCCAGTTCCATGGCCATCCCGGCGTCCTCATCCCGGAACCTGCGCAGGATCACGCCGTCGTGGCGCGGGTCGATCAGTGGCCACGGCGGTACCTCGGGATTAGCTTCCACCGCCCCAGCGTCGCACACCGCGCCAAACCCCGCTGGCCGTAAAAAGCGGAGTCGCAGTGAGGCACGCATGGGGCGGGCCCGTGCCCGGCGGACCGGAGTCAGTCGTAGGACGCGGTGATGGTGCGGGCGTACCCGTCCAGGGTGATGTGTCCGCCGTAGGGCAGGATCCATTGCGGGCGGGTATGGCCGAAGGGCGGCCCAACGCAGACGACGGCCTGGGGGTTGTACCGACGGATCTCCCCGATGGCGGCCTCCCGCTGCGCCGCCCGCAGGCGGGCGCGTTCCTCCGGCCCGGGCCGGCTCCCAAAGCTGCTGGTCGGGGGCCTGGCGACGAGAACCCCTGCGACGGCTTCCAGTGCACCGCGCTCGCCGAGCGCGCGGAGCCACCGCTTCACCCAGTCGGCCGGTGGGAGCTCCTCGCTGGTTTCAAGCAGCAGGATCGACCCGTGGAGGTCCTCCACCCGGGGCATCCGGCCGGCGAGGGCGAGCTGATCGATGACCTCGAGGCATCCGCCCCAGGTCCGGCCGGACACCAACCGCTCCGGCCCGGCCCAGGTCCACGGCTCGGGGGACTCGCGTTCCCCGAACTCGGTGAGGGCCCGGGGGTCCTGCCAGTCGTGCCCGAAGTCCTCCGATTCGCCGGGGTCCGTGATCGCGAGCTCTCCACCGGTCATCAGGGTGGCCTTCACGGAGGCCAGGTGGACCTCGTCGATGCGGGGGCCGGGTCCGAGGTGCACCTGGGTGGAGCCGCCGTGGAACCCGGTGATGCCGAGTGACCAGAGCCAGTTCAACAGGTTCGTGTTGTCGCTGTAGCCGAGGAAGATCTTCGGGTCGGCCCGGGCGAGCCCGGCGTCCAGATGCGGGATGACGGTGATCTGGTCGTTGCCGCCGACGGTGGCCAGGATGGCCCGGATGGTCGGGTCGGCGAACGCCGCGTTGAGATCGGCGGCCCGGTCCCCGGCCGTTGCGCCCAGCTGCCGGGTCGTCGGGAACTCAACCGGGACGAGCCCGGTTGCGGCCGCGAACCGGTCCATGGCCTGGTCATGGACTTCAGGTGCGAAGCCCGGGGCGGCGAAGGACGGCGATAGAACCGCCACCCGGTCACCCTCACGGAGTTTTGGCGCCGGTCTTGGATTCCCCCATTTTTCCATCCCGCCATTCAAACACGAGGCGCAACTGATCCGGTGTGGCGGCGTGGGACCTACGATGGGACGACGACCCGCCCGACGAAGGACCGACCATGAGAATTGCCCTGACGAGCCTGTTCGTGGACGACCAGCAATCGGCCCGCGCCTTCTACACAGATGTGCTCGGCTTCATCGTGCGCCAAAACATTCCCCTCGGCGATGACTTCTGGCTCACCGTTGTATCGCCCGAATCGCCGGACGGCCCCGAACTGCTTCTTGAACCCTCGCGCCACCCGGCGGTGAAGCCGTACCGCGATGCCCTCGTCGAAGACGGCATTCCCCTTGCCCAGTTTGCCGTCGAGGACCTCGCCGCCGAGCACGCCAGGCTGTCCGGCAGGGGCGTGGTGTTCACCCAGCCCCCAACAGACATCGGCGCCGCTGTCGTGGCGGTCTTCGATGACACGTGCGGGAACCTCATTCAGCTCATTCAGATGAAACCGGCCGAGTAACGCATCGACGCGTGTTGCACCGCTGCTCAGTTGTTGCCTCCGCCCAGCACGTCGACGTGGACGTGGTCGAGGTGGCGCAGGATTTCGTTGGCGGGCTCGGGTGCGTCGTAGGCATGCCACCGCCCCCGGGGGATGTGCGCGCTCCAGAACCGGTCGTCGAAGATGACGTACTGGATGTTCAGTTCCTCCGCATGGGCGACGAGCCACTGGGCGACAAGCCACCCTTCACGCCGGTGCTCTTCCGTCACCGGGCGGAAGAAGATGTCGATGGCCCGGCCGTCGTAGTGCGTCGAGTCCGCTCCGTGTCCCTGTCCGACGCCGCCCGGGGAGAATCCGCCGAGGGGTTGGTCGCCGAACACCTCGGACAGTGCCTGGCGGACCTGTTCGGCCCGCGGCGTCAGGCCCGTGGCGCCCAACTGCTGTTCCGGCAGACCGTCGGCGGCCGAGCCCCGGCAGGTCAGGCTGGGGCCGGCGTTCTCCGGCGGGCCGTCGGCCAGCCGCTGCAGCACCGCTCGATCGATGCCGGCGGTGTCCGGTGCCTCCATCCCGCGGGCCAGGAGTGCCACGGCGGTCGTGGCGAGCTGCGCCTCATCCCTATCGAGGGCGACCTCTCCCTCCGAGGTCCGGACCGTGCACTCCGGGCCCCCGAGCAGGGAGCCGCCGTCGGTGCGCAAGCCGCTGAGCAGGCCGGGCACGAGGAGCACCAGCGCCAGGACGGCCAGCCCCAGCAGGAGAACGCCGGAGAGGGCCACCGCAATGCGGCGCCGACTCCCGGATGTCCTGTCGGTACTCACCACGGTCGTTGAAGGGCCCGTGGCACGGCAAACCTCTGGGTGGGCCTGCCGGCCGGATCGCGGACGAGGGCCACGCCGGGACCAGCGCCGACGGCGTGCCTGCTTTCGATGACGTGCCCCTTCCCGTGCATGGCGATGCTCCAGCCAGGGCGGAGGAGCGCGCTGCTGCAGATTCAACTGACAGCCGGGGTTGATAGTTCCTCCCGCCAGGACCTCGTCATGCGTTTAAAGGCCCGGGGGAATTCGGCATCCGGAGGAGCAATCGCCGGTGGGCCGCCGGCGGGCCGCCCGACCCATCCGGTCAATGAAGGATGGGGCGGCCCCGGAAAATTACCCCGCGATGGGTGAAACCTTCCGTGGCCGGGTGGACACTACAGGGTATGGGGGAACGAAGCGATGACGACAGCGGCCTGTGGTCGCGCAGCCTGAACGGTGACGGTGAGGCATTCGGTGTGCTGTTCGACCGGCACCGGGAGCGGGTGTACCGGCAGGCGTACCGGCTGGCGCCGAATCGGCCGGATGCCGAGGACGTGAGTGCGGCGGCCTTCCTTGAGCTGTGGCGCCGGCGGGCCGGGGTGAGGCTCGTGCAGCGTTCGGTGCTTCCCTGGTTGTTGGTGACCACTACGAACTGCGCCTTGAACCTCCGGCGCTCGAGGCGGCGCTACGACACTGTGCTCAAGAGCCTTCCCCGCAATCCGGCGGCGGCGGACCCGGCAGAGACCTTCCTCCATGAGCATCCATTGGACGGCGTTGATGGACACCTCGCCGAGGCGCTGCGGTCGCTCAAGCCTGTGGACCTGCAGCTGATCACGCTCGTCGCGCTCGAGGGCTATGACATCGCCTCGGAGGCCGCGCTTCTCCAACTGGGCCCTGACGCGGCGAAGACTAGGCTGCACCGGGCCCGGCAACGCCTGCGGGAAGACCTGCCCGAACCCACCGGACCACGATCGCTCGCGCTCGCAGAGGAGGGACAGCAATGAACCTTGATCCAATGGACGACACCTTCGGCCAGGGACTGCGCGCCGTCCTGGTTTCCAGGGTCAATGCATCCTCGCCCGCCGACCTGCGCCGGCACCGGTGGTGGGTCAGGGCGGGGGTCTTCGCCGGCGTCGGGCTGGTCGGAGGAGCGGGGGCGGCCGCTGCCGCCTTCCTGGTGGAGCCGGGTGGGGACATCGTCACCGCGCTCGCCACCGCGGACGAAGGGGTTTACACCGGATCGCAGGCGATCGAGCTGGGGCAGGCGCCCCCGGGTGCCACCCATATCACCATGGAGCTGACCTGCCTGAGTGCCGGAACCCTGTACTGGGAGGACGGGGCGTCAATGAGCTGCGGCCCCAACGACCTTGAGGCGCGGGGCGGCTACACCATCGCCCTGAACCCGGGGGAGCGCTCAACCGGGATCCGCACCAGCGAACCGGACGTACGCTACCGGCTCGAGGCCACCTACGTGAACAAGGCTCCCACCGAATGGGCCGTCAACGAAAACGGCGATACGTACGGCACCGCCAAAGACCACCGGGAGCCGGTCCTCCTTGCAGTCATTGCCAGCAGCGGCGTGCATGGCTATGCCTATTCCGAGGAGCTCGATGAAGCGTCGGGAAGGAACGCCGCGGAGAAGTTCGCCAGCCCCGCCGAGGCTCTCGCCTGGCAGGAAGCGCGGCTGGGGAAGACCTTCGCCGTACCTGTCTACGAATCCGACGGTGAAACAGTGATCGGTGAGTTCATCATCGAGGGACCACCGGATCTGCGCAACGACCCCTAGGAAGCGTTCGGATTCCGCCGCCGCCGGTTCAGGTGCGCCTCAGGACGATCAGCGGCGTGACGTAGTGCTCGGTGGCGGAGCCGCCGAGATCCAGCACGGCCTGTGCTGCCTCCTCGACCTCCGCCGCGGTCCAGTTGCTGAACGTGCTGAATAGGCCATGCACCTGGTCGGCCCGAAGTTCGATGCTCCAGGGGAAGTGATCCGTGGAGGCGTGGACGAACAGCCCGCTCCGGGTCAACTCGCGCACCCATCCCGCCGTATCAAGCTCATCCGGTCCGGGCCTCACGGGAAGATTCCGCCGACGTCGGACAATCTGCCCGGTGCGCTCGCGGAACGGCGTCGGAAAGGCTGGGTCACCGAAGACGGTGCGCCACACGACGAAGCTGCCGCCGGGAACCAGGGCGCGGTGCAGCTTGGGCAGGACGACGTCGAGGTCGAACCAGTGGACGGAGGTCGCGGCCACCGCCAGGTCGAAGCCCGCGTCCGGCACCTCGGCATCCTCTGCCGCGGCCACCTGGACCTGGACCGAGGGCAGTCGCGCGTGCAACCGTGCGGCGAGGTTCTGCCCGGGCTCGACGGCGGTCACGCTCAGGCCTGCGTCCACCAGCGCTGCGGTCGCCTGTCCGGACCCGGCCCCCAGTTCGAGTGCGCGCGTCCCCCGCCGCAGCAGGTTGAGGCCGCGCAGCCGTGTCCACAGGGCGTCCGGGTAGGGCGGGCGGGATTCCTCGTAGACGTCCGCCCGCTGATTGAAGTGCATCGGATCGACCATGGGTTCCCCGCTAGTGCGTGATTGTCAGTGGCTCCACCGGCAGCACACAGGAGGTCCGCTCCCACATCCTGGAGCCCTGTATGCGGTTGTTCCTGCCCGTGTCATCGCACCAGTCAACGTCATCCGGCTCGGCCATAACAGAGGCTTTTCCTACCGCCATCCGGGCCGGAACCGGGAATGTGTAGGCGAACTCGCCGGCATCGGTCATTGGCGCTGTGGTGTCGATGGCCTCGACGCCCCGTTCATCGGTCACGACGATCCGAATCCGGGCGTCATCCCCGTACCGGGGGTCACAATCAACCGGCGGAGCCGCAACGGTCACCGTTTCCCCCGGCGCGGCCGCAGCCGGAGTCACCGAAAAGGCCGGCGGAAAACAGGGAGGTGCGGTGCCGGAGTAGGGAGTGCACGCGGCCGTTGTACCCATCACCGCAGCACCGATTCCGGCGGCGAGGAAGCACCGCGCACCGATCAACCCCTTGTGGCGCCCGAACGGGAGGTTCATCCCCCCATTCTGGCGCCTGTTGCGGTGGCGTCTCACGAAGGAGGCGATTCGTGCCCTGATTGTTGCGCAGAAGGGGAACCTGCCCGGTCGGGCGCGTGTGAAGGCCGCCGCCGGTGGACGTCTCCTCGCCTGGGCCGCCCTGCCGGTGGTATTTTGGCGGCAGTGATCTTCCAATCGTCTCTGTGACCCAGAGCTCAAGCGTTTCCTGTTCGCTCCCTCGCGGAGCGGTGATTCCGCGTGTCCTCGATGGGAACTCCCGCAGCGGGTTCCCCGAGCCTCGGGCCCCTCACCGCACCCATCCCGGGAAAATCACATGCACCCCCACTCCACCCGTCAACGCCATCCTCCACTCCTGCCCTCAGCCGGCAGTCGCTGCGTCCTGACTGCGCCAACTGCTTCACCTGGACCTGCCCGAAATGCACGGCACCGTCAGGACAGTTCTGATGGACGTCAGCGAGGAGGTGCGGGCTGCCTATTTTGCAGCCGGCGATGATCACCTCGACGCCGCACTGCGTCCTGGAGCGGACCTGATGGGATGGGATCTCACGTCGCGGCCGCTGTGCGGGGCGGACCTCCGCGGGGCATTCCTGATCGCGGCGGACCTCCGCGGGGCATTCCTGATCGCGGCGGACCTGCGGTTCAGCGACCTCTCGGGTGCCGATCTCCTCGGCGCGGACCTCCGGGACGCCCGTCTCGACGGCGCGGATCTTTCCCAAGCACTGTATGTGAGCCGGCCCCAACTCAATGCCGCGGGTGGCAGCTGGGCCACCCGCCTCCCAGGCGACCTTCAACGGCCTGCCCACTGGGAGGGCGCCTAGGAGGATCCGCAGTGTGCGCGGTCGGCGGGTCGACGCGCAGCGGCTGTTCAGCGCCCGGGCTCATACCCGATGAGCCAGTGGAGCCCGTAACGGTCCACGACCTGACCGTCCGTCGCACCCCACGGCTTCGGCGACAGCGGGTCGACAACTGCGCCGCCCTCAGCGAGTCGATCGAACCACCCGTGGAGCACCGCCGGCTCGGCCGTACCCAGCAACGAGAGCATGACCCCTTCAAGGCGAACACTCTTCTCGCCCTGCGCAGCATCCGAGCCGGCCAGAGCGACGACGCCGTTGAGCACTCCGTGGGCCACGGCGTCGGCTGGCCCGTCGTTTCGACCGAAGTCCTCGTAGGTATGCAGGGAAAGCTCCCCGCTGAACACGTCAGCGTAGAAGCCGAGTGCCTCCCGCGCCGTGCCGGGGAAGCTGATGTAGAGCTGCGGCGCCGTCATGGGCACATCCTACAAGCCGCGGCAGCGGCGGTAGCTTTCAGGCAGCGGTCGGCGGAACGGGACCGGAACCGAAGACGCCGTGCCGGTCTGGAGTGCATTTCCCAGCCCTCCTGTTACAGCTATTCAGTGTTACTATGTACTGGTACCTAGTAATAATGACTAGCCTGGAGGGGCTCAATGGGCAGGCAGGCAACGGAGATGCTCAAAGGGGTCCTCGAGGGGGTCGTTCTGTCGATGCTTTCGTCCCGTCCCGCCTACGGATACCAGATCACCGCGGGGCTGCGGGACCAGGGCTTCACCGACATCGCCGAAGGGACGATCTACGCGCTGCTCGTGCGGATCGAGCAGCGGCACCTCGTCGACGTGGAGAAGGTTCCCTCGGAGAAGGGGCCCCCGCGGAAGGTGTATTCACTGAACGCGCAGGGGCGGGAGTACCTCAATGAATTCTGGAGGACCTGGAGCTTCCTCACAGAACGTCTCGAACAGCTCCGCGAAGGGAAAAAATGATCATGGCCAACTGGATCGGGGCCATCACCGGCCCGCTCGGGCAGAAGAAGCAGTACAGGCAGCACAAGGCGCGCCTCGAGGCCCTGCCGGAGCCGCATGGCACCGCCGCGAAGGCACTCCACCGGTACCTGATGTACTACGGCGGAGTCACCGACGGCGAGACCATGCTGACCATGATGGGTGACGCGGTCGACCTCTGGGAACGCGCCGCGGCGGACGGCACGCCGGTGCGCACGATCGTGGGGGAGGACCCGGCGGAGTTCGCCGAAACCTTCGCCCAGGCCTACAGCGGCAGGCAGTGGATCGACAAGGAACGCACGCGGCTGGCCAAGGCGATCGATGATGTGGACCGGGCGGGGCCGAGCTGACCACTGGGACGGCGAACCGGGGTCGCTGAGGCTGCCCCGCGGGCGGCGGGCGCTCCGGCCGGCCCGGCCATACCCATCGGAAGTGAACCCGCATATGGTGTCACTTTATGGATCGAAGTGAGCAATTCGAGGCGGAACGCCCCAGGCTTGCGCGCATCGCCAAGAGCCTGCTCGATGACCGTGCCGAGGGCGAGGATATGGTGCAGCAGGCCTGGCTGCGGTTCAATGGCACCGAGGCCAGGATCGACAACCTGCCCGCCTGGCTGACAGTCGTCACTACCCGCCTGTGCCTGGACCGTCTGCGCTCCAAGATTCCCGAGCCGACCGAGCCGATGCGGCTCCTCGAAACCGGGATCTCCCCGGATCCGGCCGAGCAGGTGGTCCTGGCGGACTCCGTTGGGGTCGCCCTGCAGGTCGTCCTGGAACGGCTGTCGCCCGCGGAGCGCGTGGCGTTCGTGCTTCATGACACCTTCAGCGTGGACTTCGCCACCGTCGCGGCGGTTCTTGATGTGACCTCGACGGCTGCCCGCAAGCTGGCCTCGCGGGCGCGGGCCAAGGTGTCGGCGGTGGCACCGCCGGGGACGCCGGCCGACTGGGAAGTCGTGGATGCCTTCCTTGCGGCCGCCCAGGGCGGCGATTTCGGCCGGCTCCTCCACCTCCTTGCTCCCGACATCCTGGTCACCGCGGATGCCGAGGCGGTCGCCGCCGGCACCCCCCAGCGGATCCAGGGACGGGACGACGTCGCCGCGATGTTCGATGGCTCCGCCAAGGCCGCATTGCCTGTGTTTGTGGGCGATCGTCCCGGTGCGGCGTGGTTCCACCGCGGCCGGGCCCGGGTGGCCTTCGACTTCAGCGTCGCGAGCGGGATGGTCCAGGAAATAACGTTCCGCGCCCGGCCGGACGTGCTGGCATCCATCGCGGGGCGGGCCGCTGCGGCCCACAAGTAGCGCCGACCGCGATCCTGCCGGTTCAGGTCGGTCACATCAGCGGCGCCGCATCCGTCATATGGGTAGGACTCGCTTTGAAGTCCCGGCCCAACCCATCACGGCAGAAGGAAACGGCAATGAAGACCATGACATGCAGGCAGCTCGGCGGTCCTTGCGACCTGGAGCTGAGCGGCGATACCGCGGATGACGTCATTCAGGCCCAGGACCGGCACCTCCGGAGTGCGGTCAAGTCCGGCGATGCGACCCACCAGGAGGCGCACGAGGCGATGAAGGGGCGGTGGAGGAATCCGATCAAGGGCATGGGGTGGTACCGGGATACCAAGAAGGCTTTCGCAGCACTCCCTGAGGTGTGACCGCCCCGGTCCCGGGCCCACGGCTGCCCCCTCGGGCGTCCTGGGCCCGATCCCCGGGCAGGATCGGCGCGGACCGGCCCTCATCGCCCGGCCGGCTTCCACGCTGAGCCGGGTCCTGTTAGCTTCGAGGTCGGCAGCAGCCACCGCCGGTCGCCGATCCTGGTGCCGGGCCGGTGGCTGCGAACTCAAAGCCGTTCGACCGCACAGATTCGTGACCAGGAGCCGACTCATGCACCGCAGCCGCTTGTCCACCGTACTGATCGATGCCCCGTCCGGGCAGGCCTCGGCGAGCGCCGCCTTCTGGGCCGGCGCGCTCGGGGTGCCGACCCAAAGCCCACCCGGGGAACCGCAGTTCCAGACCCTGCAGGATTGTGTCCCGAACCTCGTCGTCGCGGTGCAGTCGGTTGAGGACACCGCCCGCTACCACGTCGACATTGAAACGGATGACGTCCCGGCGGAAGTTGCCCGGTTGACCGCCCTGGGCGCCATCGAAGTTGCGAGTTGGCAGGGATGCCACACGCTGCGGGCCCCGGGAGGCCATCTGCTGTGCGTCATCCCGGTCCACAGCGACGAGGAAACCTTTCACGCCCTCGCCCGCACCTGGTGACCTGGGAGTCGGAGCTGGCCGCCCCACGTGTGGGGGAATACCGTCCCCGCTCCGCTGCGGCGCGGTGCCGGCCGCAGGGATCTGGGCAGCTAGATCCCGAAGGGTTCCGCGTAGCGGACGGTTCCCGACGGCAGGGCCCGCTGCGGGTCAAGCGAGAGAGCCGTGAGGGCTTCGTCGGGAACGTCGATGCTTAGCCGGATCCCGAAGCTTGAGGCGCGTTCAAAACCGAAACGGGGGTAATACCCCGGGTGTCCGAGAACCACCACGAAAGCTTCGCCCATTGCCCGGGCGGCCTCCAGGGCAGCGTCGACGGCGGCAGTGCCGGCGCCGGCACGTTGACTGGAGGGAAGAACGGCACACGGCGCGAGGCAGAGGGCGGGCGTTTCACCGATGTGACAGCGCGTGAGCAGGGCGTGTCCGACCGGTTCGTCAGCGGTGGTGGTCACAAGGATGGACAGGCCCTCGATCCAGGCCGGGTCGCCGCGCAGCGCTTCAACGAGGTTTGCTTCAGCTTCGGTTTCGAATGCGGCGGCGTTGATGGCGTGGATGGCGTCGAGGTCGCGGGGTTGTTCTGGGCGGGTTCGCCAGTGGAGGGACATACCCGGATTGTAGGCCGCCCGCTCCCGACAGGTTCAGCTTTCGCCAGCGAGGTCGTCGAAGAACGCCGATTTTGCCGCTTCGACGTCGTCGCTTGTCCGTTTCAGGACGTTGTACTGCTCACGCGCCCCGGCCCGTGATCGCAGTTGCTCCCAGGACCGCACAAACCTCTGGTCGTGCTCGGAGCCGATGACGGTGACTGCCACACCGACAGGGGGCAGGGCGGACCGTTCGAAGACCGCGAAAGAGGCAGTCCAGATCTCCGGCAGGGCCGCCGTGTAGAGGCGCCGAAGCCTAGAGACCGCCACCGGGAAGTCGCTTTCGGCCACCCGGAGGTGAAGGTCGATATCCCCTTTCGTCACGAGGCCCGCAATGCTGCTGCCTCCGGTGAGGAGGAGCTCACCCGGCACCCCTTCGGCATCCATCCTGCTGCGCTCCGCTGCGAGGATGGTGTTCGCACGTTCGACTGATTTTGGTGTGGTCAGCTGCCAGGCGGGCAAAACGTCTTCCTTCCGGTCGTTCATCAGAGGGTTGCGGTCCTCCCGCTGGGAAGAACCGTGGCATCCCGGATCAGTCACGTCATCAGGTATCGGTTCCGCCCGGCCGTCTGGCGGAACCGGGTCCAGTTCGATAGCGTTGGCAGGCTGGGAATTGATGTGTGCCGCACTGCTGGGGTGGGGTGTTCGCGGTAAGTCGATCAGCTGTGTTCCGCAGCACTTGTGAAGAGGTCTCAATCTTATGAATACTCAGGCGCTCAACCCTGCACATTTCCGTGCCCATCCCGTGGCTGGCTGAGGGTCCATGAGGAAAACCGCCAAGCGGGCGCCACGCCACCTGCAACCCCGCCCCCGCCGGGGCTTTACCGCCCCTGGCTCCGGACTCCGCCGGCGCGGGATGGAAACGGTTCCCGGCGAGGGCGCGGCCGCCCGACCCAGACGGGGCCGGTTCCACCGGACGGTGGGTCTGGTCATAGCCCTGCTGGCAGCAGGCGCGGCCGCGTCCCTGTGGGCGGCGGTGACGGTGGGCGGTCCGACCCAGGTCGAGGGTCCGGCCCACGGGGTCATCCTGGGAATCTGGCGCGTGCTCTACAACACGGACATGCCCCCTTTCCGGGTGCTCGCCATCGCCATGGCCCTGGCCGTACTCCTGGCCGCCGGCGTGGCGCTGCTCGAGCAGCGCATCTCGACACGGTCCCGCCGGTCGGCCAATCCGGACATCGCGCCGCTTGCCCCGAAGCTCGTCATGGCCGCCACGAGGGGTGTCTACCACGGTCCGGTCAGCGTCACCGTGCTCATCCCGGCACATAACGAGGAGGCCTCACTGCCCTCCACCATCGCCTCGCTTCGGTCCCAGTCCCACCCCCCGGAGCGGATCATCGTCGTGGCCGACAACTGCACCGACAACACCGCGGCGCTGGCCCGCCGCGCCGGCGTCGAGGTGCTCGAATCGGTCGACAATACACGGAAAAAGGCGGGTGCCCTGAACCAGGCGCTCAGGTTGGTCCTTCCCGGTCAGGGACCGAACGACGTCGTCATGGTGATGGACGCGGACACCCGGCTGGATGCCGGGTTCCTCGCGGCGGCGGTGCGGCGCTTCACCGACGACCGCGCACTGATGGCCGTGGGCGGGCTGTTCTACGGTGAGCCCGGGCACGGGGTCCTCGGGCAGTTCCAACGCAACGAATACATCCGCTACAGCCGCCAAATCAGGCGTCGGCGCGGGCGCGTGTTCGTGCTGACCGGAACGGCATCGCTCTTCCGCCCGATTGCACTGACAACCGTCGCCGGGCAGCGGGGGCTCTCGATTCCCGGCACCCCGGGGGATGTCTACGACACGGCAGCCCTCACGGAGGACAACGAGCTGACGATCGCCCTCAAGTCCCTTGGCGCCCTGATCATCTCCCCGGACCAGTGCACGGTCGTCACCGAGCTGATGCCGATCTGGTCCACGCTGTGGGCGCAGCGGCTGCGATGGCAGCGGGGGGCACTGGAGAACATTGGGGCCTACGGGGTGACACCGCAGACCGTGCGCTACTGGGTGCAGCAGCTGGGCATCGGGTACGGAGTCATCGCGCTCGGTGCATACCTGCTCCTGGGCGCACTCCTGCTGCTCTCCCTCGACGCCTGGGTGTGGTTTCCATTCTGGCTGGGCCTCGGAGCCCTGTTCATGATCGAACGGGTGTGCACCGTCTGGAAAGGCGGGTGGCGTGCCCGCCTGCTGGCAGCAACGCTCCTGCCCGAGCTTTGCTTCGACATGTTCCTCAACATTGTCTACGTCAAGGGAATCATCGATATCTCACTCGGCCGCACCGCGGACTGGAAGCACGTTTCCCATGCGGGCGTCCTGCGCTCAGAGGCGGCAGCGTCGTGATGGGTGCACTGCGCGTTCCCCTCGGGCTGGTCTTCCCCGAGTCGATCCTGGACAGCGAAGTGTTCGCCGTCCTGGCGACCTTCGTGGCCATCAACACCGTCATGTACGCCGCCCTTGCCATCGTCAAGGTGCTGCCCAAGGCCCATGTTCCCGGCTGGCTGCGCCCGCGCCGGGAGCGCAGCGAGAACCGAAGCATCCACCCCGACGCCCACCCCTAGCCGCCGCCGTTCCCGGAGCGGACCCGCACGGAACCGGCACCCGGCGCCGACCGCCCCGGTTCCGGGCGGCACCGGCGCGGTGCCCGGTGCCGGTAGATTACTGCCGTGGTCTCAAACCTTCTCCGGACACTTTCCGCGTTCCTGGTGCTGGCGCTGTGCGCCTGCACCCCCAACCCCGCCGCTGCCCCCTGCGGGCCAATCGATGGTCGCCGCCTGGCCCCGCAGGACGGAACGCTCATGGGGGTGAACCTTGAGTGGGGCCGCGAGACGCTGGCCCAGTATTCCGCCAAGTTGGGGCAGCGTCCCGCCGTTGCGGTCTCCTTCGCTGACTTTCCGTTCTCGGCGGAGGACCCGAGCCTGATCAGCGCTGCTGCGGAGCAGGTCCGGCAGGAGGGAGGAATACTGCTGCTGACGCTGGAACCGCAGCAGGGCCTGGCCGAGGTCACCCGGGAACGTGCCGAGGGGCTCGCTGCATTGCTCGCGGGGTTCAATACGAGCGGGGTTCCGGTCATCGTCCGCTTCGCGCACGAGATGAACGGCTCCTGGTATCCCTGGGGCCAGCAACCGCAGGCGTACATTGCAGCGTTCCGGCGGATAGCCGAGGCCATCCATCAGGGCGCGCCGGGCTCGGCGATCATGTGGGCACCGAATTATGGCGGCGGCTACCCCTTCGCCGGCGGCTCCCACGAATCCCTGCCGGGCACCGCCGGCTTTCCCCTCCTCGACACGACGGGTGACGGTGTCCTCACCGCCCACGACGATCCCTACGCCCCCTACTACCCGGGGGACGACGCCGTCGACTGGGTCGGCATGTCCCTTTACCACTGGGGGGACGCCTACCCCTGGGGAGAAAGCGAGATTCCCGAGGCGGGCAAGTTCGCCGATCAGCTCACCGGAGACTACAACGGCCGCAACGGCGACGAGTCGATGCTGCCCGACTTCCATACCGAGTACGGTGTCGGGCGCGGTAAGCCCGTTGCCATTCCGGAGACTGCGGCACTGGTCACCGATGACATCGACGGGCTCCGGGAGCTGAACATCAAGCGCGCCTGGTGGGAGCAGGTGTTCGATCCGGCCGTGCAGGAGGAATTCCCCCAGCTGAAGATGGTCAACTGGTTCGAGTGGAACAAGCTGGAACCGGAGATCGGTGCCGCCGTGGACTGGACGGTGACCGGGGACCCCTCCATTCGGTCGGCCTTTACGGCGGCCCTGCCAGCCTGGTACCGCTTCGCTGAGGAACCCGAGAACTGCGGGGAGCAGCTTGGGCCACCCAATTCACCCTAGCGGAGGACACCACAGGGCGGCTATCGGGCCAGAACGCCGGGAACCGGTCACGGACACCGTGCAGGCCCGCGCCGGGCCTGACCGTGACCTGGCCCGGCGTGTCAGACTGGCGCATGAGACTTCAGCAGTTCCCTCTCCGGAGCGTACGCGAGCAGGCCGCGAACGGCCTCGACCGGGGCGCCTGGCCGGCGACGCTGGCACCGGTCCGCCAGCTGCTGGACGACGGACTCGTCCTCGGCCCTGCGACTGTGCTGGTGGGGGAAAACGGCTCCGGCAAATCAACGATCATCGAGGCGCTTGCCGTTGCGTACGGGCTTTCGCCCGAAGGGGGATCGACCGGGGCCCAGCACAGCACCCGTGCCACCGAGTCCACGCTGGGGGACCACCTGCAGCTGATCCGGAATGCCGGTGCGGCACGGCGCGGATACTTCCTGCGGGCCGAAACAATGCACGGGTTCTACAGCTACCTCGAGGCAAACCCGAGCATGAGCCGGACCGACCTCGCCTTCCACGAGATGTCCCACGGCGAATCGTTCCTGCAGCTCGTGGGTGACCGCTTCAAGGGCCCGGGACTCTGGGTCCTTGACGAACCGGAATCGGCGCTTTCCTTTTCCGGATGTCTCGCCCTGCTGGGAGTCCTCAAGGCTGTCATCGCCACAGGCAAGTCACAGGTGATCATGTCCACCCACTCACCGTTGCTCGCGGCGCTGCCGAACGCACAGATTCTTGAGCTGGGGGAGTGGGGCTACCGCCGCCGGCAGTGGGAGGACCTCGACCTGGTGGCCAACTGGCAGCGTTTCCTCACCGCTCCACAGCAATACCTCAAACACCTTTGATCAACGACCGGCCCCTCCGAGGGCCCGGAAGGCGAAAGGGAACTGGACTACGCCCTGCGGTTCCTTCAAGGCCTCGACCTCTTCGCCCTTCGGGAGTTGGAGCGCGAACTGGTCCGCCCTGACAGCATGATCACCGGGCCCGACCCGCGCAGGGGCGTTGCGGGTCTGGCGGTCTTCCTCGGCCGTCGCTATGCCGCGGCTGTCCCCGACTCCCCGTATCGACAAGGTACGCCTGTTCCGGTGGTGCGCGCGAGGTTGCTGGACACCCTGGTCTTCCGGGAAGTACGCCTCGCCCACGGCGACACCATGTTCGACCGGTCCGTACAGGGGGTCAAGGACGCCTTGGGGTTACAGACCGACGACAGCCTCGCGGAGGCAGGATTCCCCGGTACGGGGCACCGGGCGTCTTCCTGCCCGTGGACGTCGCAGCCTGCCTTGCGACGGTACAGCTGAGCAGAACCTCGGCCCACATCACGGCGTCGATGGGATATTCGGGGATCGACGCCTATGCTGATGCACTCGACGCCTGCCACTTCATGAGCGGCCGGTTCGCGCGCTACCTCCTGCGGACCCGGCCCCGCCCGGAGAAGCTGGCGGCCATGGCGGCACGCGGACGGCTCGAGGCCTTCGGGATCTCGCCCACCGACATCGACATCGACCGCCTGCGGACCGCGCTCGCGAAGCTGGATGGCGCCTTGCCCACGCTCAGCAGTCGGTACTCCATGGAGGGAACCGTTGGGGAGCGGGCTCCCGGGAGTCCGTCGGTCGTCCCCAGGCCGAAGGACGAGGCCCGGTTGGCCTTCACCGTGTCCCGGGGCCCGGAGCGCCCCCGGGCCGCCGATGAAGCCCACGAGCACCGCCTGTCCCGCAGGGGGTGGGCCACGTGGATGCAGGAGCGCCGGATCGTCCTCGCGGCAATTGGGGCGGCCGCCGCGGTTTTCCTCTGCTGGTGCTCGGCACGCGTGGTCTCCCATGACCTGTCCACGGGTCTCGTCGTCCTCGCGGGCCTGATGGGCGTTCGAGGTGCGTTCGCCCTGTCCAACCTCCTCAACTGCCGGGCGGAGGCCTTCTTCAGGGCAGCCAGCGAACTCGGCAGGTATCCGGTCCTGCAGGGCCGGCGTGACCCGCAGTTCCTGGCGGCGCTTCGCCGGGTGCGCCCGGACGTCTTCGCCGGGTCCCGGCACGCGGGTCTTCCCCGGCTCGTCACAGTCCTCGCGGAACGCAACGGAATTCTGCTCCTGGGCCGCGGTCCGCGCCCCCGGATCGTCGCCGCATTCCACTGGCTGCACGTCCCTGAGATCGTCACTCCCCGGATGCGCCAGGAGGGGCGGGTGGGCCGGCCCACCGGGTGGCCTATGTCGTACGCCGGGGCGACGCGGACGTCGTGCTCGGTTTCCCGCTGGAGCGGGCGAAGGCCGTCTGGACAACCCGCAGTTACGTCGAAAACGAGCCGTTAAAGGCCGCGCTCTCGTTCGTGGAGGCGCTTCGGCTTCTGTGGGCTGTCACCCCGCACGGCGGGGGCGGCAACCAGGACGACAGCTCCGAGCGTCTCCGCCTGCTGTCCGGCGCCGACAGCCTTGCGGGAACGGCGTACGAGCGGGAGGCGATCGACTGGCCCATCCGCGGCTCACGCTGCGCGGCGCGGCCGCAGCCCGGCGGGAACAGGCCATTCTCGGAGCGGTCATCGCCCTAACGGCCGTCGTGTGCATCCTCGCCCCTGTGCTGCTGTCCGCGCTGTGAGGCCGGCAAGGGGTGCCGAGGCGACGTCATGCGGTACCGGCGGGATCGAGTTCGACGTTGTAGGACCGGATCCTGGCCACGCGTCCGTCCACAAAGTCATAGAGGTCGCAGGATGCCACCCGGCTCAGGCTGCCGTCGGCACCGGAGTACCGGGCGGCGCTGTCCACGACGACGCACTCACCTGCGGCTACCACCCTGAACCGTTCAAAGTCGGTCCGCACGTCCGCGAGGTCCCGTGTGAGCGACCCGCAGATGCCTGCAACCGCCGGCTTTCCGTTTACGTCGTCGCCTCCGACGAGTTCCCAGGTGACGTCCTCATCGATGTGCGGAAGGGCGTCCTCAAAGCGGTGGCCCGAGAAGGCTCTGGCCACCGACTCCATGGTCCTTCGCATAGCGCTGATCCTTTCCCTCCACCCGTGGCGGTCCGCCCGGGTGGGCTTTTCCTTGAACCCCGCCTGCCTCTGAAGACGGAGCCTGTCACTCAGGTAGCCAACCGGGCGCCCCACTCCTGCGGGGGAACGCGACGGGTCTGCTGGGAAAACTCCCAGCGGTGCCCCTCCAAATCCTCGACCGTGTACTGGCGCAGGCCCCACGCCTTGTCAGCCAGGGGCGCGACGATATCCGCACCTGCGGCCCGGGCCCGTTGATGGTGGCGGTCGACGTCGTCAACGAGCACGACGAGCGCTGAGCTGGTGCGCCCAAGAGTCCGGGGGCTCGGCTGGTCCGTGGTGGCGCGGGCCAGCTCCACGAAACCACTATCGATCCGCATTTGCGCGTGCTGGACAACGCCATCGTCGGAGGACCACCGCAGGTGCTCCCGAAGACCGAACACGTCCCGCAGCCACACGAGCGCTCCGCCCACGTCGTCGTACCGCAGGGACGGCATGATCCGTGGGAATCCGTCGGCTGGATCATAGGAGTGGTCGCGAGCCATGGCCAAGTGTTGCAGCGGGCTCAACCACGCGGCAAGCGGGGTGCCTATGAGCGCACGGGTGGAAATTTGAGTGGCGGCTGATCAACGAGCAGGGCTACCGTCGTTCAACCGAGGCCACCGGGTGTGGTGGTGGGACGACCCTCAGGGGGATGCAGTGAGGCTACTGCTGGTGACGGCGGGCTCGCGGGGCGACATCGATCCATTCGCGGTGCTGGCGCGTAGGGCCCGGCGGTCCGGTCATGAGGTGCGGCTCGTCGTGCCGGACAATTCCGGCGTCGATCTGTCCGGCATCGACGTCGCCGGCCTGGGGGTCGATTACACACGGTTGATCGAGCAGCAGGGCGTCTCGACCCTTGCCGCCCTCCGGTCGTACCGCTCCGTGGTGCGTCCGCTCATGCGCGGCGTGATTGTCGGGTCGGCCACAGCGGCGCTTGAGTATCCGCCCGATGTGCTCGTGGCGCACCCCAAAATCCTCTCGGCGCCGCTCATCGCCGACGCGCTCGGCATACCCTTCGTGTGGGTCGAGCTCGTGCCGGCATTGACTCCGACCAGGGCGTTCCCCGCCGCCGGCACGACGAGCCGGAACCTGGGCCCGCTCAATCGGCTTACCTACCGGGCTGCGTCCGGCAGTACGGCGATGTTCCGCCGGGAGCTTTCGGCCGTGGCGGAACTCGTCGGGAGGCGGGGCGGACCACTTCCTCCGCCGGCTGCGACGCTGATGCCGATCAGTCCGGCGGTGCTCCAGCGTCCCGCGGACTGGCCGGCCGCGGTCCACCTCACGGGCCCGTGGCGCGCACCGACCCCGGGCGCCATCCCGCAGGAGGTTTCCGCCTTCATTTCCGGCGGAAATTTCGTCTATGCGGGCTTCGGCTCGATGGCGTCCGGGGATCCGGTGGGACGCGCACGGGAGGTGGTCCGTGGCGTCCGCAGCACCGGTGCCCGCACCCTGATCGCGACCGGCCTCGGTGGCCTGTCCGTTCCCTCCGACATCCTCGGCGAGGATGTGCTGGTGACCGGCTCGGTGGCCCACGACCTGGTGATGCCCCTGGCGCGGGCGGCGGTGCACCATGGCGGGATCGGGACCGTCCAGGCAGCAGTGGCTGCGGGAGCCGTGTCGGTGATAGTGCCCTTCATTGCCGACCAGCCCTTCTGGGGAGCAAGGCTGCATGAGGGTGGCCTTGGCCCACCGCCCGTCAGGCAGCGCGCGCTCACCGCGGGCCGGCTGTCCGCGGCCCTGTCGCAGGCGGCGGACTATCGACCAGCGGTGCAGCAGGCGGCCCGCGTGATGGCGGCGGAGGACGGGCCCGCCGCTGCCGTGGAGCTGCTCGAATCCCTGCGCTGACCCGGTCGTCCGGGCCGGAACGGGCCGGGCCCCGGACCCTCCTTCCGCTACGGCCATGACCGCCAGGTCCCGATGGGCGCGAACACGGCGTGTCCCGGGAAGATGTCCGGACGCCCCGCTCCGCGACCGGTGGTTATTCCGGCCGCGGAGCGCCAAGGCTTGAGGCTCCGTCGTCGGCTGGCTTACGGTGTGGTTCATGTATCTGGAGAACCTTGTGATCGACGCGGCCGAGCCGCAGCGGCTGGGCCGGTTCTGGGAGGCCGCGGTGGGCGGTGAGAGGCTCACCGACGGGTCCGACGCCTTCGAGACGCGGATGGCCGTCCCGGGCGGACCGGTGCTCGACCTGTGCTTCCAGCGCGTCACCGAGCCGCGTTCCGCTCGGGCTCCCCGGCTCCACCTCGACCTCGCCGGTGGGGTGCGGCAGGCCGATGAGGTCGATCGGCTGCTCACGCTGGGGGCACGACCCCTCGACATCGGCCAAGGCGACGTGCCGTGGGTGGTGCTTGCCGATCCCGAGGGAAATCCCTGCTGCGTGATGGAGGAGCGGGAAGCGTACGTTCGCACCGGCCCGATTGCGGCGATGCCACTGGACTCCGCCGATCCGGTCCGTGACGCAGCGTTCTGGTCCTGGCTGACCGGTTGGACCCGGCAACCGGGGAATGTGCTGCGCCATCCCTCGTTGCGCGGCCCCCTGCTTGAGCTGTGCCCTGAAACGGGTCCGAAGGGCCCGGAGAAAAATCGGCTCCACCTCGACATCCGGCTTGAGGCCGGAGATGACCCCGACGCGGTCGCCGCAGGCATTGCCGGGCGCGGCGGCCGGGAGCTCCACCCGGGGTGGGGTGACCTGCCGTGGCGGGTTTACGCCGATCCATCGGGCAACGAGCTGTGCGTGCTGCCGGCGCACTCCTAGGCCCCGGTCGGGATCGTGGCCGTATCACCGTGCCATTGTGCAGGGCACCCGTGGCGGCGGCCGCCCGCATGCGCCGCCTCGAGCGCGCAACGCGCTGGTTCACCAGGCCGTCCCCGGCACGGAACCGCGGTCCCCACACCGTGGTTCCGCGCCTGGGCGCTGTGCTACCGTCGTCCCCACCGATGATCACCGGAGAAAAGTATGACGCCCACCCTGCTTGAGCTTGAGCGTGCCTTCCGCACGTCCTGGGGAGCGGACACCACTTGTCTCGATGCTGTGGGCCTCAAACGGTGGCACCCGGATCAACCAGCACGCGGACAGTGTGGGACGACCGCCCTCGTGCTCCAGGACCTGCTCGGTGGTGACCTTCTCATCGCCGACGTCACCGGTGGGGACGACGAGGATGAGGTCCACTACTGGAACCGCCTCGCCAGCGGCCTCGAGATCGACCTGACCCGCGAGCAGTTTCCACCGCATCGCATAATCGGGGTGCCGCGCGTCGTCGTTCGACCACCAGGGGGACCGCGCGCATACGCCGAGGAATACCGGCTTCTTCACACAAGAGTGCTGTCCGCACTCGCCCCGGGCCTTCACGCGGGAGATTCCGTCGACCGACGGTAGGTCCACCTGCTGGAACTTTTCCGTGCGCTCAGGGAGCCCGGTAAGCACCCGCTTTGACGGGCCTGTTTGCCCAGCAGGTAATGCCGACGATCACCGCTGCACACACAATAAGCACCACCGGGCTGCACAGCACTGCGGCCAGGAGGGCAAAGCCTGCATCGGCAATGGGTTCCGAGGACGAAAACAGCGAAGCCAGATCGATCATCAACGCCACCACGTAGCCGGCGTAAAAGCACGCCCGGGCGGCACGGGATTCGAAGTTCCGTGAGAAGGTTCTCGCAATCAGCTCGTAGACCACGTACTTCAGCCCGATGATGCTGGCAGCGAAGGTCAAGACAAATCCGAAATCCGCATCCTCAGGGAACTGGGTGAGCGGGACATTGGCCGGCCCGTGGTACACACCCGATGAATGGAACCACAACCCCGCCAGATGGGCGGCGGCTGCCAGGACGAGAACGGCGCAGTACCGTAGGGCGACTCCACCCATCGTCCGTCGGACAGCCATGGCGTGAGTATGCCAGTGTGGTGCGCAAAAAGCTTCTCTTGTTGCGTCATCGTCCGAAAAGGACTGCAATGGTGCGATGACGAGTGATACGGGCACGAGCACACCGAGTGGGCACGTCGGACTGAAGCGGGCAGTCGGTGCGCCGTTGCTGTTCGCGTTCATCGTGGGGGATACCCTCGGGGCGGGCATCTACACCCTCGTGGGGTCCATGTCCGCCGACGTCGGGGGCGTTATCTGGCTGCCCCTGCTCATCGCGCTGGTCGTGGCGCTCCTCACCGCGGGGACCTACGCGGAGCTCATTACCAAGTATCCGCACGCGGGTGGCGCAGCACGGTACGCCGAGCGCGCCTTCAAGGTCCCCTACGTGTCGTTCCTCGTCGGGTTCCTGATGATGGCCTCGGGCATCACCACGGCCGCGGCCCTGGCGAACGCCTTCGCCGGCGACTACCTGGCCGCGCTCATCGACGTGCCGGCCGGCCCCGCGGCGGTGGTCTTCATCATCCTGCTGACGCTGATCAACCTCCGCGGCGTCCGGGAATCCCTCGGCGCCAACCTCGTTGCCTCAATCATCGAGGTGACCGGCCTCGTGCTCGTCATCGTGGTTGCCGCCATCGTGCTCGGAAGCGGCAACGGGGAACCGGGCCGGCTGGTCGAATTCGCGCCAGGCGTGTCCCCGCTGGGCGGTGCCTTCGCGGCATCCGTCATCGCGTTCTTCTCCTTCCTTGGCTTCGAGGCGGCCGCCAACATGGCCGAGGAGGTGCGCAATCCCTCCAAGGCCTACCCGCGGGCCCTCTTCGGGGCCATCGGCACCGCGGCCGTCGTCTACCTCCTGATCGCACTCGGCGCGGTGATCGTCCTGCCTCCGGCCGAACTGGCAGAATCCACCGGCCCGCTGCTCGACGTGGTGCGGGCCAGCGGCGTCGGGATCCCGCTCTGGCTGTTCAGCCTGATCGCCCTGGTCGCCATCGCCAACGGCACCCTGCTGTTCATGGTCATGGCCAGCCGTGTCGGCTACGGCCTCTCGGAGGCGAAACTTCTTCCCGATGCGTTCTGCCGGGTGCTGCCGAAGCGGCGCACTCCCTTTGTGTCGATCATCGTCGTCGCCGTCCTGACGATCATTTTGACTCTTGTCGGAAACGTCAACTCACTGGCAGAGACCACCGTGCTGCTGCTGCTCCTGGTGTTCCTCTCGGCCAACGTCAGCGTGCTCGTCCTCAAGAAGGACAAGGTGGAGCACGAGCACTTCTCGGTTCCCCGGATTGTGCCGATCCTCGCGACCATCGCCAGCATTGTGCTGCTTGCGCAGCAGTCCGGGGTGATCTGGCTCGGAGCCATCGCCTACGTCGTGGTCGGATCGCTGCTGTTCCTCCTCGCCCGCGCCGGCCGCAAGCGGGACGAGCGCATCGCGGCGTAGGCCCCGGCGCCGCGCCATCAGGGCCGGCGGCGGCTTGAGGTTTTCCTCGGCGGCAGGGCGAGCTTGAAGATCTTCGCCCAGGTGGACCCGACCTGCTTGGGAAGCGGACCCGTGGTGTACGGCAGGCCGTACCGGTTGCAGATTTCCCGCACCTTGACGGCGACTTCGGCATAGCGGTTGGACGGCAGGTCCGGGAAGCAGTGGTGCTCGATCTGGTGGGACAGGTTGCCGGTCATCAGGTGCATGAATTTCGAGCCGGAGATGTTCGCCGAGCCGATCATCTGGCGGACATACCAGTCACCGCGGGTTTCCCCTTCGACCATCTCCTCGGTGAAGGTGTCGGTGCCTTCCGGGAAGTGCCCGCAGAAAATCACGGCGTGGGCCCAGAGGTTGCGGATGGCGTTGGCGGCGAGGGTCCCGTAAAGCGCGCGTCGGCCCGAGCCGGTGGCCATCGCGACCAACGGGGTCACCGCATAGTCCTTGGAGAACTGCTTGAAGACCTTGATGCCGACGGCCTTGAGGTCGCGGTTCATCGCTTCCTTCGACTTCAGGCCTTCCTTGTACTCGGGGATCTCGAGGTCGTACAGCGCGATGCCCCACTCGAAGACGGGGGCGAGGACGGCGTTGTACAGCGGGTTGCCGAGGTTGAACGGGCGCCACGGCTGGTCCGCATCCATGCGGAGCAGGTTGTATCCGACGTCCCGGTCCTTGCCGATGACGTTGGTCCACCGGTGGTGGAGGTCGTTGTGGGTGTGCTGCCAGGAGCGCGCCGGGGTGACGAAGTCCCACTCCCAGGTGGTGGAGTGGATGTCCGGGTCGCGCATCCAGTCCCACTGCCCGTGCAGTACGTTGTGGCCGATCTCCATGTTCTCGAGGATCTTCGCGAGGCTCAGCATGGCCGTGCCCGCGGCCCAGGCGGCCTTGTAACGGCTGAACAGCAGAGTGCCGCGGCCGGTGAACTCGAGGGTGCGCTGAATCTTGATGATGCGCCGGATGTAGGCGGCGTCGGAGGAGCCGCGCTTGGCGAGGATGTCGTCCCGTACCGCGTCGAGTTCACGGCCAAGCTCAGCAACCTGCTCATCGGAGAGATGACGGGCGGCTTCCGGGCGGACCAGGGGGTGACCCGACGCCGCAAGGGCGCCCGGGCGGGTCAACGTTGAGGTCATGGGGGACTCCTTCAGCGGGGTTTAGAGGTCGAGGTTCACGGGCCCGGCGGCCGCGGACACGCAGGTTTGGATGAGCTGGCCGGGAGCGTTGTGGAGTTCACCGGTGCGGAGGTCGCGGACCTGCCCGGCCCGCAGCGGGATCAGGCAGCTGTGGCAGATACCCATGCGGCAGCCGCTGGGCATCAGGACTCCGGCGTCCTCCCCGATATCGAGCAGCGGGGTGTCGCCGTCGGCCTCCACCTCGCGGTCCGACTGTTCGAAGACAACCAGTCCGCCGTCGTGCCCCGCTCCGGCCGTGAAGTCCGCGCTGAAGCGTTCGACTGTGAGTGTCCCCGTGCCGGACCGCTGCCCTTCGGTCCCGGCCGCGATGCCGGGGGTTGTGCGGGCGGCGTCGAGGGCCGCTTCGCGCTTCCACAGGTCTTCGGCGTCGTTCAGGAAGCCTTCGGGCCCGCAGGCATAGGCGGCGCGGCTGCGCCAGTCCGGGCAGAGGTCGGCGATGGCCCTTGCGGTGAACTCGAGCCGCCCGCGGGCACTGGTGAACCAGTGGCGGACCTTGAGATTGGGGAACTGGTCGGCAAGCTCTTCGAGTTCCCCGCGGAAAAGGCTTTTTTCGGGGGTGCTGTTGGAATTGATGAGCACCACGTCGGCGTCGGGCCGGCGGGGGATGAGGGTGCGGATCATGGACATCACAGGCGTGATGCCGCTGCCGGCCGTAAGCATGAGGAGGGGCCGGGGGTGCTCGGGTAGGACGAAGTCGCCCTGAGGGGGCGAGAGGAAGAGGATATCGCCCGGCTTGGTGTCGCGGACCAGGACATGGGACACCGCGCCGGCGTCCTTCACGGTGATCGCCGGATCCTGGCCGGCTGCGTTGCTCAGGGAGTAGGAGCGCCATTGACGGACTCCATCGAGTTCGACGCCGATCCGCGCCCACTGACCGGCCTGGTGCGCGTGCCAGCGGTGGCCCGGACGGAAGTGGATGGTGGCCGAGTCCTCGGTTTCATGGTCCACCCGCGTCACGATTCCACGGAGCTGGCGCGAGGAGTGCACCGGGTTGAAGAGCGCTAGGAAATCCTCCGGCGAAAGCGGAGTCGTGAGGGCGGAGGCGGCACGCGCCAATCGACGTAGGAAAACGGTTTCACCTCAGATCTGGGCGCAGCTGCCTTGGTCCATTTCTGGGGCACCTACTCCGCGGTTGGGCCGACGGGTTCTGATTGAAAACAGTGTAACGGTGGAGACTCTTCGAGCCCCGGGGGTGCCGGGGCGGGTCGGCAAGCGGCCGTGCGGGGAGCCGCGAAGCCGCCGCCGAGGCGTGAACGGACGTGCTTTGGTGATGGCGGCTTTGGGCCCGGCCAGCCTTATGACAGTACCGAGGGCAACCACCTATTAGCAAGTGTGCTTACCAAAATGAGGGCGGTCAAGGGGGTAACCGGCCGACGAAGGCACCCTCAGCGGCTGGCGCGCCGCCGGTAGGCCAGCCGGCGGCGTAGCTCCCGGTAACCCCAGGCCGCCACGACGAGGGAGGCGACCACCAGGATGAGCATCAGGTACAGCCCAACCAACGCCGCCAAGGGGGAGCGGAATCCATTGAGGAGCCTCAGCCCGCCCGAAATTCCGGTGATCCAAAAAAGGGAGACCCCCAGGAGGGCCCCAACGGACGGTAGAAAATCACGGTGTTTGTTCAGCCACTGCATTCGGTGTTCCTCAAGGTACGGCCCCATCACAGGTTCCATTGTCCGGAGGTCCGCCCGTGCCGGTGGTAGTCGGCGCGTATTAGATTCGTCATATTGCGCCGGGCACGGCTTTGTGCAGTGTGGGTGTTCCTTATCGGGAGGGTCGAGGCGGCCGCGTCGGCGTTGCCATCCCGTACCTCATCGCCGCTCGGAGCGCATCAACCTCAGCCGGCGGTGGGGGAAACGCCGGCACTGACCCGAATGCGGAGGGAAGGGCGGCGACCCAACTGCGGCCGCCGCCCTTCCCCTGGTCCGCCCGACCAGCTGCCGCTGGGGCCGGGGCCCTCCGTGCGTCCGGAACCGCGGATCAGGCCGAGACGCTCCGGGCAGCGGAGGTGCTTGCCCGGAAGGCCTCGTCGAAGAATTCACGAAGCGCGTCGCACAGCACAACGAACTCGGGGTGGTCAACGAACATGAAGTCGTTGTGCCTGCCGTCGATGGTGTACAGGGTCTTGGGTGAGGCGGCCGCGGCATACAGGGACGAGGCCTCCTCGAAGGGGTGCAGTGTGTTGCGCGATCCGTGCCCGATGAACAGCGGGGTCGGGGCAAGGTCCGCCACTACTTTCTCGACCCGGAGACCCATGATCGACTCGGTGAACTGCACCCGCGTCGGATGGCCGAAGCCGTACACCTGGGACAATTCCTTGCCCACGTAGTCCTTCGTTGCGGGATCGAGGGGGTAGTGGGCGAAGGTGTCGGCCAGCCGTGATTCCCCTTCGAGGACACGCCGGGTGCGGTCCTGCTGCACCTCATCGACGATCCGGGTCCACTCGTCAAAGGTGTGGATCGACTTCAGCCAGCGTGGCCCGTCGTAGAAACCGTTAAGGGCGGCGACACCGGCGACGTTGCCTCCCTTCTCGCCTGCGAGGATCACGTTGGCCGCGCCCATGCCCCAGCCGATGAGTCCGATCCGGCGGTTGTCGACGTCGTCCTGGGACTGCATGAAGGTCACCGCATTGCGGATGTCCTCGACCTGCTGCTCGATCAGGACGGTGCCCTTCTCGCCCTCGCTGTCGGCCATGCCGCGGTAGTCGAATCCGAGGCAGATGTACCCGCGCTCGGTCATCTGCCTGGCAAACATCTTCGGGTAGAACTCGTTGAACCCCTGGTACCCGGAGTTCACAATGAGGGCCGGGTGCGGGCCGTCGCCGGGAAGGCTGTCGGGGTAGTAGAGGGTTGCCTGCAGGCGGCTGCCTTCGCTGAAGAACGTCGTTTCCTTCTCGATCACTGTTTTTTCCTTCATTTCGATGGGCGCACCCGGCGAGCGGTGCGTTGTGGGTCAGGCGGGGGCGAACAGTCCGGCGGGGGTGGTGGAGGCGGCCGCCTCGAGCCAGCTGCGGTCGAGGCCTTCGGCGGCGAGAGTGTCGATGAGGAGCAGGAGCGCCTCCGGCGGCGGCGGGGAATCCGGTTGTCCGGCATCGGAGGCGAGGATCAGGCGGCTGCCGGCCGCCTCGGCGGCGCGCGCCAGCATCGCAGGCGTGCAGCCGGGTTGGTGCAGCAGCTGGTAGGTGGTGATTTCGGCGTACCCGCCGCGCTCCACGAGTGCCCGGATCGCGGAAGGGTCAAGCCCGGGCACCGTGTAGGAGGGGTGCGTGAACAGCACCCGGCGGATGCCGTAGAACCGCGCCCGCTCGCTGAGCCAATTGCATTCGGCCCCGCTGAGGTGCCCGGTGGCCAGCACCGCGTCATGGTCGGCGATCAGCGCCAGCACCGTTTCGGCCGCTGCGGTGGTGCTGGTGTCGACCGGGGGAATCGCATAGGCATGCTGTGCCAGCCGCGGTTCCTGGTGGCACAGCCGAGGCAGGTCGGCGGTGTGCTGGGTGTGGGCATCCGCGGTGGGCATCCAAATGACCCGGCCCCCCGAGGAAAGCGTGGCGGCCACCGCGCTGGGGTTGATTCCACCGCAGTGCTGGTTCAGCGCGATGCCCCCGTAGACCGTCTGGCCGGTCAGCCGGGCTGCCGAGTTCGCCCGGCCGACGGTTGACTCGTAGTGGGCCTTGAGCACGAATCCCGAGAAGTCCGCCAGCGCGAAGGCCTCGGCGACGGCGATGTCGTCACCGATCCGGTCCAGCACATCCGGCCCTGCGTGCACGTGGGAGTCGAACACGGTTAGAGCTCCTCTGCTGAAAGCTGTGCGGCTTCGCGTGCGATGATCTCCGCGCGCGATTCCTGCAGCAGCGGCCACTGGCGGCGGAGCCGGCGCAGCCCGCCGAGGTCGAGGTCGCAGGTCAGTTCTCCCGGCTCGGAGCCGAGCTGGCCGAGCACTTCCCCCGAGGGGTCGATGACGCGCGACCCGCCCCAGAAGTCGCGCTCGTTCTCCCGGCCCGAGCGGTTGACGAACACCACGTAGGACTGCAGGACGACGGCGGCGTGCAGCAGGATGATCTCCCAGGCGCGTTCCGTGGAGATCCCCACGGTGCTGGTGGCGCTGTTGACCGTCACCACCAGCACCTCAGCACCGCTGTGGGCCGCAAGCCACGGCACCGCCGGCTGCCAGGCGTCATTGCAGATCAGCACCGCGAGCCGGGTGTCCGCCAGGTCGTGGCAGAGCAGCCGTCCGCCGGGGCGGAAGTGCTTGCGCTCCTCCCAGCCCCGGTAGGTGGGCAGGTACATCTTGCGCTGGATCCGGGGGTCGCCGTCGGTCAGCAGTGCGGCACTGTTGAACGTGTGGTGGCGGAAGGCCTCGGCGAAGCCCGCCACGACGGCGGGGCCGTGCCGGCCCAGGCGCAGCAGCCGCTCATCGTCGGGTTGGAGCGGGTCGATGTCGGGCACTTCGCTGAGGTGGTACCCGTGGGTCGCCAGCTCCGGCGCGACAACGAGGTCACAGTCGGTTCCGGCCTGCACCAGTGCATCAAGGCGGGCCAGGTTGCCATCGACGTCGCCGAGCACCGGGTCGGTCTGCAGCAGGCGTACCCGCAGGCGGTCGGCTCCGGCCGGCATGGCCATGCGCTCACTCACCAACGAATCCTTCCTTGACCAGCCATTCGGTGGCGGTTTCTTCGGGCGTGAGCCCGTCGACGTCGACCTTGGCGTTCAGGGCCTGCATCGTCTTGTCATCGAGGGCCTCGGCCACCGGTGCGAGCACCTCCTCGATCGCGGGATTGTCCTTGAGTGCCTCGGTGCGGACCGAGACCGAGGGGTTGTAGGCAGTAAAGAACTTCTTGTCGTCTTCGAGGACGACAAGGTCGAGCGCGGCGATACGCCCGTCGGTGGCGAACACCTCGCCGAAGACGCAGGGGTCGGACTTTTCGATGGAGTTGTAGATGGCGCCGGCGGCCAGCTCGGAGACGCCGTTTCCGGGGAGTTCGAAGCCGTAGGCCTCCTGCAGTCCGGGCCATCCGTCGTCCCGGCCGAAGAACTCGGCCGCACCGCAGAAGCTGGCGCTGGCGGCGTCGTCCGACACGAGTTTCGCGTAGTCGGACACCGTCGTGACTCCGAGTTCTTCGACCTTCGCCCGGCTGCCGGCGACGGCGTAGGTGTTGTTCGCAGGGGCCGGTTTCAGCCAGGCGATCGAGTTTTCCTGCTCGTCGCGGTCCGCGACCGCCTTGTAGAGCTCCTGCGGATCGGTGATGGGGTCGGTCTCGCCCAGATGGGTGATCCAGCCGGTGCCGGTGTACTCCCAGTACAGGTCGATGTCGCCGCTGAGGAGGGCGGAGCGGACGGTGCTGCTGCCGGACATCCCGCAGGTCCGCTTCACCTCGGCACCGGCGGACTCGAGCGCCTGGGCGGTCACCTCGCAGAGGATGAGCTGCTCAGTGAATTCCTTGCCGCCGACCCCGATCTCCGCCCCGCTCAGGTCGCCGAGCTCGGCCAGGGAACCGGCCGAGACATTGCTGGGAGGCGCATCCCCCAGGGAACACCCCGAAAGGAGGGCTGTTCCGGTGAGGACTCCGACGGCGAGCCTGGTGCGAGCGGACATGGATGTGCCTTTCGTTGACGGGATCAATTTCACAGACCTTGAGGGCGCAGGCGCCGCTCGGCGAGACCGGCGAGCCAGTCCACCATCAGGGCGAGGGCGATGGTGAGCAGGCAGCCGGCAACCAGGATGGGCATGCGGTACAGCACAATGCCCCGCTCGATCAGGTCACCGAGGCCGCCGGCGTTGGTGTAGGTGGCAAGGGTGGCGACGCCGACGTTCAGGATCAGGGAGATCCGGATGCCGGCGAGCATGACGGGCACGGCCAGCGGAAGCTCGACGGTGAACAGGATGCGCCGGGCGCTCATCCCCATGCCCCGCGCCGCATCGACGACGAACCGGTCGACCTGCTGCAGGCCCACCAGGGTGTTCCGCAGGATCGGAAGCAGGGCGTAGAGCACCAGGGCGACGACCGCCATGGAGAACCCGACGCCGTAGATCAGGGCCAGCAGCACCAGGATCCCGATCGAGGGGATGGCCTGGCCGGCGTTGGCGACGGCGAGGACAGGGCCGCGCAGGTGCCGGGCCCACGGCCGGCTGAGGGCGATGCCTGCCGGAACTCCGAGCGCGATGACGATCGCCGTCGATACCGCGACCAGGACGACATGCTCGGACAGCTTGCGGAGCAGGATCTCCGGAGTCAGGGCCCGGGCCTCGATCGAGTCGAGTTCGGCCGTGCTGATGTAGGCGAGGGTGCCCACCACCAGGGCCACCGCGAGGGCCGGCAGGATCCAGGAGGTCCGCTCCGACGGCTCCTCCGGGAAGCTCGTGTCCCGCCGGGGGACGGTCAGGGTGCTCACCGGGCGGCCACTTCCGTGTCCTGCGAGGCGGCGAAGAGCATGTCGGATACCGACAGCTGGCCGCCTCCGGCGACGTTGACAGTGTCGGCGCCCCGGCTGAGCATCTGCTCCAGCACCGCTGCGACGGTGTCGCCGGGGGAGACGGTGAGTTCGGCCGATGCCGGCGAGGCGGCGCGCCGCTCCTGCAGTTCACCCACCTTCAACAGGGAGAGCCGGCGGATCGCGGCGCCGTGGCCGATGAAGGAGCGGACGAAGTCGTCGGCCGGATTGGTGAGGATCTCCAGGGGAGTGGCGAACTGGGCGAGGCGTGAACCTTCGGCGAAGATGGCGATGCGGTCCCCAAGCCGGAGCGCCTCGTCGATGTCGTGGGTGACGAACACGATGGTCTTGCGGATGCGCTGCTGAAGCTGGAGGAACTCCTCCTGCAGCCGGTCCCTGGTGATGGGGTCGATGGCGCCGAAGGGTTCGTCCATCAGCATCACCGGCGGGTCCGCCGCGAGGGCGCGGGCGACGCCGACCCGCTGCTGCTGGCCGCCGGAGAGCTGCTTGGGGTACCGGTCCCGGTAGCGGGACGGGTCGAGCCCCACGAGGTCGAGGAGCTCATCGACGCGCCCGGCGATCCGGTTCTTGTCCCAGCCCAGCATCCGGGGCACCAAACCGATGTTCTGCCCGATGGACATGTGGGGGAGCAGGCCGACCTGCTGGATCACGTAGCCGATATGCCGGCGGAGCTCGTCGGCGTCGGAGTGCGTAACGTCCCGCCCGTCGATCCAGATCTGTCCGCCCGTCGGTTCGACGAGCCGGTTGATCATCCGCAGGGTCGTTGTCTTGCCGCAGCCCGACGGGCCGACGAGGACGACGAATTCACCGCGGCGGATGTCCATGGTCAAGGGCGCCACGGCGTCGGTGTCGGTGCCGCTGTAGCGCTTGGTGACGCCGATGAGCCGGATCATCGCATCCGCGGCGGGAGCTGGTGCTGTGCTGGAATCAGACATGAAGGCCTCGGGGTGTAGTGAGTTTGCCAAAGAGGATGAACAGAAGGTCGAGCAGGGCCGCGACGACGGCGATGGCGATCACGCCGCTCAGTGCCTCGTACAGGGCGTTCGCGCCGCCGATGCGGGACAGGCCCCGGAAGATCAGCTCGCCCAGGCCCGGCCCGCGCACCGCCGCGCCGATGGCGGCGATCGCGACGACCATGATCGTTGCCACGCGCACCCCGTTGAGGATGATGGGCCAGGCCAGCGGCAGGCGCACCGTCAGCAGGCGGCGCCGGGAGCCCATCCCCATGCCGCGGGCCGCGTCGACGACGCCGGCGTCGACTCCCGCCAGTCCGGTGACGGCGTTGCGGAGGATGGGAAAGACCGCGTAGACGGTCAGGGCCAGCACCGTGGGCAGGACGCCGAGTCCGAACAGCGGGATCATCAGGCCGAACAGGGCGAAGGAGGGGATGGTGAGGATGGTGCCGGTGACCGACAGGGCGGCCCTGCGGATCCGCGGCAGCCGCTCCGTGCCGAGGGCGATGATCAGGGCGACCAGGGTGGCCAGGGCCACCGACAGCAGCACGACCTGTACGTGCTGGAGCAGCAGGAACAGGATCCGTTCCGCATTCTTAGCGACGTAGTCGAGAAATCCCATGGGGTCCTTCTGGGTTGGGGGCGGAGCCTGTCTCAGGCATTGGGGTTGTCATTTCCGGCTGATGCAGGCCCGGGCGGGTGTTCCGCCGGGGGAGCGGACAGGGCACGGCTGAGGTAGGCGGCCGCCCGGCTGACGTGGCGTCCGGCGGCATCGGCGCTGTCCCGCAGCCGGTAGGACGGTGCTGAGACGTTGAGGGCCGCGACGATGCGGCCGTGGACATCGCGCACTGGGGCGGCAACCGCCGTGAGGTCCTCGTCGAACTCGTCGACCGCCAGCGCGTAGCCCCTTGTGCGGGCGGCGATGACCCGGTCGTTCATCTCCTCGACGCTGGCCGGCGCGTTCGGGCCCGGGCCACGGAAGAAGTGTGCGCCCAGCAGTTCCTGGATTTCCTCCGGCCGGTGGTCAAAGAGCAGGGCGCGGCCCGAGGAGGTGCAGGAGATCGGGGCGTTCCGGCCCACCCAGCCTGCGGCCTCCACGGCCCGGTGGGGACGTTCGGACAGGATGGTGAGCACCTCGGTGTTCCGCCGGATGCTCAGGTGCACGCATTCGCGCAGCAGGCGCGTCAACTCGCGCATCACCGGCGGGGCGAGCAGGAGCAGGCGCTGGTCCCCGGCCTGGGCGGCCACCGCAAACAGGCGCCAGCCCAGGCGGTGCCTGCCGTCGTCCCCTCGCTCAACCAGGCCGAGTTCGACGAGGGGTTTCAGTTGGCGGGACACGATCGACTTTTCCCGTTCGAGGACCCGGGAGAGCTCCGCCACGGTCAGCCCGAACGGCTCGGCCGTGCCGGACTGGTCGACGGCCCCGGAGCGGGCGGGGGCACCGGACTGTGCGAGTGCCTCAAGGACCGCCAGCATCTTGGCGGCCGATGTGTCCTGCGTCTCAGTCATGAGCTTCACTATGGAGTGCCGATGCAATAAACGCAATCCGGCGTTGCAAATATTGCAACGCGCGGCGCCCGGGCCCGCCCGTGCCGGCAGCGATGCGGGGCGCCAGCGCAGGGCCGCGGCGGCGTCCGGGCGGTGTCCGGACGGACGGAGCCGGCCTCCGTCAGCCCTCGGGCGCTGCGCGGTCCAGCAGCTGGGCGAGGTGGATGCCCTGCCGGTCGCTGAGGTCTTCGAGCTGGGTGCGGCACGAGTAGCCGTCGGCGAGGATGACCGTCTCGGAGTCGGCGGAGCGGACGGCGGGGAGCAGCTGCTGCTCGGCCACCGCGACCGACACCTCGTAGTGGCCACGTTCCACCCCGAAGTTGCCCGCAAGCCCGCAGCACCCACCGAGCTCCTTCACCTGCGCTCCGGCGCGCTTCAGCAGTTGCGCGTCCGGGCTCCAGCCCATGACGGCGTGGTGGTGGCAGTGCGGCTGGGCCACGACGGAGGTGCCTTCCATCGGGGGCGGCGTCCAGCCCGGCACCGTCGCCAGCAGTTCGGCCAGCGTGTGGGTGGCCTTGGCGACGGCACCGGCGGTGTCCTCGCCGAGGAGTTCCAGCGCGTCGGAGCGGAGCACTCCGGTGCACGAGGGCTCAAGGCCCACGATGGGAATCCCGGCGTCGGCGGAACGCCCGAGTTCGGCCACGGTGTCGCCCAGGATCCGCCGCGCCCCGTCCAGCTGTCCGGTGGAGATCCAGGTGAGCCCGCAGCACAGGGCCTTGTCCGGAATCCGCACCTCGAAGCCCGCGTTCTCAAGGACCCGCACGGCCGCCTGCCCCACCTCGGGGGTGAAGTAGTTGGTGAACGAATCGGCCCACAGCAGCACCGGGCGCCGCGGTGGGGCCGTCTTGTCCTCCCGGGGTGTTCCCTCAGTCAGCTGTCCACCCGCAGCGGTGGGTGTCGCCGGCCGGTCGCGGAACCAGGCCGTGAAGGTCTGGGTGGCAAACGCGGGGATGGCGCGACGGGAATCGACCCCGGCCAGGCGCAGCCCCAGCGGACCGATCCCCGGCAGCCGGGTGAGGGCGTTGACCAGGCGGGGGGCGAAGGAAGCGAGGCGCGCCCACCGGGGCAGCCAGCCCAGCGAATAGTGCGAAGCCGGGCGGAGCCGTCCCCGGTAGCTCTGATGGAGCATCTCGGCCTTGTAGGCCGCCATGTCCACGCCGGTCGGACAGTCCGAGGCGCACCCCTTGCAGGAAAGGCACAGATCGAGTGCGTCGTGGACCTCGGGGGAGCGCCAGCCGGCGCCGCCCTTGTTGATCATCTCCTGCAGCACCCGCGCCCGCCCGCGGGTCGAATCCTTCTCCTCCCGGGTCGCGAGGTAGGACGGGCACATGACGCCGGTGCCGTCGGTGTTCTCGGCCCGGCACCGGCCCACCCCCGTGCAGCGGTGGACGGCCTGGCTGAAATCGCCGCCGTCGTGCAGGTAGCGGAAGCCGAGGTTTGACCGCAGCGGCGCGGACTCGGCCACCCGGATGTCGGCGTCGAGGGGCCGGGGATCGACGATGATGCCGGGGTTGAGCAGGTTGTCCGGGTCGAGGACCGCCTTGACCTTCCCGAACAGTCCGATCGCGGCGGGGGAGTACATGTAGGGCAGCAGTTCGCTGCGGGCCCGTCCGTCTCCGTGCTCGCCCGAGAGCGATCCGCCGTACCGGGCGACGAGTTCGGCGGCGGCCGTCATGAAGCTGCGGAAGAGGGCGCTTCCGTCGGTGCGGTTGAACGGCACGTCGAGGCGGATGTGGACGCAGCCGTCCCCGAAGTGCCCGTACGGGAACCCGATGAGGTGGTGTTCGAGCAGCAGGGCATCGAACTCCCGCAGGTAGTCCCCGAGGCGCTCCGGGGGCACCGCGGAATCCTCCCAGCCTGAGTGGGCGGGCATTCCCGCGGGGGAGCGGCCCGCCAGGCCCGCCCCGTCCTCCCGGATCTTCCAAAGCGCCGCGGCCTCCCTGGGGTCGGTGACCACCCGCGCCGACAGGGCCGCCGCTCCGCTGAGCCGCCGGGCCCGGTCCGCCACCTCCAGTGCGTCGTCGCCGGCGACTTCGATGAACAGCCAGGCGCTGCCGGCCGGCAGTTCCGGGACCGCCGCATCGCCCTTCTGCGCACGGACGACGTCGATGATGCGGGAATCGAGCCCTTCGCAGGCGGTGGGGCGGAAGTCCATGACGTCCATGACCGCATCGCCCGCGGAGCCGATGTCGGCGAAGCCGAGCACCACCATGGTGCGGTGCGCCGGGTCCACGACGAGCCGCACCCCCGCCTCGAGGACCACCGCCAGGGTTCCCTCGCTGCCGACCAGCGCGCGGCGCAGGTCGAACCGGTGTTCGGGGAGCAGGTGCTCGAGCGCGTAGCCGGAGACCTGGCGTCCGAACCGCCCGAGTTCGGTCCGGATCGTGCCGAGCTCGCCCTGGACGAGCGAGCGGAGCGCATCGGTTTCGGGCGCCGCGGGTGTTCCATCGGGGCCGAGCATCAGCCGGGTCCCCGAGCCGGTCACGACGTCGAGGTGCGTGACGTTGTCCACGGTGCGCCCGTAGGCCAGGGTGCGGGAGCCGCAGGCGTTGTTGCCGATCATGCCGCCGATCGTGCAGCGGCTGTGGGTTGAGGGGTCCGGCCCGAACCGCAGCCCCTGCGCCAGGGCCCTGTGCTGCAGGGAGGCGTGCACGGCACCGGGCTGGACGACGGCGGTGCGGGTCTCCGGATCGAGGTCGAGCACTCGGTTCATGTACCGGCTGAACTCGAGGACCACGCCGCTGCCCACCGCATTGCCGGCCACCGAGGTGCCGGCGCCGCGCGAGGTGACCGGCACCCCGCGTTCGCGGCACACCTCAAGGGTGGCCAGGACGTCGTCGGCGTCGCGCGGAAAGACGACGACGGAGGGGCGCACCCGGTACAGCGAGCCGTCGCTCGAGTAGGCGGACCGGGTGGTCTCGTCGTCGCGGACATCGGAGATGCCCCGGCTGCGCAGCGTGGAGGCCAGGGAACGGGGCAGGGCAAGCGCGGTCATGAGTAGCATGTTACATGTTAGGGCCGCGGCGTCCTAGACTCTTTCCATGTCACCGACCTCCGGACTTTCCGCCCTGGACCCCCGTTCCGCATCCCTGGCCGAGCGCACCATCGTGACCCTGCGCAAGGCCGTGCTTGCCGGGGTGCTCGTCCCGGGCCGGCTCTACTCCGTGTACCAGGTCGCCGAGGAACTGGGCATTTCCCGCAGTCCCGTCCGGGAAGCGCTGCTGCGGCTGGCGGAAACCGGAATGGTCCGCTTTGAGCGCAACCGCGGCTTCCGCGTTGTTCCGCCCGCGCCCCACGACATTGCGGAGATCTTCTCGATCCGCCTGGCCCTCGAGGTGCCCGCGGTGCGCCGGGCCACCCTCCACGCGAGCGCCGTCGAGCGTGCGGCACTTCGGCAGCGCTACGAGGCGATGGAGGCCGCGGCCCGGAGCGGCGATGAGCCGGCCTTCGAGGAGCACGACCAGGAACTTCATGCCCTGCTGATCGATATCGACGGCAATGCCCGTGCCGGCAGGATCGTGGCGAACCTTCGGGATGCCACCAGGCTCGCCGGTGCCTCCACGGTTGAGTCGGACCGGTCGCTCCGCGAGGTTCTGCTAGATCACCTTCCCATCGTCGAGGCGTTTGAGGCGGCCGACGCCGCCGCCGCCGCCGTGGCGATGGAACGCCACCTCGAAACCACCGGGCGGCTCCTGCTGCGGCGTGCCCTGCACCGGCAGGGGTCATCGGAGGACGAGTCCTCCATCTGGGACCGGCTGGCCGGCCGGCCCTGATTCCGCGGGGCCGTCCCGCCCGCTTTGGCGTCGGCCGTAGGAACGAAAGGGCGCGGCTGACGGGATGCTTCAGGGTGCGGCCGGCCCGTCCGACGGCGGGGCGGAGGGGTTCGTGCCGGTGTAGACCCAGGCGTGGATCCCGGATTCCAGCCGCAGGAGGACCCGCTCGTAATCGCCCACCTCATAGGAGTCGGCCGCGGCGAGCTCCTCGTCGGACACCTCGAATACAGTTCCTTCGACGGCATCGGATGCCGCGGCCGAGTAGCGCAGAATGGGGTGCGAATCGGTTCCGCTCGTGGCAATCACCTCGGGGTCGACGATGCGGAGCCACTCGATGCGGTGGTGGGGCAGGCGGTCCTGGGTGCCCGTGAGCAGGCGCCCGAAATGGGCGAGCTGGACGGCGGGCAGCCGCAGCGTCCCGTACGAGAACAGCCGCTGAACCATAAATTCCCCTTCCCTCAATACCGCGTACGACCCGCCTGTCGAACGACCCACAATTTTATCGCTGCCGTTCTCTTTCCGCTCGGTCGACAGATCGGCGGTCGCAAACTGCAGACCGCCGGGATCCGAACTGTCAACGCGGCGTCCGTAGCCCGCAAGCATAAACTGGGTCCTTTGAGTGCCCCGCCGTCCGGTCCGGGCATCAGCCTCGCCCGGAAGGGATCCGCACATGACCACGCAGACAGCACCCCAGACCAGCAGGCTCCTCTTTGGCGCCATGGGCCTGGGTGGAGCCTGGACGGATGAACCCTACGGGGAAACCGACATTGAGCAGGCGGAGACAGCCATTACGGCCGCAGTGGGGGCCGGCATCACAGTGTTTGACCACGCGGACATCTACCGGCGCGGCAAATCCGAAGCCGTTTTCGGCGAGGTCATCCGCAGGAATCCCGCCCTGCTGAACGGTGCTACGGTCCAGACCAAGTGCGGCATCGTCCTCCCTGCCGGCGACCGGGGCGGTTACTACGACCTCAGCGCCAAGAATGTCGTGGCCGGCCTCGAAGGTTCCCTCCGTCGGCTGCAGATGGATGCCGTCGATATTCTGCTGCTTCACCGCCCTGACCCGTTGCTTGACCCGAGCACGCTGAAGCCGGTGCTTCACGCCCTCCTGCGGGAGGGAAGGATCAAGGCGCTCGGAGTATCGAACATGTCGGCGGCCCAAATGGACTATCTGCAGACCGAACTGGACATCCCGATCGCTGTGAACCAGCTCGAAATGAGCCTGTCCAAACGCGACTGGCTGGAAAGCACGGTGCTGGTGAACCATCCAAGCGGATCGGCGACCAATTTTCCGCACGGGACCATCGAGTGGTGCCTGCGCAACGGCACCAGGCTCCAGGCGTGGGGTGCCCTCGCACAGGGCCTGTACTCCCAGGCCCGGGAATCGCACACGCCGGCGGAATCAAATGCCACGGACCTGGTATGTCAGCTTGCCCAGGAACGCAACACCAGCCCCGAGGCCATCGTCCTCGCGTGGCTCCTGAAGCACCCCGCCCGAATAGAAGCAGTTATCGGATCGACCAACCCCGAGCGGATCAGGGCGTCAGCCGACGGCCCGCGGCAGGCAAAACTGATGACCAACACCGAGTGGTATGCACTGTGGACCGCGGCCCGGGGCGCGCCCCTCCCATAGCTCCAACACACGCGATCGGCAGAAGTCCGCGCAGCCGGCAGGGGAGGGGTGGCCCGGGCGTATCTTGGCTCAATTTCATCCCGGTGGATGTGTTCCAGGTGTTACGAGGGCCAGGTGCAGACCATGGCACACGAGGCTGGATTTCCGCGGGCGGGACCGACCTGGGTTCCGACGATGACCACGGCAAGCACGACGACACGGCGGACGTTTCGCCAAATGTTGAAACGGACGGTCGGCACTGTCGCGGCGGTCTCACCCCATCAGTGGCTTCCGTGGCGTCTGCCCAAGGATTCGGGCCGCCGGAGCCGGCTCGATCTGATGGGCGCGACGCCTTCTCCTTGGAGCACCGTTCGAGCTAAGACTAGACGTGGTCCGGCCTCCGGGGGAGCCCCTCTTCAAGATAAGTTGACATAATGTAGATTATCGGCGAATTATCCAAGGGGCCGGAAGGGGCTTCAGTGGTGTCCTCATCACACGGCATTCTCCGCCTCGCCCCGGCGCCGGGCGCGCAGCAGAACGACGTCGATCGAGCCTTCACGCGACTGCCGAAATCCGCCCGTCGACAGCCGGCATCCGGCCACCGGCGGCTCGTCGGCAATTCAGCACCTCGTCGCACAGTGGACGCCGTCGGCGCGCATCCCCGCCGTGTCCGCCGGTCCCGGAGATGCCACTGGAGGAATGCTCCGCTGTGTCGCGATACCTGTCAGCGAATGCATGCCGGTCGGCTTCCGGGGTTGATTGGCCCTCAGCACGCAGGCTGCGGGTGCTCAAATCAGGCCGGTGGCCGGTCGGCCGGCATGGGGCGTTGTGGCCCCTCGGGGCACCACTCCCCCTGTTCCGCGCCCGTTTCGGCGGGTTGCCGGGCCGGGCGCCAGGTTTGGCGTCCGGCCGGCTAGATAGTTGACGTATCAACTAGGTCCGGACATAGGCCGCCAGGTGCTCCCCGGTGAGGGTTGAGCGCTGCGCGACGAGGTCGGCGGGCGTGCCCTCGAAGACGATCCGGCCGCCGTCGTGCCCCGCTCCGGGCCCGAGGTCGATGATCCAGTCGGCGTGCGCCATGACCGCCTGGTGGTGCTCGATGACGATGACCGACTTGCCGGAATCGACGATCCGGTCCAGCAGCCCCAAGAGGTTTTCGACGTCGGCCAGGTGCAGGCCCGTGGTCGGCTCGTCGAGGATGTAGATGCCGCCCTTGTCGGCCATCTGGGTCGCCAGCTTGAGCCGCTGCCGCTCGCCGCCGGACAGCGTGGTGAGCGGCTGGCCGAGGCTGAGGTAGCCCAGGCCGACGTCGGCGAGCCGGTGCAGGATGGCGTGCGCCGCCGGCGTCCGCGCCTCACCCGCCCCGAAGAACTCCTCGGCCTCGCTCACCGGCATGGCCAGCACCTCGCTGATGTTCTTCCCGCCGAGGTGGTACTCCAGCACGGAGGCCTGGAACCTCCTGCCCTCGCACTCCTCGCAGGTGGTGGCGACGCCGGCCATCATCGCCAGGTCGGTGTAGATCACCCCGGCGCCGTTGCAGGTGGGGCAGGCGCCCTCGGAGTTGGCGCTGAACAGTGCGGGCTTGACCCCATTAGCCTTCGCGAAGGCCTTGCGGATGGGCTCGAGCAGCCCGGTGTAGGTGGCGGGGTTGCTGCGCCGCGAACCCCGGATCGCCGCCTGGTCCACCGAGACCACCCCATCCCGTCCGGAGACCGAGCCGGCGATCAGCGAGCTCTTGCCCGAGCCGGCGACCCCGGTGACGACGACGAGCACCCCGAGCGGAATGTCGACGTCGACATTCCGCAGGTTGTGCGCGGACGCGCCGCGGATCTCGAGTGCGCCGTTGGCCTTTCTGACGGTGTGCTTGAGGGAGGCCCGGTCGTCGAAATGCCGGCCGGTGAGGGTGTCGCTGGCCCTCAGGGCCTCGACCGTGCCTTCGAAGCAGACGGTGCCGCCCGCCGTCCCCGCTCCGGGCCCGAGGTCGACCACGTGGTCGGCGATGACAACCGCCTCCGGCTTGTGCTCGACGACGAGCACCGTGTTTCCCTTGTCCCGCAGCCGCAGCAACAGGGCGTTCATGCGCTCGATATCGTGAGGGTGCAGTCCAATGGTGGGCTCGTCGAAGACATAGGTGACGTCGGTGAGCGAGGACCCCAGGTGGCGGATCATCTTGGTCCGCTGGGACTCGCCACCCGAAAGCGTTCCGGTGGGACGGTCGAGGCTGAGGTAGCCGAGGCCGATCTCGACGAAGGAGTCGAGGGTCTCCCCCAGCGCCGTCAGCAGCGGCGCCACCGAGGGCTCCTCCAGCCCGCGCACCCACTCCGCGAGGTCGCTGATCTGCAGGGCACAGGCGTCGGCGATGCTGATCCCCTCGATCTTCGACGACCGGGCCGCGGCGCTGAGCCGGGTGCCGTCGCACTCGGGGCAGGTCGTGAAGGTGATGGCGCGGTCGACGAAGGCCCGGATGTGCGGCTGCATCGCCTCCCGGTCCTTGGCGAGCAGGGATTTCTGGATCTTCGGAATCAGGCCTTCGTAGGTCAGGTTGATGTTATCGACCCGGATCTTCGTCGGTTCCTTGTAGAGCAGGTCATGCAGTTCCCGCTTCGTGAACTTGCGGATCGGCTTGTCCGCGTCGAAGAACCCGGAGCCGCTGAAGATCCGGCCGTACCAGCCGTCCACGCTGTACCCCGGGATGGTGAGCGCACCCTCGCTGAGCGACTTGCTGTCGTCATAGAGCTGGGTCAGGTCGAAGTCGGTGACCGAACCCATGCCCTCGCAGCGCGGACACATGCCGCCGGTGATGCTGAAGCTGCGGCGCTCCTTCGTGGTCGTTCCGCCACGCTCCAAGGTGACGGCACCGGAACCGCTGATCGAGGCGACATTGAAGGAGAAGGCCTGCGGGGAGCCGATGTGCGGTTGGCCGAGGCGGCTGAAGACGATGCGCAGCATCGCGTTGACGTCGGTCGCGGTGCCGACCGTGGAGCGGGGATTGGCGCCCATCCGCTCCTGGTCGACGATGATCGCCGTCGTCAGGCCCTCAAGCACATCGACGTCGGGCCGGGCGAGGGCCGGCATGAACCCCTGCACGAAGGCGCTGTAGGTTTCGTTGATCATGCGCTGGGACTCCGCGGCGATGGTGCCGAACACCAGTGAGCTCTTGCCCGAGCCGGAGACGCCGGTGAACACCGTCAGCCGGCGCTTGGGGATCTCGATGCTGAGGTTCCTGAGGTTGTTCACCCGCGCGCCCTGCACCCGGATCACATCGTGGCGGTCGGCATTGTGGAGCGGTTGCTCGTCAGTCCTCAGAGACATGCTCATGGTGGCTCTCCGTCCGTAAAGCTGACCGTTGGAACGGTCCCTGTCGTCGTCTTGGTCCATCTAACCAGTTGTCAGCCGCGCGGTGGCGTCTCCGGCGCCGGCTTCCGCGCCGGTGCGCACGGGCGGAGGGAAGGCCTGCAGCACTCCCTCCGCGGGCGAGGCCTACGGACGGATGAGGACCTTGAGCGCTTCGCGGTCCGCCATGGCGCGGTAACCCTCGGCAATGTCCTCCAGCTTCATGGTGCGGTCGAACACGCGGCCGGGCTGGATGGTCCCGTCGAGCACCTCCGGCAGGAGCTCTTCGATGTAGGCGCGGGCCGGCGCGACGCCGCCGGTCAGGGAGATGTTCCGCATGAACGTCGACGGCATGGGGACCTCGGAGTACTGGGGCACGCCGACCCGGCTGACGGCGCCGCCGTCGCGCACCACGGCGAACGCGGTCTCGATGGCCGGCAGGGTCCCGACGCACTCGAGGACGGCGGAGGTGCCGTCTCCCCCGGTGAGTTCCCTCACCCGGGCGGCGCCTTCCCCGCCGCGTTCGGACACCACCTCGGTGGCACCGAATTCCCGCCCGAGGTCCGTCCGGGCCTGATGGCGGCCCATCAGGATGATCTGCTCCGCGCCGAGCCGCTTCGCCGCGATGACGGCGGACAGCCCCACGGCACCGTCGCCGATCACGGTGACCTTCGATCCCTTCCCGACCCCGGCCGTCACCGCGCTGTGGTGGCCGGTGCACATCACGTCCGAGAGGGTCAGAAGGGCCGGCAGGAGGTCCGAATCCTCGCCGACCGGGACCTTCACGAGGGTGCCGTCCGCCTGGGGAATGCGGGCTGCCTCACCCTGGCCGGCGTCCGGATGGCCCCAGTTGCCGCCGTTCCGGCACGAGGTCTGCAGGCCGGCGCGGCAGAAGTCGCAGGTGCCGTCCGACCAGACGAACGGCACGATGACGACATCGCCGCGCTTGACCGTGGCGACGTCCCGGCCGGTCTCCTCGACGACGCCGATGAACTCGTGCCCCATCCGCGAACCGGTCCGGCTGGCCTTCCGGGAGGCGTAGGGCCAGAGGTCGCTGCCGCAGATACACGAGACGAGCACGCGCACGACGGCGTCGGTGCTTTGCTCCAGGGTCGCGTCGGGAACGTTCTCCACCCGCACGTCTCCGGCTCCGTACATCAGGGTTGCGCGCATGATTTCCTTTCCTGGGGCTGCCCGGCCGCGGCAGCGTCCCGTGTAGCCGAGTTGTCAATGTCCATGTCCGCCTGCACCCACGTCCAGCCGTCCCACCGTCCCACCGCCCAGCCGTCCAGACGGGACTTGGAGCCGGGCGGGCACGCCGGGTGCGTGCAGGACCGCCGGCGGGTGGTTCGAGGGGGTTCGGTCGGACGGGCCTCCCTCCCGAGACTACCGCCGTGGGTCCGCGGTGGGACACCCCGGCCGCGGGCCGGCGGGCCGGCCACCCGCCTTCGGGCGGTCCCGGCGTCCTAGTCCCGTCGCCGGAGGGCGGCCTCCCCGGTCTTCTTGGGAGTCGGCGACGGGGGCGATCCAACGAACCGGCCGCGGCCGCGTAGGCGACGGCCGGATCGAAGCCAGGAAACCGCCCACGTCCCCCGGGCGATCACCAACGCCGCCAGCAGGGCGGCGGCCGCGTGCGCGTAGAGCATGAGGTGCAGATCCTGCGCCGGCACCGCGGAAGCGGCGGATGGTGGCACCACGGCCGGCCCACCGTGTCCGTGCGGGGACGCGGTGCCGGCGGATCCGCCGACGAACGCGCTGCAGGCGAGGTGGAGGAGCTGCTGGGTCAGCGCGCACAGCAGCAGCACCGCCCAGCCGGGGAGGCGGAGGCGGGCGAGGATGGACGCCGCCAGGCCGAGCAGGGCGGTGAGGGCAAGGAGGACCGCCCCCGGCGGCGCTTCGCCGCCCGAGGCGCCATGCGCTGCAAGGCCGGCCGCGACGGCCAGTGGACCGTAGAGCCACGCGAGGAAGACCCGCGGGGCACTGCCGGCTGGATCCACGAGCCTCTCCTCCCCCGCCGCCGACGCCGGTGGTCCCTGGAGCGCGGACCCGCTCCGCCGGCCCGCCGGCCGGAACCGTACCTCCTTGCTACCGCCGCCGGGGGCCCCTGGCAAGCTTTCGTTGCACCGGGCCGACAGGGTCGGCCCGGCGCAGCCCGGTCGTCGGGGATGTGTTCCGCTGCGACATATTGCCACCCGATGTGCCTCAGGCGCCGCCGGTCGGATAGAAAGGAATGATGCCCAGTCCGTCGAGTGATCCAGCAAACCGCCCGCCCCTTCGAGCGGCCCGGCTCATGAAGCAGCGGCAGCTCACCATGATGGGCCTTGGAAGCGCCATCGGCGCCGGACTCTTCCTGGGCTCCGGTGCCGGTGTGCAGGCCGCAGGACCGGCCGTGCTGATCTCGTACCTCGTCGCCGGGACGCTGATCATCCTGGTGATGTGGGCGCTGGGTGAGATGGCTGCCGCCCACCCGAGCCGGGGCGCGTTCTCTGTCTACGCGGAAAAGGCAATGGGCGCGACCGTCGGGTCGACCATCGGCTGGTTGTGGTGGTTCCAGCTCGTGGTGGTCATTGCGGCGGAGGCCCTGGGCGCGGCCGCCCTGCTCGTCTCCATCTGGCCGGTCCTGCCGGTCTGGGCGCTGGCCCTGGTCTTCATGGTCCTCTTCACGGCCATCAACCTCACCGGCGTGCGCAACTTCGGCGGGTTCGAGTACTGGTTCGCGATCCTCAAGGTCGCCGCGATTGTCGTCTTCCTCGTCATCGGGGCGGCCCTCGTCCTGAACCTGCTGCCCGGGGTGCGGTCTCCGGGACTGGGGAACCTCACAACGGACTTCGCCCCGGCCGGGCTCGAGGGCATCGCGATGGCCCTGTTCATCGTCATCTTCGCCTTCGGCGGCACCGAGATCGTCAGCGTCGCCGCGGCCGAGACGGAGGACCCCTCGCGGAGCATCGGGCGGGCCGTCCGGACCGTCGTCTGGCGCATCCTGGTGTTCTATGTCGGTTCCGTTCTGGTGATCATCCTCGTGCTGCCCGCCACCTCGCCGGCCCTGGCCTCGCCCTTCAACGGGGTACTCGACGCCGCACGGATCCCCGGAGCCGGTACGGCCATCACCATCGTCGCCGTGCTGGCGCTGCTTTCAGCCCTCAATGCCAACCTCTACGGCGCCTCGCGCATGATCTACTCCCTGGCGGAGCGCGGTCAGGCACCCCGGTACCTCCAGCACCTCGGCCCGTCCCGGGTGCCGCGGCGGGCCGTGGCCACCTCGGTGGTCTTCGGCTTCGCCGCGACCGTCCTGGAACTGATCTTCCCCGAACGCATCCTGCCCGCCCTTTTCCAGCTCCTTGGCTCCACCTGCCTCGTCGTCTGGGGTTCCGCCCTCGTTTCGCAGATCATCCTGCGCCGGCGCGCGGACCGGGCGGGCACACCCCTGCCGGTGCGGATGAGGGGGTTCCCCTGGCTCACCGGTTTCGCACTTGTCATCCTCGGCGCAATCGTCGCCGTGGGCCTGAGCGCCGAAGCGAGCCGCACCCAGTTGATCAGCACCGCGGTTCTCATCGCCGCCATCGCGGCGGCAAGCACCCTGTTCCGCAGGGCACGGTCGCGGCAGACCGCTTCCTAAGCCGGTCGCTGCGGGCGCCCGGCGTCGTGGACCTTGCCCGCGGACAGCGCGCCGGCCTATAGTTGCGGACCGTTCGGGCCGCCGCGGAAGGGAAGCTGACATGGCCGAAATCCTGCTGTTCCACCATGCGCAGGGACTGACGCCCGGCGTGACCGCTCTCGCCGGCACCCTCCGGGCTGCAGGCCATACCGTCCACACGCCGGACCTGTTCGACGGCCGGACCTTCGACTCCCTCGACGACGGCCTTGACTACGCAGGGGCCATGGGCTTCGACACCATCCTGGGCCGGGGGGCGGAAGCGGCCGTCGGTCTTCCGGCGGGGCTGGTGTACCTCGGGCTGTTCCTGGGGGTGATGCCCGCGCAGCTGCTGGCCCAGACCCGCGGTGGTGCGCGCGGTGCCCTCCTGCTGCATTCCTGCCTCCCCGCCACGGAGTTCGGCGGCTGGCCGGCGGGTGTGCCCGTCCAGGTCCACGCAATGGAGGACGATCCGTTCTTCGCCGGAGAGGGCGATCTCGACGCGGCGCGCGCCCTCGTGGCCGGAACGGACAATGCCGAATTGTTCCTCTATCCCGGGAGGGAGCATCTCTTCACCGACAGCTCCCTACCGTCCTACGACGCGGCGGCCACATCGCTGCTCACCCGGCGGGCGCTCGCCTTCCTCGACGGGCTGTAGCCGGCCGGGATGCACGCGGCGCCCGAGGCCTGCAGCACCCGGGAGTTCCCGCCAAGGGCCCACCCAGCCCCGGTCCAGCTTGGGAGCGCATCCTAGGAGGGACAGTTGCTGGAACCCGGGACGCCCACCGGCCCTGACCGGCCGGCGCCCCACTGAAAGGACACCCCATGATCCTGGTGCTGACCGGAATCGACGGCGCAGGAAAGACGACGGCGGCACGGAGCCTCGCGGACCGGGTGCCCCAGGGCACCGAAGCCCTGGTCCTGGGCAACTACTCCGGACGGAAGACCCTCACCCGGTGGGCACGCCGGTTCGGGTGGACGGTGCCGGCCCGGGGAATGGACGCCGCCGAAACGCTGATCCGGCTCGGCCATGTGATGGTGAACTCGGTCCGGGCCGCCCGCTTCGACGGCATCGTGATCCTGGACCGGCACCTGCACTGCCAGCTCGCCCTCCGGGCGGCCCGGGGCCTGCGCCGGGGGGTCCTCCTCCCGGCCGCGCTGCGGCTGCTGCCCCGTCCCGACGCCGTCGTGCTCCTGGACCTGCCCGCGGAACAGGCCCTGCTCCGCATCGCCGCGCGCGGCACGGACAGTGAAAACCTCGACGAACTGCAGGCGTACCGCACTGCCTACCTCGACCTTGCGCGCGGGGCCGGGCACCTCGTGATCGACGCCGGAAGGGCGCCCGAAGCCGTCGTCGAGGACCTCCAGGGCGTCCTGGCCGAAGCCCTCGCCGGCCGCTCCGGGAAACCACCGGCGCCGGCCGCCGGACCGGCCATACGGGCACGGCAGCCTCTACGATGAGTTCCTCGTACCATGAGTCAATGGATACCCCGGCACAGTCTCCGCCCGACGCCCGGCACACGCGCTCCCAACTGCACGATCTTGTCCACTCGATCCTGTCCCAGGAGCTGCCGCCGATCGTCCGGGCCGGGCACCCTGTGCTGCGGATGCGGGCCCAGCCCTTCGACGGACAGCTGGCCGACGCCGACCTCGCGGCGCTGATCGCCCTGATGCGCCGGGTGATGCACAATGCCCCCGGCGTCGGGCTCGCCGCACCGCAGCTGGGCATCCCGCTGAGCATCGCCGTGGTGGAGGACCAGGGGGTGGAGGACGACGCCGTCGCCGCCGAACGCGGCCGCACGCCCCTGCCGTTCTTCGCCATGGTCAATCCCCGGTATGCCGCGGCCCGACCGGCCACCGCGTCGTTCTACGAAGGGTGCCTGTCGGTGCCCGGCTACCAGGCCGTGGTGGAGCGCCACCGGGAGGTCACGCTGGAGTACACCGCGCCGGACGGCCGGGGCGTGGCGACCCGGCTGGCCGGCTGGCCGGCGCGCATCGTGCAGCACGAGACGGACCACCTCAATGGCGTCCTCTACCTGGACCGCGCCGAGACCCGGTCCCTCGCCGACAACATCGAGTACACGCGCCGCTGGGCCCACCCGTCGATCGAAGAGGCCCGAAGGGGCCTGGGCTTCTAGCCCTCCGGGCCCTGCCCCGCGGCCGGCCGTCCGCCGCCGTCGGTCGTGCCAGTCGGGCCTGCCAGTCGGGCCTACCGCGGGGGCCTGCCAGTCGGGCCTACCGCGGGGGCCTACCGCTCGGGTTTACCGCCCGGGCCTACCGCTCGGGTTTACCGCCCGGGCCTACCGCTCGGGGCTCCCGCCTGCCGGTTGGTTGCGCTCGCTGGGGAGCCACTGGGCCCACCACCGGAGAATATGCTCGAAGCGCTGACGCCGGTGCCAGGGCGTCCCGGAGCGGGAGAGCTCGTGGTTCTCCCCCGGAAAGAGGAGGAGCCCGGTCGGGACGCCCTGCTTCTTCAGCGCCGTGTAGTAGCGCTGGGCCTGCTCGACCGGGCACCGCAGGTCCTCCTCGGAATGGATCACGAAGGTCGGCGTCTCAACGGAGGCGATCTGGGCGAAGGGATTCTGTCCCCGCACCTTGTCGGGGTCGGTGCCCGTGTATTCGTCGGAGAAGAACCAGCCGATGTCCGAGGAGCCGATGAAGGAGGGCGGGTCCAGGTAGCCCCGCTCCACGATGGCGGCGGTGAACCGGGAGTCCTGGGAGATGGTCCACGCGGTGAGGTAGCCGCCGTAGGAGCCGCCCATGATGCCGAGCCGGCTGCCGTCCATCTCGGCGTACTTGCCCAGGGCGCCGTCCAGGAACGCCAGGACGTCCTGCAGGTCGAGCGTTCCCATCGCCTCCTTGATGACCCGCCCGTGCTCCTGCCCGTACCCGGCCGACCCCCGCGGGTTGCACATCAGCACTGCATAGCCGGCGCGGGCGTACACCTGGGCCTCGTCGAAGTAGCCCCAGCCGTACTGCGAGAAAGGGCCCCCGTGGATGTTCAGCAGCACCGCGTGGGGGCCCTCCCCCTCGGGCAGGATCACCCAGCCGTGCACCGGCGCCCCATCGGGTGCCGGGAAGGTCTCCTCAGCCGCGGGTGAGATCCGGGTGGCGCTGCGCAGCTCCGCGGAGAAATCGGTGAGGGGCTGCAGCCCGTCCGCGCCCACCAGCGCCGCGTCGCCGGCCGTGCCGGGGCCGGTATAGCTGACGAGGACCCGGCCGGCGGCGGAGGCGGCGCCGCCCACCACGAACTGGCCTGCGGCCAGCGTCGAGGCCGTCCCGTCGGCGTCCACCTCAAGCAGTTCGCACGCGCCGCGGGTGCGGCGGATCACCAGGACCGAGGATTCCCCGTGCGGGACCACCTCGAGGACTTCCCCGAGGTCCACGGTCTCAGCATCGGTGAGGCGCCGGGCCTCCCCGGGCGAGTCGATCGGTGCCGCATACAGTCCGGCGTTCCGCGCGACGAAGTCAAGGCCGGTCGCGGAGAGCTCGCCGGCCAGGTAGAAGAGCCAGCGGCCGTCCCTGCTGTGGACCGGCGCCGCGCAGTCGAGCCGCTGCGCGGCGGAGAGCCCCGAAAGCTGTTCCCTGCCGGTGCCGTCGCGCCGGACCGAGTACACCTCGCTGGCCAGGGTGGAGTCGGCGTCCGGGCTGAGGGCCGCGGTGAACAGGATCCGGGTGCCGTCGGAGCTGAAGCGCGGGCTGTTGTGGTCCGCCGGGTCCGAGGTGAGCTGGACCGCCTCCGGCAGGGGCCCGGGACGGTCCGTGCCGGCGTCCCTGGCCACCCGGCCCACGGGCTCGATGAAGGGTTCGGTATCCGGGTGCGGCACCTCGACCAGGAAGAGCTGGGCCCGCTTGTCACCGGTGTAGCCGAGCCCGTTGGCGCGGTACTGGAAGGTCGTCACCAGGCGCGGGTCCTCGGCCGAGGCGCCGACCCCCTCGACGGTGCCGTACCGGCCCTCCTCGGGGACGCGGGCAACGAAAACGATCGAACCGGAGTCGGGGGCGAAGCGGAAGTCCTCGACGCCGAGCGGCTGGTCCGTCACCTGCAGCGCCTCACCGCCGCGGGAGTCCATCAGGTGCAGCTGCGGCTTGTCCCCCGGGCGGGCACGCAGGAACCCCAGCAGCGAGCCGTCGGGAGAGAACCGGGGTGAGGTGTCGCGGAAGCCGCGGCTGAGCCGGCGCAGCGCCCCCGAGTCGGTCTGCACCTCCCACAACTGGCCGACATAGGCGTCGGCGTCAAAATCCGGGCGGGTCACGGCGAACACCGCCCGGCCGCCGTCGGGGTGGAGCGTCGGAGTGCCGACGGAGTGCAGGAGGTTCAGCTGATGTGGTTCCACCCTTTCGAGACTAATGCGGGATGTGCCCTCCGCCTAGGATGGAGGGATGCCCTCCCTCCCCGAGAACCTGCTGCTGTGCCCTGTGTGCGGCTCGTCCCTCCACGTCGAGGGGCGCGGACTGGCCTGCGTGCGCGGCCACCGGTTCGATGCGGCCCGGCAGGGCTATGTGAACCTGCTGACAGGCAGGGGGACGGCGTTCGAAGCCGACAACGCGGGGATGGTCGAAGCGCGGGCGCGGTTCCTCGCCGCCGGGCACTACTCACCGCTGCGCGACGCCGTTGCGGCGGCCGCGCAGCGGCACGTCCCCGACCCCCGTGTGGTCGTCGACGCCGGCGCCGGGACCGGATACTACCTCCGCGGCGTGACCGACCGCTTCCCCGGGACTCTGCCGGTTGCACTCGACATCTCGAAGTTCGCGCTGCGCAAGGCCGCCCGCGAGCTGCCCGGCGGCATCGCGCTCGTGTGGGACCTGTGGCGGCCGCTCCCCCTTTCCTCAGGCAGCGCGGATCTGCTCCTCAATGTCTTCGCACCCCGCAATGTCGACGAGTTCGTGCGCGTGCTCTCCCCGGGCGGGCTGCTGGTGGTGGCGACGCCCCTGCCGGGGCACCTCGGCGAGGCCGCCCGGCTGGTCCCAATGCTCGAGGTCCCGGCCGATAAGGCGCAGGACCTCGCAGGGTCCCTGGACGGGCGCCTGACCGAGGTGGAGCGCCGGGAGGTCGTCCATGAGATGCGGCTCTCCCCGGAGGAACTCGCGGACGTGGCCGCCATGGGCCCGGCGGCACGGCACCTTGAGCCTCGGCAGCTTGCGGCGCTCGTCGAGGGGCTGGACCGGGAGGTCCCGGTGACCGCCCGCTTCACCGTCCAGGCGTTCCGCCACTCCTGACCGGCCGCGGGAACCCCGGACCCGGCCGCTAAGCCTTCCCGCAGGAGTTCCCGCGCAGGGGAACCCGCAGGGTCCGCAGCGCCTGTTGGACGAGCGGGCCGATGGCCAGGGCGAAGACGACGGTGCCGAGTCCCACGACGCCGCCCAGCAGGAAGCCCACGACCACGACCGTGAGTTCGATCGATCCCCGGACGGTCCACACCGGCCAGCCCGTCAGACGGACCAGGCCGGTCATCAGGCCGTCCCGGGGGCCCGGCCCCATGCCTGCGCCGATATACAGCGCCGTCGCGACGGCGAGCAGCACCAGGCCGGCCGTGAACATCAGCCCCTGAAGGACCAGGTGCTCCGGAGTGGCGAGCAGCCGCAGGACGACGTCGGCGGCTAGGCCGACGAGAATCGTATTAGCGATCGTTCCCCACCCGGGACGCTGCCGGATGGGAATCCACAGCAACAGCACCCCGATGCTGATCAGCACAGTCGCAATGCCGAAACTCAGGCCCGTGCTCCGTGCGAGTCCCTGCCCGAAGACATCCCAGGGCGAGGCGCCGAGGTTCGCGCGGACCATCAGGGCGATCGAGGCGCCGTACAGGAACAATCCGAGGTACAGCCGGAGGTGGCGCAGCAGCAGGTTTGGCGAGGTCAGGAGGCGAAGCAGCACGCTCAAGTGTCCCACCGCTGCCTCCCAGACTTTCAAATCGATAACGACCGGGCCCCGCGGGGCTCCGGCCCTAGGTATTGCCCGGCCACTTTGGCACAATGAGCAACACATCCGACTGCAGCCGTGCCGCCGGACCTGCCCGCCGTTCCGGGAGGGAAACGATGTTTGGTTGGCTCGTGGAGAACCCGTGGATTCTCTGGCTCGTCCTGTTCCTCGGCCTTGCGGCGGTCGAGACGCTCACACTGGACCTGATGTTCCTCATGCTGTCGGTCGGGGCGCTGGCGGGCCTGATCGCCTCCTTCGTGACCGGTTCCTTCTTCCTGCAGGGCCTGGCGTTCTGCGTCGTGGCCCTGATGATGGTCCTGCTGGTCCGCCCCATAGCCCTGAGGCACCTTCGCGGAGCCACGGGGGACCAGCGCTCCAACATCGAGCGCCTCATCGGCGAACCGGCGCTCGCGCTGGAGACCGTCACCTCCTCGTCCGGGACCGTCAAGATCGGCGGGGACACCTGGTCCGCCCGCACCCTGAACGGGATCTCGGTGCCTGCCGGTGCGCGGCTCGCGGTGGCGAGGATCGAAGGAGCCACCGCCGTCGTGGAGCCGGCGGCGGAGAGCCCCGACTCGAACGCTGACAACCTGTAACCTTCCGGCGGGGCCACCTCGGTCCCGCAGACCACTCGATCAAAGGGGATCCATGAACGGCGACGCCGGGACCATCGGACTGACAATCATCCTGATCGTCCTTGTCCTATTCGTTCTCATCGTGCTGGTGAAATCGGTGCGGATCATCCCGCAGGCCCGGGCGGGGGTGGTGGAGCGCCTCGGCAAGTACCAGCGCACCCTGCTTCCGGGACTGACCATCCTGATTCCGTTCGTTGACCGGCTGCTGCCGCTGCTCGACCTGCGCGAACAGGTCGTTTCCTTCCCTCCGCAGCCGGTGATCACCGAGGACAACCTGGTGGTCTCCATCGACACCGTCGTGTACTTCCAGGTGACCGATGCGCGGGCGGCGACCTACGAGATCGCCAACTACATCCAGGCGGTCGAACAGCTGACCACCACCACCCTGCGCAACGTCGTCGGCGGGCTGAACCTCGAACAGGCGCTGACCTCCCGGGACCAGATCAACGGGCAGCTGCGCGGGGTGCTCGACGAGGCGACGGGCAAGTGGGGCATCCGGGTGTCCCGGGTTGAACTGAAGGCGATCGATCCGCCCCACTCCATCCAGGATTCGATGGAGAAGCAGATGCGCGCCGAACGTGACCGGCGGGCGGCGATCCTCACCGCCGAGGGCACGAAGCAGTCGGCGATCCTCACCGCCGAGGGTCAGCGGCAGGCCGCCATCCTGGCCGCGGAGGGCGACGCGAAGGCGGCGATCCTGCGGGCCGACGGCGAGGCCCAGGCCATCCAGAAGGTCTTCGACGCGATCCACCTGGGCAACCCGACGCCCAAGCTGCTCGCCTACCAGTACCTGCAGACGCTGCCGAAGCTCGCGGACGGATCCTCGAACAAGCTGTGGATCATCCCCTCCGAGATCGGTGACGCCCTGAAGGGGCTCGGCAGCGTGCTCGGGACGACGACGGTCGACTCCCGGGACGGCCAGGCGGCCGAAACAAACCCGTCGATGCGTGACGCGTAGACCGGTTCCGGGTATAGTTGGTGGTTTGCCGGAATTTCTTTTCCCCGGCAGGAACATTCCCGCTGGATGCGGAGTTATACAGTATGCGTAGTAGCCCGGTTTCCTGCTGCCGTCGACGGCCGTCGGGCCGGGGGCGCGCAGATCGGTGCCGGCCCAGCCGGAAGCCACTCGTTGAGTAGGAGAAAATATGAGCGATCGCAGCCTGCGCGGCATGCGCCTCGGAGCGCAAAGCATGGAGACCGAATCGGGTGTGGAGCCCGCTCCACGCCAGCGGGTCGAGTACCGCTGCGAAGACGGTGAGCGGGTCTTCGTGACGTTCGCCGCCGAGGCGGAAATCCCCCCGGTCTGGGTTTCCAAGACCGGCAAGGAAGCGCTTCTGGTCGATGGGGAGCGCCCTGACAATTCCAATGACAAGCCCGTGCGCACGCACTGGGACATGCTGCTCGAGCGGCGCTCGGTCGACGAACTCGAACAGATCCTGCAGGACCGGTTGACGATCCTGCGGGAGCGCCGCGGCGAACGCCGCTCCGCCTGACGCCAGGGCCCGCGCGGCCGATGCCGGTGACGCCACCTCCGGGTGGGGTCACCGGCATTTTTGTGCCCGGCGCCGGTCAGCGGCCGCGGCTGGTCAGCTTCCGCCACCTTGCCGCCAGGCCCCACCGCGTGACATTGACGATGGCTTCCACCACGATGCCGCCGTGCATCTTCGAGGCCCCCAGCTCCCGCTCCACGAAGGTGATGGGGACCTCGGTGATCTTCAGGCCGAGCCGGGCCACCCGGAAGGTCATGTCCACCTGGAAGCCGTATCCGATCGACTCGACCGAGGACAGGTCAAGCTTCTCCAGCGTCCCGCGGCGGAAGGCCCGGAAGCCGGCGGTGATGTCCCGCACCGGGAGCCCGAGCATCAGGCGGGAGTAGGTGCTGCCCGCCCTCGACAGGAGCTTGCGGCGCCGGGGCCAGTTGACCACGCTCCCGCCGGGGACCCAGCGCGAACCGATCACGAGGTCGGCCCCGTCGACGGCGTCGAGGAGGCTCTGCAGCTGCTCGGGCCGGTGGGAGCCGTCGGCGTCCATCTCCACCAGCACGTCATAGCCACGCCCGAGTCCCCACCGGAAGCCGGCGATGTAGGCCGCGCCCAGTCCCTCCTTGCCGGTGCGGTGCAGGACGAACACCTGCGGGTCCGTCGTGGCGGTACTGTCAGCGAATGCTCCCGTGCCGTCCGGGCTGTTGTCGTCGACGATCAGCACGTCGGTGCCCGGCACCGCCTTCCGCAGCCGTCCCAGTGTCAGCGGGAGGGATTCGATCTCGTTGTAGGTCGGAATGATGGTGAGAACACGCAAGCGAGAGGGCCTTTCCGGGGGAACGCAGGGACCGCTGGTGCCTGCAAGTCAAACGTCAAGTATAGGCGACGAGGAAAGGCGGACCCGGAAGGGGCGGCGCCGCGCAGGGCCGGTTCATCGAGCAGGCCCGCCCGCCTTCGTACCAGAAGCGGCGAACCGGATCTGTTCTCTGATGGCGTGCGGGCCTGCTCTTGATGATGCCGTCACCGTCCTCACCCGTACGGCGGTCGAGGCCGAACGGGAGGTTGGTCGCGCCGGTGGCCGGCCAGGTCAGTTCCCGAGGAGTTGCTCCAACCCGTAGTGATTCAGCTTACGTGCTGGAGATGAGGTGTCAATGAGCCCCTGACCTGCGGAAACGTCCCTTTGTGCAGGTCAGGGTCCCGTCCGGCGGCGGCCTTTTTCCCACCGTGGACGCCCCTTGACTGATGGCCCTGCGGCCACTACAAGCCGAAGGCGCCGTCCTCGGAGAAGAGGGTCCGTCCGTGGTGGACGGTCTCGATGCAGCGCGGCGGGGTTTCGGTGTCCAGGGCGGGCAGCAGCGGGGTTCCGGCCCGTGGATCGGTGCTCCAGGACTGCACCCGGCTGTCCGGGGTCTGGACCATGAGTTCGTCGACCTGCCACACCGCGAAGGAGGCCGGCGAGCCCGGCGCGAGCTGCCCCAGCATCGGGTTGGCCGCACCGGCCGCCCTCCAGCCGGCCCGGGTGTGGGCGATGAAGGCCGCCCGGGCGGAGATCGCCTCGGCGGGCTTGCTGTGCTCGATGCAGGCGCGCACCGAAGCCCAGGGGTCAAGCGGGGTCACCGGGCTGTCGGAACCCATCGAGAGCGGCACGCCGGCCGCCAGCAGCGAGGCGAACCTGTTCATCCCGCCCCGGCGTCCCTCGCCCAGGCGCTGCGCGTACAGGCCGTCGGCATGCCCCCAGAGGAAGTCGAAGGCCGGCTGGGCGCTGACCGTCGCTCCGTAGTGGACAAGCGCGGCAATGGCGTCGTCGTCGACCATCTCGACGTGCTCAAGCCGGTGCCGCGAGCGGCGGACGGCGTCGATACCGAGCTGCCGCTCGGCCTCCCCCAGGCCGGCGAGGACGACGTCGAGCCCTGCATCGCCGATCACGTGGAAGCCGGCCTGCACTCCCGCGGCGGTGGCGGCGGTCAGGTGCGCGCCTACAGCTGACTCATCGAGGAAGGCGTGCCCGCGGTTACCGGGGTCGTCGGAGTAGGGCTGCCGCAGTGCGGCGGTGCGGGAGCCGATCGAGCCGTCGACATTGAGGTCGCCCGCCAGCCCCGCGACGCGGCCGCCGAAGGAGGCGAGGATGCTCCGCGCGTCCTCCGGCGAGGTGACGGCTTCCGCCCAGTAGGCGATCACCTCCGGCAGGGCTGCCCCAGCGTCCGCACCGCCGAGGGCGAGCAGTCCTTCGAGGTCCTCCCGGGGCGCGATGTGCGGCGCGGCCATCTCCACCACGGCGACGATGCCGCGGGAGGCCGCATGGGCCAGGGCTGCGCGCTGCAGGGCGGCGCGGTCGGTGGGTGCCAGGGCGCGGGTCGCGAGCCGGGCCGCGGTGTGGGCGGCGCGCACCAGGAAGCCGTCATTCCAGCCGTCGAACTCCGCCAGACCGAGGGACGCCGCCAGGGTTCCGGAGACGACGGCCGAATGCACATCCGCCCGGGTGAGGTAGACAGGGCGCCCGCCGGAGGCCGCATCGAGCTCGGCGGCCGTCGGGGCGCGCCGCTCCGGCCACCGGGATTCGTCCCAGCCGTGGCCGAACACCGGACCCTCATGGGCCGCGGCCGCGGCGCGGACACGTTCCAGCAGGTCCGCCAGGCTGGTGCACGCCGACAGGTCGATCGAAGTCAATCCCAGGCCGGTCTCGGTCGTGTGGAAGTGCGAATCGACGAACCCGGGCGCGATGAGGGCGCCGTCGAGGTCGACGGTGCGGACCCCCGGCCCGCCGAGGTTCTCCGCGGCATGCTCACCGCCGATCCAGGCGACCGTTCCGCCGTCGACGAGCATGGCGGTGGCGAAGGGGTCGGCGGGGCTGTAGACGGAGCCGTTGCGGTACAGGACAGGGCGCTGGGAATCCATGGAGTGGGAACGGAGCTTTCAGTAGGAGGGTTGTGCGGTCTATTCGGTGATATTTGAGTACGCGACCACGCCGCGGCGGATCAGGGCGATCGCCTTGACGCAGCGGCCGTGCAGGCCTTCGGGCAGGTCGCTGACCTTCGCCAGCTGGTCGAGCAGGTCGATGACCTGCTTGGCCCAGCGGACGAAGTCCCCGGCGGCCAGTTCGGTCCCGCTGAGGGCGGTCTGGAGGGAGCGGCCCTGGGCCCACTTGTACATCGGCCAGACGAGCCCGAGTTCGGGCTCGCCCGTCACCGGGAGGCGGTGCTGCTCCTCCCGGTCGGTAAGGCGGGACCATTCGCGGATGATGATGTCCACCGAAGCCTCGAGCCCGAAGCTCGGCATCACCGGGCGCAGGCCGCGTTCCTCGCGCTTCGCCTGGTACACCAGGACCGAGGCGACGGCGGCGAGTTCCACCGCGTCGAGGTCGTCGAAGGCCCCGTTTTCCACCGAGAGTGCGATGAGGAGGTCCTTTTCCCCGTAGATGCGGCGCAGTTTCTGCCCCGCCGGGGTGATCTTCAGGCCGGTTGCGGCGTCCGGTGTGACGTACCCGTAGCCGGCCAGCACCTCGGACACCCGGTCGAAGGTCTTCGCGATGGTGTTGGTCCTGCCCCGGATCTGCCCGGCGAGCCGGTCGGTCTCCTTGCGCAGCTTCAACCAGCGTTCGGACCAGCGGGCGTGCTGCTCCCGCTCGCTGCACCCGTGGCACGGGTGGGCGCGCAGGCGCCGGCGCAGCTCCGTGATGGCGCGTTCCTCGGCCGCGGCGGTGGAGGAGTGCAGCCCGTTTCCGCGGTCCGCGCCCCGGCGCGGCGGACGCTTCTCCTGCAGGGCGTTGCGGAGGGAGGAGGTCAGGTCGCGGCGGTCCTTCGGGCTGCGGGCGCTGAAGCTCTTGGGGATCCGGATGCGCGAGAGGATTTCGATGGGGCCGTCGAGGTCCTGGACGCCCACCCGGCGGATCTGCGTATCGATGGTAAGCACGGTGGGACGCGGTTCGCGGGAGGAGTCGCTGTCGAGCACCACGGCATAGCCCTGGCTGCGGCCCCCGGGCACGTCGATGACGTCGCCGGGCCGCAGCGCCTCGAGGGAGGCCTCGGCCGCCGAACGGGCCGAGCGGGACCGGTCTCGGGTGGAACGCTGCTCAAGGTCGGTCAGCTCCCGGCGCAGGCTCGCATATTCGCGGAAATCCCCAAGGTGGCAGGTCATCGAGTTCTCGTACCCGCGCAGGGATTCCTCCCGGCTGCGCAGCTGCTTGGCCATGCCCACAACGGAGCGGTCGGCCTGGAACTGTGCGAAGGAGGTCTCGAGGATTTCGCGGGAGCGCTCCTGCCCGAACTGGGCGATGAGGTTGATGCTCATGTTGTACGTCGGGCGGAAGCTCGAGTTCAGCGGGTAGGTGCGGCGCGAGGCGAGCCCCGCCACCGCCCCGGGGTCGGTGCCGGGCTGCCAGAGCACCACCGCGTGGCCCTCGACGTCGATGCCCCGGCGTCCGGCCCGGCCCGTGAGCTGGGTGTACTCCCCCGCGGTGACATTGACGTGCGCCTCGCCGTTGAACTTGTCGAGCTTCTCCAGGACCACCGACCGGGCGGGCATGTTGACGCCCAGGGCGAGGGTCTCCGTGGCGAAGACGGCCTTGACCAGTCCGGCGGCAAACAGTTTCTCGACGACCTCCTTGAAGGTGGGGAGCATGCCGGCGTGGTGGGCGGAGAAGCCGCGGATGAGTCCTTCGCGCCAGGTCCAGAAGCCGAGGATCTCGAGGTCGTCCCGGGGGATCTCCAGGGTGGCCTCGTCGATGGTTTCGCTGATGATCCGGCGCTCGTCCTCGGTGGTCAGCCACAACCCGGCGTGGAGGCACTGGGTCACTGCGGCCTCGCACCCGTTGCGGGAGAAGATGAAGGTGATCGCCGGCAGGAGGCCGGCGCGGTCGAGGGCCGTGATGACCTGGGGGCGGTTCGCGCGCCGCACCAGGGTGTCCTGCGGGCGGCGCGCAGGCGTCCTTCCCCGGCGTCCGGAGCCCCATCCGGCACGCTGGTTCAGCCGCACCTCGTTGCTTGCCAGTTCGAGCAGTTCGGGGTTGACTTCGTAGAAGTCGCGCGCCCCGCCGTCCGGGCCGGACGGCGCCGCCTCGTCGAAGGCCACGTCGCCGGCGAAGAGGTCAAGGAGGTTCGAGCCGACCATCACGTGCTGCCACAGCGGCACCGGCCGGTGCTCGGAGACCACGACGTCGGTGTCACCGCGGACGGTGTCGAGCCAGGCACCGAACTCCTCGGCGTTGGAGACCGTGGCGCTGAGGGAGACCAGCTTGACCTCGGTCGGCAGGTGGATGATGACTTCCTCCCAGACCGCGCCCCGGAACCGGTCGGCGAGGTAGTGCACCTCGTCCATCACCACGTAGCCGAGATCGTCAAGTGTCTCCGAGTTGGCGTAGAGCATGTTCCGCAGCACTTCGGTGGTCATCACGACGACGTCGGCGTCGGGGTTGATCGTCGTGTCGCCGGTGAGCAGGCCCACCCGGTCCGGGCCGTGCACCGCGGCGAGCTCCGAGTACTTCTGGTTGCTGAGGGCCTTGATCGGGGTGGTGTAGAAGGCCTTGAGGCCCTGCTGGAGCGCGAGGTACACAGCGAACTCCCCCACCACGGTCTTCCCGGCGCCCGTCGGGGCCGCCACGAGGACTCCCCTGCCCGCCTCCAGGGAGGTGCAGGCATCGCGCTGGAAGGGATCGAGTTCGAACGAGAGCGTGTTTTCGAAGGCGAAAAGCTGGGTCCGTGCCATCTGGTTGCGGGCCTTGGCCGCCTGGTAGCGCTCTGCGGGGGTGCTCATCTTTCAACCCTAAACGCTGGGCCCGGGCGCGGCACGCATCGCCCCGGCCTCCCGGGCGCGGGCGGCGGCACCGACAGCGGGGCCGGGGGCGCAGTTCCGTGCCTCCCCGGGGCCGTCCCGCCGACTGGTGTCAGAGTCCCTCGATGGAGGAGGCCCGGTCGGCGCCGGCCTCCACCTCGGCCTCCCGGGCCGCGTTGCGCCGGGCGCGGCGCTTGTCGTTGAGCAGGCACAGGCCGATGGCGGCGAAGAACAGTACGAGCATCGGAACCGCGAGGTAGAACATGCTCACCGCGTCGGCTCCCGGGGCGGCCATGGCGGCGAAGAGGCAGACGAGGAAGACCGTGATGCGCCAGGCCTTCAGGATCTGCCGTCCGGAGATCAGCCCCACGAGGTTCAGGCCGAACAGCACCACGGGCAGCAGGAAGGCGATGCCGAAGGCGAGCATCAGGCGCAGGATGAAGGTGATGAACACCGACACCGTGATGATGTTGGTGAAACCGCCCGGGGTGAAGTCGGTCAGGACCCTCACCGCGTTGGGCAGCACCAGCCACGCCAGGTAGATCCCGGCAAGGAAGAGGGGCACGGCCACCGCGATGAAGGACAGCGAGATGCGCCGCTCCTTGGCGTGCAGTCCGGGCGTGATGAACGCCCACAGCTGGTACAGCCAGACCGGGCTGGAGATGATCAGGCCCAAAAAGACCGAGACCTGGATGAGCAGGTCGAACGGGGAGGCGACTGCGTCGAAGTTCAGGGCCGCGCTGCGGCCCTCGCGCTCGTTCAGTTCCTGGATGGGCGCCGCCAGCGCCTCAAGGACCGGGTTGTAGATGAAGAAGCCGACGACCGTGCCGGCGACCACCGCCAGCGCCGACTTGACCAACCGGATGCGGGCTTCGCGCAGGTGTTCCTTGAGCGCCATCCGTCCCTCGGGGTTGGCCTTGCGCCCTCGAGTGCGTGCCATGGTCCCTAGGGGGTGGGGCCCGGCGTTCCGCCCGGTGCGGGGCTCGATCCACCGGCCGTCCCGGGCGGGGTGTGCGGGCCGGCGGCCGGCTGGCCGGGCGTGCCCTGGGTTCCGGAGGCAGGCCCTGAGGCGACGATGTTCCCCTCGACCGGGGTGCCTGCGGTGCCGCTGCCGGTGTTGTTCTCGTCCTTCATCTGCTTGACCTCGGACTTGAAGATGCGCAGCGATTGACCGGCGCTCCGCGCCAGCCCGGGAAGCTTCGGCGCTCCGAAAAGAAGGATCGCGATCACGATAATAATGACGATTTGCCAGCCGTCGAGCCTCATGCCAGGTTCCTCTCCTAGATCCCCTCCAGTTTAGGTCATAGATCGGCCCGGTCGTGCCCGGGGAGCCGCGCTCCCCCGGGGTCCCGCCGGCCGGGACGGGGCCTACAGGTGGGGAAGGTCGCCCAGCAGCTGGGGCCGCCGGTGCTCCGCGCGGCGGTGGACCCGCCGCTCGCGCCGGCGCCACCGGCGCAGCAGCTTCGCTTCGTGGTTGGCCCGGCGCACCTCGCCGGGATCGGCGAATACGGCCGGAACGGCGCCGGGGCTCCCGCCTTCGGTGCCGGCGGCCAACGGAGGAGGAGCGAGCTGCGCCGTCGCCTGCTCGAACTCGTTGAGTGCCGACACCGCCTTCCGGAAGACCCGGAAGGCCACCGCGAGCAGGAACAACGCGCTGACGGCTACGAGCGCGATCCACAACACCAACCACATCCACCACGACATGGCTTCAGTCTAGGTTGTCGTTGAGGCAAGGGCCGCCTCGAGCCACCGCAGGACCTCCCGGCGCACGTCCCCGGGCCCGGCCACCGCCGCCGCCCCGCCGAGGCCGGCCATCAGCCCGGGGAGCCAGGCCACCGACCCGACACGCAGTTCGGCCGCGAGCGTGCCGCCGCCCTGTTCCTCGGTCCGCACGGCGTTGTACTGGGCCGCGATCCAGCGCGCCGGTTCCTTCAGGACCAGGACGACGCTCCGATCGTCCGGCGATGGGGTGTAGAGCCCCGCCGACGGCGCAGGCGGGGGTCCGGCCGGACCCGCCTCACCTCCGCGGGTGACGGGACGGTCCGTGAGGCGGGCGTCCTGGATGCGGTCGAGGCGGAAGTTCCGGAAGCCTGCCGAGCCGGTGCACCAGGCCTCCACGTACCAGAGGTCGTCCTGGGAGAAGGCGCGGACCGGTTCGATGACCCGGTCGGTGATCTGGTCGCGGGCCGGGACGAGGTAGGACATTTCGATCTGGACGCCGCGGCGCAGGGCCTCCTGGAACAGCTCGAGGTGGGGGTGCACCTCGTCCTCGCTCAGCCGGGTCGCCATCACCGTGCCCATCCGTGCGGCGTCGCCGGCCGCCGCGGTGAGCTTGGCCTGCGCCGTGGCGAGGGCCGGATGCGCCGCGATGCCCGGCAGCTCCCGCAGCGCCTGGAGGCCGACGATGAGTGTGCAGGCCTCGTCCATCGCCAGGCGCACGGGCTGGGAGAGGTTGCGGGCGTTGCTCAGGTAGATCCTGCCTCCCTCGACGTCCACGTCCATCAGGCCGTCCGGGTAGTGGCGCGGGCCGCTGACGAACAGGAGGTCGAGGTCACGGGTCAGCTGGGCCTCCGAGACGTCGAACCGCTGTGCGGTTTCGCGCAGCCCCGCCCCGGGGTGGGCCAGCAGGTAGGGCACCAGGTCGAGCAGCCGCAGCAGGTGGTCCTGGGCGGAGGACTTCCGGCGCGGAGCCGTACCCTGCCCCGCGGTAAGCACCACCTCGGTGGTGGCGCGGGCGGCGGCCAGGGCGCCGGTGAGCAGGTGCCGCACCGAGGCGCCGAGTTCGGCCGGCGCGGTGACGGCGGCATTCGCGCCGAAACCGGCGACCTCCGCGGCCAGGGCCGGCAGGCCCGTGTACGGGACGCGCAGGCGGTCCCACTCCTCGCCGTGTTCGACCAGGACGGCGCCCCGGCGCACCCTCAGTACGTTGCAGGTGCCCGGCCGTACGAGCAGCTCTGCGGTGCCTTCGGCGTCGCGGCGGGTCAGGGAGGCAAGGGCGGCGTTGATGTCGAAGGATTCCGGCGGCTCGAAGCCGCCCTCGCGCAGCGCCGGCGGGGAGGTCATGCGGGAGAGGCGGAAGAACCGTTCGGCCTGCCGGTCGGTGTCGAAGCCGACGAGGTACCAGTGCCCGAAGCGGGAGCCCATCCCCCACGGCCGCACCGTGCGTTTTTCCTCACGGCCGGTGCTCGCCGCACGGTAGGTGAAGGTGATGGTCCGCCGGGCGGCCATGGCCCGCCACACCTCGTCCCAGTAGGGTTCGCTGGTGCGGATTCGAGGCTGGACCGGAAGCGGCGCGGGAGGCTCCGCGCCCGGAGTGCGGAGGCTGAGCTTACGCATGGCACGGGTGGCGGCGGAGTCCAGCGAGGCCGGGTCCCACATGCCCGCGGCGAGGCTGAGGAAGGTGTATTCCTCGGCGGTGAAGGTCACGCCTGTGAGCTGGTACTCCTCGGCGTTGATGCGGTAGCGCTGGACGGTGTTGTCGGTCTCGAAGAGGGGGTCCTCGCTGAAGGACTCGAGGGGAATCCCCTGCTCGCGCAGCATCGCCTTGTCCCGGTCGAACAGCTTTTCCCGGGCGGCGGCCGTGGGCGCCTCCCGGTACAGCTCGATCTCCTCGAACAGTTCCTCCTTGCTGAAACCGCGTTTGCTGGACAGCAGCAGGATCACCAGGGTCAGGAGTCGTTCGGTTCGTTTTGCGGACACGGGAGTTACCTTACCTGCCCGCGAACGGCCCCCGGACCAGCCCCGTTCCGGCCCACGACCGGGAACGGAAATGCCGCCCCGCGCGGGGCACGGGGCGGCACTTTTCGGGGAAGGAGGTTCAGCGCACGTCGAGCAGGTCGACGACGAAGATCAGCGATTCGTTCGGTCCGATGGCCGAGCCGGCACCCCGGGCGCCGTAGGCGAGGTCGGAGGGAATCTCGAGCCGGCGGCGGCCGCCGACCTTCATGCCGAGCAGGCCCTGGTCCCAGCCCTGGATGACCTGGCCGACACCGACCTTAAAGTCCAGCGGGGCGCCGCGGTTCCAGGACGCGTCGAATTCCTCTCCGGTCGAGAACGCGACACCGACATAGTGGGTGGAGACGGTGTCCCCGGGCGTGGCGGCCTTGCCGTTGCCCTCGATGAGGTCCTCGATGACGAGTTCGGTGGGGGCGCCGTGGTCCGGGAAGTCGATCTCGGGCTTCGAGCGGTCGAATTCGCGCTGTCCAAATGACATGGTTCTCCTTCGCAGGGTGGGGGTGTTCGGTGGTGCTGGCTTTTACTTGGCGGCGGTCTTGCCGGTGATCTCCACGAAGAACACGAGGGTTCCCGAGGGGCGTCCCTGGGGGGCGGGGTCGCCGTAGCCCCAGGCGCCGGGGATGACCAGCAGCACCTGCGAGCCGACCTTCTGGCCGCTCAGGCCCTTGGTCCAGCCCTCGATGACGCCGGTCAGCGGGAACTCGGCGGGCTCGCCCCGCTCGAAGCTGGAGTCGAACTGCTCGCCGTCCTCCCAGCGCCAGCCGCTGTACTTGGCGGTGATCGTGTCGGACTCGGCGACCTTCTCGCCGTCGCCCTCCTTGAGGACCTTCACGACGAGGTCCTCGGAGGGCTTGTTGTCGGGGATGGTGACCTCGGGCGCGCCGTCCTTGGCGAACTTGAAGGTGGGAAGCTTGCCGTCCTCGTCGAGCTTGCTCACGTCCTCCGGGGAGAGGATCTTGGGCTCCGGGGCGGGGTCCTTGGCGGAGATGATCTTCAAGACCACGATCTGCTGGGGGGTGGCCTCCTGGCCTTCGGCAGGCTCCTCCACCGGGCGGGTGTACCCGATTTGGGCTCCGACCTTGGTGCCGACGAGGACCTCGTACAGCTCGGCGTCCTGCTCCTTGAGCGTGTCGTCGACGGGCAGCGGCTGCGGTTCGCCGGCCTCGTAGGTGTCACCGAGCTTGCTTCCGTCTTCCGCGTTGAAGAAGGCCGCGTTGAAGGTGATCTGCTGGCCGGCCTTGATGGCCTTGCCCTCGCCCTCGACGAGGGTCTTCACAGCCGGCGCGGTCACCTTGAGGGGCGTGTCGAACTCGACCTTGGGGGCCTTCTTCTCGCTGCCGCCGCTGACGGTGACCGATTCGAAGACATCGGCGTCGCCCGCCGACTTGCCGGTCGAGGCGCCGCCGCAGCCGGCGAGCACGAGCAGCAGGGGCAGGAGGAACAAAAGTACTCGTCGCACAGAACTTCTTTCGCAGGAGTTGTCGGTAGTTCAGGCAGCGCCCATCCGGAGGGGCACTCCCAAGCCTAACGGTTTCCGGGCGGCGATTTCTCCCCAAGTCCGCCGCGCGCTGAGCTCCCCGGTGTGCCTAGAGGTGCTCGAGGAGCGCCTCGACCCGTTCATCGACGGACTTGAAGGGGTCCTTGCAGAGAATTGTCTGCTGGGCCCTGTCGTTGAGTTTCAGGTGCACCCAGTCCACCGTGTAGTCGCGGTTGGCCTCCTTGGCGCGCCGCACGAATTCGCCGCGAAGCCGGGCCCGGGTGGTCTGCGGCGGCGTGTCGACCGCATCCTTGACGACGACGTCGTCGACGACCCTCAGCGCCTCGCCCCGGGCCTGAAGCAGGAAGAACAGGCCGCGGCTGCGGGAGATGTCGTGATAGGTGAGGTCGAGCTGCGAGACCCGGGCGGAGTCGAGGTCGACGCCGTTGCGTTCCATGTACCGGTCGACCAGCTTCTTCTTGATCGCCCAGTCGACCTCCCTGTCGATGGAGGAGGTGTCCCCGGTGTCGATGGCGTCGAGGGTCCGTGCCCACAGGCCCAGGATCGCCGGAACGTGCGCGTGGTGGGCGCCGTGGGTTTCGACGAAGGCGCTGGCCCGGGCCAGGTACTCCCGCTGCATGTCAAGGGCGGTGATGGAGCGCCCGTTGGCGAGCTTCAGGAGCTGCCGGCCGGAGAGATCGTGGGAGATTTCGCGGATGCTGCGGATCGGGTTCTCGAGGCGGAAGTCGCGCATCAGGGCGCCCGCCTCGACCATGCGCAGGATCAGGTCGACGGAGCCGATCTTGAGGCGGGTCGTCGTCTCGGACATGTTGGAGTCCCCGGCGATGATGTGGAGGCGCCGGAAGAACTCGGCGTCGGCGTGCGGTTCGTCCCGGGTGTTGATGATGGGCCGCGACCGGGTGGTGGCCGAGGAGATCCCCTCCCAGAGGTGGTCGGCGCGCTGGGAGAACGCGTAGAGCGACCCGTTCTGCGTCTTCAGCACCTTTCCTGCGCCCACGAGGAGCTGCCGGGTGACGAGGAACGGGATCAGGATGTCGGCGAGCCGGCCGAATTCGAGTTTCCGCGGGATGAGGTAGTTCTCGTGGCTGCCGTAGGAGTTGCCGGCGGAGTCGGTGTTGTTCTTGAACAGGTAGATATTGCCGTTGTAGCCCTCCTGGCCGAGCTTGCGCTGGGCCTCAACGACGAGGTCCTCGAGGATCAGTTCACCGGCGCGGTCCTGGGCGATCAGCTGCGCCAGGTCGTCGCACTCGGCGGTCGCGTACTCCGGGTGGGAACCGACGTCGAGATAGAGCCGTGAACCGTTGGTGAGGAACACATTGGAGGAGCGCCCCCAGCTGACGACCTTCCGGAACAGATAGCGTGCCACCTCCTCGGGCGAGAGCGGCCTCGAGTTGGGCCCCGAGTAGGAGATGCCGAACTCTGTTTCGATTCCGAAGATACGCCGGTCCATCAGACAGGGCTTTCCCGAGGAGTGAGCATTGAGACAAGATCCGGAATGCCGATCCGCCGGAACGCCCGGTGCGTCCCGCGGGCCACCTCGGGATCCCGGTCGAGCACGGCCACTTCGAGCGATTCCGGCCCAAGCTGCGGCCCGGCACCCGTTGAGCCGTCCTGCCGGAGCGAGTGCACGGCGGCCTGGACGGCCCCCTGGAAGTCGAGGTCCTCCGTGAAGCGGCTGCGCAGCACATCGACGACGGCCTCCGCCGCCCCGCCCATCACCACGAAGCCCTTCTCGTCGGCGATCGAGCCGTCGAACGTGAGGCGGTACAGGTGGTCCGAGCCGGGCTGCTCCCCCACCTCGGCCACGACGAGTTCCACCTCGAACGGCTTGCTCTCGGCGGTGAACACGGCGCCCAGGCTCTGCGCGTACACGCTGGCGAGACCCCGGGCGGTGACGTCCTCGCGGTCGTAGGAGTAGCCCCGGACGTCGGCGTAGCGGATGCCGGCCTGCCGCAGGCTTTCGAACTCGTTGTACTTCCCGACGGCGGCGAAGGCGATGCGGTCGTAGATCTCGCCGAGCTTGTGGAGCGAGGGCGACGGGTTCTCGGCGACCAGCGCGATGCCGTCGCGGCAGCTGAGCACGATGACCGAGCGGCCGCGGCCGATTCCCTTCCGCGCGAAATCGGCGCGGTCCCGCATGAGCTGCTCGGGTGAGACGTAGAACTGCTGGGTCATGGCCTAGGCCTCCCGTCCTGCGATGGAGCGGCCCGCGATGACATCCCGCGCCGTCGTTTCAAGTTCCCGGTCCGGAATCCGTCGCGTTCCGGCGCTGTTGACGGTGAAGACCACGGGCCACAGTTCCCGGACCAGGTCGGGCCCGCCCGTGGCCGAATCGTCGTCCGCGGCGTCGTACAGGGCTTCCACCGCCACGCGCACCGCCGAGGCCTCATCGAGGTTCGGCTTCCACAGCTTCTTCAGCGAACCGCGCGCGAAGGCCGACCCGGAGCCGACGCTGTGGTGCTCCTGCTCCTCGTACCGGCCGCCGGTGACGTCGAAGGAGAAGAGCCGTCCCTCGTGGCGGCTGGTGTCGTAGCCGGCGAACAAGGGCACGACGGCGAGGCCCTGCAGCGCCATGGGCAGGTTCTGCCGGACCATGGCGGCCAGCCGGTTCGCCTTTCCGTCCAGGCTCATGCGGGTGCCTTCGATCTTCTCGTAGTGCTCGAGCTCGACCTGGAAGAGCCGGGTCAGGTCAAGGGCGATACCGGCCGTGCCGGCGATGCCGAGCACCGAGAACATGTCGGCGGGAAAGACCTTCTCAATGTGCCGGCTGGCGATGACGTTGCCCATGGTGGCCCGCCGGTCTCCGGCCATCAGCACCCCGCCGGCGAAGGTCAGCGACACGATGGTCGTCGCATGCGGGGCGAGGGCCGGGCCGGCGCCCTGGGGCGGAAAGTCAACGCGGCTGCGCGAAGCGAGCAGGTCGGGGTGATGGCGCCCCAGATGGTCCGAGAACGACGTCGATGCCGCACGGGCGACCGCGGCTGCTGCTTCCTCCGGCATCATTGCCTTTACTGACCGCCCTTCTGGACGAAGCCCCGGACGAATTCTTCGGCGTTCGATTCAAGCACGCCGTCGATTTCGTCAAGCAGGTCATCCACGCCCTGGGTATCCACGGTATCCGAGGCCGACGCGGGAGCGGCGGGAGGCTCCGTGGGCGCCTCTTCCTGCTCCTCCGTGCGTGTGCCTGTGGCCTTCTGATCCTGTGTTGCCATGATGAGCACCCTTCGGTTTCGGTTCTGCTGCTTCTATGGTGCCACGCGCTGTTCCGGCCCGCTCAACAATCGGGCGAGGAAGTCTTCGGCGTTGGCAGATTCCTCGAAAAGCCGTTCGGTGAGCACGGCGGTGCCGCGCAGCGGCTCCCGCGTCTGCACCCGCTGGAGGCGGTTCTGCGAGGGGATTTCGAAGATGATCGAGTCCCAGCTGGCCCCGACCACCTCCGCGGGGAAATTCGCGATGCACTTGCCGCGGAAGTAGGCGCGGGTGTCCCGGGGCGGCTCCCCCACCGCACGCTCGACCTGCGCCGGGGTGACGAGGAGCTCGACCTCCCCGCGCTGGGCCAGCCGGTGGTAGATCCCCTTGCTGGGGCGCAGGTCGGCGTACTGGAGGTCCACCAGGGCGAGCCGGTGGTTGTCCCAGCCGACCGAGTCGCGGTCACGGTAGGCCTGCAGGATCTTCAGCTTGGCAACCCAGTCGATGGAGGCGGCGGCCTCCATCGGGTTCCGCCGGAGCACCCCGATGAGGGACCCCCACCGGTCCAGGACGTCCTGGGTCTGGGCATCGGCTCCGCCGGCGCACGCCCCGGCGGCCGCGGCGTGGTAGATCTCCTGGAGGTCCAGCGCCGTGACCTGCCTGCCGTCGGCAAGCCGCACCGTGGTCCTCAGCGACGGGTCGTGGCTGATGTCCTGGAGGGCGCGCACCGGCTCCGCCAGTTCGGGCACCGGGCACCGGCCCTGCTCGATCAGGGAAAGCACGAGCGCGGTGGTTCCAAGTTTCAGGTAGTTCGACACCTCATTGAGGTTCGCGTCCCCGATGATCACATGGAGCCTGCGGTACTTCTCCGCCACGGCGTGGGGCTCGTCGCGGGTGTTGATGATGGGCCGGCGCACCGTCGTCTCGAGCCCGATCTCGTTCTCGAAGAAATCGGCCCGCTGGCTGACCTGGAAGCCGGGGCGCTGATGCGTGGCGCCCAGCCCCACCCGGCCGGCCCCGCACAGCACCTGCCGGGAGACGAAGAAGGGAATGAGGGCCGCGGCCAGGCTGCCGAACGGAACGCTGCGCGGCACCAGGTAGTTCTCGTGCGAACCGTAGGAGACGCCCTTGTTGTCGGTGTTGTTCTTATAGAGGTGAACGGGCGAGAAGCCGGGGGTGGCGGCGATGCGTTCCATGGCCGCCAGCGCCACCCGGTCCCCCGCGCGGTCCCAGAGGACGGCGTCGAGGGGGTTGGTGACCTCCGGGCTCGAATACTCGGGGTGCGCGTGGTCGACGTACAGCCGGGCGCCGTTGTTGAGCACCAGGTTCATGAGCACGGCCGTATCCTGCGGGTCGTTGCCGTCGGCCAGCGCCACCTGTTCCGCGGTGAGCACGGGAGGTTCGTCCGTGAGCTGGGAGGGGTGGGCGGAGCCCCGCTCAACGAGCCAGCCGCGGGCATCGGTCAGCGGGGCTTCGTCGGTGTAGTCCCATCGCGTGCCCGCCAGGTTGCCCAGCCCTTCCCGCAGCGTCGCCGCGTAGGCGTTGACGACCTGGGAGGAGAGCATCGTGGGGTTCGCGGCGGGAAGCCCCGGCGCGATGATCCCGTATTCGGTCTCGGTCCCCATGACCCGGTGGACCGACACCGGGCCCGACTGCTCCGGGCCGGGCGTGTCCACCCGGTCCAGCCCTCCGGTTGGAATCATAGATACTGGCCGGTGTTTGCCGCCGTCTCGATGGCCTTGCCCGGTTCCTGGCCGGCCTTGCCCTGGACGATGGTGCGGATGTAGGTGATCCGCTCCCCCTTCTTGCCCGAGATCCGGGCCCAGTCATCGGGATTCGTGGTGTTGGGCATGTCCTCATGCTCGCGGAATTCGTCGACGACCGCACGCATGAAATGTTCGATCCGCAGGCCCTTGCTGCCTTCGAGCAGCAGGTCCTTGATCGCGTATTTCTTGGCCCGGTCCACGACGTTCTGGATGACCGCCCCCGAGTTGAAGTCCTTGAAGTACAGCATCTCGGTGTCGCCGTTGGCGTAGGTCACCTCGAGGTACTCATTCGACTTCTCGGTGGAGTACATCTTCTCGACGGTGCGCCGGATCATCTCCTGGACCGTCACCGCGGCGTTGCCGCCGTGTTCGGCCAGGTCGTCGGCATGCAGGGGCAGGTCCTCGGTGATGTATTTCGCGAAAATCTCGGCGGCGCCCTCGGCGTCCGGGCGGTGGATCTTGATCTTGACATCGAGCCGGCCCGGCCGGAGGATCGCCGGATCGATCATGTCCTCCCGGTTCGAGGCGCCGATCACGATGACGTTCTCGAGCTTCTCCACACCGTCGATCTCACTGAGCAGCTGCGGCACGATAGTGGTTTCGACGTCGGAGGACACCCCGGTGCCGCGGGTCCGGAACAGGGAGTCCATCTCGTCGAAGAACACCACGACGGGGCTGCCGTCCGAGGCCTTCTCCCGCGCCCGGGCGAAGATCAGCCGGATGTGGCGTTCGGTCTCGCCCACATACTTGTCAAGCAGCTCGGGCCCCTTGATGTTGAGGAAGTAGCTGCGGACCTGCTCGGTGCCGGCGCGTTCGGCGGCGCGGGCGGCAAGCGAGCTCGCCACCGCCTTGGCGATCAGCGTCTTACCGCAGCCCGGAGGGCCGTACAGCAGGATGCCCTTGGGCGGCTTCAGCCCGTGTTCGCGGTACAGGTCCGGGTGGAGGAAGGGAAGTTCCACGGCGTCGCGGATCTGCTCGATCTGCGGCCCCAGCCCGCCGATGTCCTCGTAGCCGATGTCCGGAACCTCCTCCAGCACGAGGTTCTCAACCTCGCTGCGGGCCACCTTTTCCAGCCCGAAGCCGGACTTGGTGTCCACCGCGACGGCGTCGCCGACGCGGATGCGCTGGGACTGCAGCGGCCCGCTCAACCGGATGACCCGCTCGTCGTCGGTGCGGCCCACGACGAGCGCGCGGTCCTTGCCGAGGAGCTCCTTCACCGTGACGATCTCCCCGGCCCGCTCGTAGCCGAGGGCGGCGACGATGGTCAGGGACTCGTTGAGGAGCACCTCCTGGCCCGGGGAGAGCTGGCGCACGTTGATCAGCGGGCTCACCGTCACCCGAAGCTTCCGGCCGGACTGCAGGATGTCGGCGGTGTCCTGCACCGTGGCCTGCGTGGTGGTACCCGGCTCGGCGGGCTGCTGGACGTTCACCTGGATCACCGTGGCGAAGCTGAAGGGCGCGGCGCCCTCCTTCTCGAGGGCGGCCTTCAGCCGCACGATCTCGGTCCGCGCCGCCTCCAGCGCGCCGACGAGGCGGGAATTGTTCTGCGTGGCCGTCGCCAACTGCCTGTCGACGTAACGCAGCTTGTCCCGCAGCACGTTGAGCTGACGCTGAACAACTGAGTTCTCTCCTGCTCCAGCGGGCTGGTGCTGGCCGGTCCGGTCCGGATGGGAAGCGTAGTCTTCAGAGTCCGACATATCGTGTCGCCACCTTCACTCGGCATGGAACTATAGATCGACCATAGCGCAGGAGCGGCGGCAAAAGCCCGCATAGTTGCCTAATTGTGGCGGGCGCTCGAACCCCCTATACGGCGGGCCCGGCGTCCCCTTCGGCGAGCCTTTCGGCGTCCCGCCGGGCCTGCGCCTCCTCGGGTGGGAGTGCCCCGCGCTGGATCGTGGAGGCGGCGTCCCGCGCCACCCGGCGCAGCCTCTTGTCGGAAACCTCCCGCTCCCCCACGGCCTGCGGGGTCCAGGCGTTGAGGTCTTCCTCGCTGAAGTCCGTCTTGGACGGCCGCCGCTTCTGCACGAGGCCGGTGGCACCGTCGGCCAGGCGCCGGGCGGTGAGCAGGAAGCCGGTGTGGGCCACCATGCGGTGGTCGGGCCGGACGGCGAGCCCTTCGAGGTGCCAGCCGCGCACCATTGACTCCCATGCCTCCGGCTCGGTGAAGCGGCCGTCGGCGCGGATGGCCTCCGCGGTGCGGGAGAGCTGGGTCACCGTCGCCACATAGTTGATCCAGACGCCGCCCGGGGCCAGGACCGTGGCGACCGCGTCGAGGCACTCCCACGGCGCGAGCATGTCAAGCACCACCCGGTCAACGCTTCCGGGCTCCTCCTCCACGAGCACCTGCTCCTGGAAGTCGCCCAGGGAGACCCGCCAGGCCGGGTGTGGGCCCCCGAAGATCGTTTCCACGTTGCCTTTGGCGATCTCCGCGAACTCCGGCCGGCGCTCGAAGGAGTGGAGGTATCCGGAGTCGCCCACGGCGCGCAGCAGCGAGATGGAGAGCGCCCCGGAACCGACACCGGCCTCCACGACGCGGGCGCCCGGGAAGATGTCGCCCATGGTGACGATCTGCGCGGCGTCCTTGGGGTAGACCACCGCCGCCCCGCGCGGCATGGAGAGCACGAAGTCCGACAGCAGGGGCCGCAGCGTCTGGTACAGCTGGCCCGTGGTGTTGGGCAGCACAGTGCCCTCGGGCTGGCCGATGATGGTGTCGTGCAGCAGGAACCCCTTGTGCGTGTGGAACGCGCCGCCGGGGGTGAGGGTAACAGTGTTCATGCGGCCCTTCTCATCCGTGAGCTGCACCCTCTCGCCCGGCCGGAAGGGGCCCCGTCTGCTCGCTGCGCCGTGCGGCTGGTTCTCGGCAGGGCTGGACGCGGGGTTGTTCATTCAGGGAATCCTTTGGTTGGTGAAGGCGGCGGAGGGCCGGGTTTCAGGCGGGGTCGGGGGTGCGTTTGCCGGTGAGGGCGTCGATGACGGCCAGCCGGTGGAGGACCCCGGTCACGGTGCCGTGGGCGTCGGTGACGGGGTATTCGAAGCCGTCCGATGAACCCAGGAGGTTCAGCAGCTCCTGCCCGGCGGCGGTCTCGGCGACGCCGGCCGTCGAGGCGAGGGGCCGGACCGCGGTGCTGGCCCGGGTCGTTGCGGCGGCCTCGTCGGGAACATCGGCGAGGGCGCCGAAGTCGACGACGAACTGCGGCCGCCCGTCGGGGTCAAGGAGCACCACGGCGAGCTCGGGCTGCCCGGCGGCCAGCTGGCGGAGGTCGTGCACGGTGCTGCCGGCCGGCAGGCCGACGGCGGGCTGCTTGAGTCGGCCGGCGGTCAGGCCGGGGATCCGAAGCCGGACCCGTCCTGCCCGGATCGCCTCGCCGGCGCCGGACCACATGAAGGAGGCGACCAGGACGCTGATGACCACGGCGGTGATCTGGGGGGCACGGCCGGAGGCCAGCGGCAACCCGAGCACCAGGCCGATGAACAGCAGCACGATGATCCGTCCCGCCCAGCCCGCCGCGATGGTGCCGCGGTCCTGGCTTCCGGTGGCCTTCCAGACGGCGGACTCGACGATCCTGCCCCCATCGAGGGGCAGCCCGGGGAGCACGTTGAACACGGCGAGGATCAGGTTGGCCCAGAAGAGCGTATTCGCGAGGAGGTCGACGACGGTGCCGGGCTCCGAGGCGAGGATGATCCCCCAGCTCAGCAGCGCCAGGAGGAAGTTCGATGCGGGCCCGGCCAGGGCGACGGCGAGGGACCGGCCCGGGGTGGAGCTGAAGGAGTCGAACTGGGTGTGGCCGCCCCAGAGGTTGAGCACGATGCGGCGGGTGGGCCAGCCGAAGGCGCGTGCCGAGAGCGCGTGGGCGAATTCGTGGATGAGCACGGACAACGCAAGGAGCAGGGCATAGCCAAGAGCGACGGCGTACGCGCCGATCCCGATGCCGGGGAAGTTTGCTTCGACCCTCGGCCCGAAGAAGACGGCGATGATCGCCGTCACCAGGAACCAGGGCCAGGTGAGGATGACCGGAATGCCCGCGATCCGGCCCAGGGAGACTCCCAGCCGGCGTTCGCGGGGACCGGTGCCAGGGACGGCGGCCGGTCCGCTCATCGCTCCGGGCCGCGCCGTGCGGCAGCGTCCCGCACCACGCCGTTCAGGTCCTCGACGGTCCTGTCCTGAAGGGTTGTCCAGTCGGTCCGGGCGGGGTCGGCGGGCAGGGGGACGAAGTGGGGAACGGCGAGGGTCACCACGCCGGCGGCAATCGCCGAGGTCACCCCGGGCAGCGAGTCCTCGATGGCGACCACGCGCGCCGCGGAGAGGCCGGGGCGGTCCTGGGCGAGCCGGTCGAAGGCGGTGCGGTAGGCCTCGGGGTCGGGCTTCCCGCGTTCCACCATGTCTCCGGTGACGAGGAACTCGAAGGTCCCCTCGGGCAGCTGGGCCGCGATCTCCGAGGCCAGGAGGCGTTCCGACATGGTCACCATGGCGCAGGGAATCCCTGCCGTCCGAAGCTCCTCAAGGAGCTCCCGGGCGCCGGGACGCCACGGCACCTCGATGCGAACCTTCGCAACCACCTCGGCGATGAGGCGGTCGATGATCTCCCGCTCGGTGAGGCGCACCCCGGCGTCCTGCAGCAGCCGGGCCGAAAACGTCAGCGCCTGCCCGACCAGGGCACTCGCCTGGCCATCGGACCAGGATCCGCCGTGGTCCTTCACCAGCTGGGTTTCGGCTTCGATCCAGTAGGGCTCGGTGTCCACGATCGTGCCGTCCATGTCCCACAGGACCGCCTGAACTCCGTCACCGGAGAGGCTGGCCCCTGCCGATTTCGTGCTGGACGGGGTACGGAGAGCGCGGGTTGCCATGGTCCAAGTCTACGGTGGCCCGGCGCGGCTCCCGGCCGCCTCCGCTTTACGCGAAGCGCCCCACCGGTGACTGACAGGGCCGCGGGGTCAGGTTTAGGGTGAAGAAGTGAACTCCTTCGACGACAGCCAGCCGCGCGGTGTCCGCGACCTCTTCCGGGACGCCTCGGATCCGGACCGGCGGGTCACCATCATGCTCGCTGCCTTCGAGGGCTGGAACGACGCCGGCGAGGCGGCGAGTGATGCGCTCCGGTTCGTCGGGCGTTACCTGGGCAGTGAAAAGATCTCGACGATCGACGCCGATGAGTTCTACGACTTCCAGTTCACCCGCCCCCTGATCAAACGGAACGCGGCGGGCCAGCGGCGGATCAAGTGGCCCACGACGAAGATCAGCAAGGCCTCCGTTCCGAATTCGAACATCGACCTGATCCTCGTGCACGGCGTCGAGCCGTCCTACAAGTGGCGGGCCTACACCGCGGAGCTTGTCGCCTCAGCGAAGGAACTCAAGGTGGACTGCATGGTCCTCGTCGGGGCGCTGCTGGCGGACGTGCCCCATTCGCGTCCGATCCCCGTCACAGTGACCTCCGACGACGACCTCGTGCGCGACAGCCTCGACGTCGAACCGTCAACCTACGAGGGTCCCATCGGCATCGTCGGGGTGCTCGCCGAGGTGGGGCTCCTCGCCGACATCCCCACCCTGTCCCTCTGGGCGGCCGTGCCCCACTATGTGGGCCAGTCCCCCTCCCCGAAGGCGCAGCTGGCGCTGCTGAACCGGCTCGAGGAGCTGCTCCAGGTCAGCCTTGAGACGCAGCTGCTCAGCGAGGAGTCGGAGGCGTGGGAGCGCGGCGTCGACGAACTGGCCACGGAGGATCCCGAGGTGGCCGCCTATGTGCGCCAGCTCGAGGAAGCCAAGGACACCGTGGACCTGCCCGAGGCCAGCGGTGAGTCGATCGCCCGCGAGTTCGAGCGGTACCTCAAGAAGCGCCGGCGCGAGCAGTAACCCCGGCGCCGGGCACCCCCTGCGGTACCCGGCGAACCTCCCCGGTCAGGCCGGGCAGGTTCGTCACCTCCCTGCGGGCGGACGGCTCAGAGGCGGATGCCCAGCAGCGCGTCCAAGACGGCCGTAACCTGCGCGGCGCCCTCAGGGGTGCCCCCGCGCCCGGCCGACGCCTCGGCCCAGCGGTCCACGGCGGCGACCGCGGCGGGGGCGTCCAGGTCCCGGGCCAGTGCGGCGCGGATCTCGGACCGCAGGGCGGCAACCGATTCGGCGTCCGCGTGCGGCAGCGCGGCACGCCACGCCTCCAGCTGGGCCGTCGCCCGGGCGAGGACCTCGCCGGTCCAGGACCAGTTGCTGCGGTAGTGGTGGTTGAGGATGGCCAGCCGGATCGCCGCCGGCTCCACCCCTTCCCTGCGGAGGGTGGAGACGAGGACAAGGTTGCCCTTGGACTTGCTCATCTTCTCGCCCTCGAACCCGACCATCCCGGCGTGGGCGTAGTGCCGGGCCAGGTCGGTGCCGCTGCCGGCCATCGCATGGCCGGCGCTCATCTCGTGGTGCGGGAATACCAGGTCGCTGCCGCCGCCCTGCACCGTGAGGGGTGAGGGCAGGAAGCGCTGGGCGATGACCGAACATTCGATGTGCCAGCCCGGGCGTCCCTCACCGAGGGACGCGCCGTCCCAGCGCGGTTCACCCTCGCGGGCGACCCGCCACAGCAGCGGGTCGAGCCGGTGCTTCTTTCCAGGGCGGTCCGGATCGCCGCCGCGCTCGGCGAAGAGTTCGATCATTTCTTCCTCGGGAAGGCGCGAGACGAGCCCGAGGGCCCAGCGGGACGGTTCGGTGGGTGCCGAGGCGGAAGCGGCCTCGACCGAGAAGTAGACGTCGCCGTCCGGTTCGCCGCCCGTTCCGGGCACGCGGTAGGCCAGGCCATCCGCCAGCAGCGACTCGATGACCGGGACGATCCACTCGATCGATTCGACGGCGCCGACGTAGGAATCGGGCGGGAGGACGTTCAGGGCCTCCATGTCGGTGCGGAAGAGGTCGATCTGGTCGGCGGCGAGCTGCTGCCAGTCGACGCCGGTGGCTGCGGCCCGCTCAAGGAGCGGGTCGTCGATGTCGGTGACGTTCTGGACGTAGTGGACGCGCGCGCCGGTGTCGCGCCAGGTGCGGTTGAGCAGGTCGAAGGCGACATAGGTCGCCGCATGCCCGAGGTGGGTTGCGTCATACGGGGTGATGCCGCAGACGTAGAGGCTCGGGTCCTCCTCCGCGGCTAGTTCGACGACCCGGCCCTGCGGCGTGTCGTACAGTGCGACGCCGGACTGGCGGCCGGGGAGGGTCGGGACAGGGCTGGAGTTCCACGCAATCACACCTTCTACCTTACGGTCTTGGCGGGCCCCTTCGGGCCGGTGCGGGGTGCCGGGGGCTTAGGCGCTGATCACACCGAAGCCCAGCAGCACATACAGGGCCATGCCGAGCAGGATGCGGTACCACACGAACACGCTGTAGCTGCGGGTGGAGACGAATTTCAGGAACCAGCCGATGATGGCGAAGCCGACGACGAAGGCGATGACGGTTGCCACGGCCGTCTCGCCGGCGCCGTAGGGCCCGGCGGTGTCCAGGCTCTTCACGAGCTGGAAGATCCCGCTGCCGAACACCGCAGGGATGGCCAGCAGGAAGGAGTACCGGGCGGCGGCCTCCCTGGTGTAACCCATCAGCAGGCCGGCGGTGATGGTGCCGCCGGAGCGGGACACGCCGGGGATGAGGGCGAGGGCCTGGGCGAACCCGTAAAGGATGCCGTGGCGGTAGGTGAGCCGGTCCAGGGTGCGGCCCTGCCTGCCCACCGCGTCGGCAACAGCCAGGAACAGGCCGAAGACGACGAGCATCGTGGCCACGAGCCACATGCTGCGGAAGGTCGATTCGATCTGGTCCTGGAACAGCAGGCCGAGAACCACGATCGGGAGGCTGCCCAGGATGACCAGCCACCCCATCCGCGCGTCGGGGTCCTGGCGGCTAACCTTCCCCCGGAGCGAGCCGAACCAGGCGCGGATGATGCGGACGATGTCGCGCCAGAAGAACACGACAACCGCCGTTTCGGTGCCGAGCTGCGTGATGGCGGTGAAGGCCGCCCCCGGGTCCTGGGCGTTGGGCAGCAACTCGCCGGCGATGCGGAGGTGTGCGCTCGAGGAGATGGGCAGGAACTCCGTCAGTCCCTGAATAAGGCCCAGGATGGCAGCTTCGATCCAATTCACATGTTAAGACCCTAGAGCAATCTTTGACCGCGAGGCTCTAGGCTGGCCCTATGCAACGGCGAAACGTGGGGACGAGCGGCCTTGCCGTGTCGGTACTGGGGCTTGGCACAATGACCTGGGGGCAGGACGTCGATGACGAGGCAGCGCGCGAGCAGCTCCGCATTTTCGCCGACGCCGGCGGCACCCTGGTGGAGACCGCCGGACGGTACGGGGAGGGGCGCGCCGAAGCGATGCTGGGCGGATTCATCGGCGACACGGTGGCCCGGTCCGAACTGGTGCTGGCCGTCCAGGCGGGCGCCGTGCGCGCCGGAACCCACCGCTTGGATGGGTCCCGGCGGGGACTGCTCGACTCACTCGATGCGTCGTTGTCCCGGCTGGGCACCGACCACGTCGACCTGTGGCTTGCGCCGGGCCCGGATCCGCTGGTTCCCCTGTCGGAGACCCTCAGTGCGCTCGAGGTGGCCTACACCTCGGGCCGGGCACGCTATGTCGGCGTGTCGAATTACGCCGGCTGGGAATTCGCGCGGGCCGCCGCGACCGCGGGCTTTCCGCTCGTCGCCAATGAAATCGAATATTCGCTGCTGAACCGGGGGGCCGAGCGCGGAGCGGTTCCCGCCGCGGCCGCCATGGGCGCGGGCGTGCTCGCCTGGGCACCCCTCGGGCGGGGAGTCCTGACCGGCAAGTACCGGACCGCCACCCCTGCCGACTCACGCCTCGCTTCGGATCTGTGGGCCCCGTACGTGGAGACCTACCTCGAAGGACGGCCCCTGCGTGTCGTGGACGCCCTCTGCACCGCCTCGAGGGGACTCGACCTGCAGCCGCACGACCTTGCCCTGCGGTGGCTGCTGGGCCGCCCGGCAGTCGCCGCCGCCGTCGTGGGCGCCCGGACTCCGCATCAGCTCAAGGAGATCCTGCAGACGACGCCCGAGCCGATCGCCGGCCAGATCGCCGAGGCCCTCGACGAGGTGTCGGCGGCCCTGGCCTTCTAGCTCGCCGGGTCGTACCCGAATTCGCGGAGCTCCTGGGAGCATCGGCAGGCAGCCGCGATCTTCCCCGCCCACTCGACCGCATCCCCGCGCGTCGGCAGCTCGAGCACGGTGAACCCGCCTGTGAGGTTGCTGCCCGGATAAATCCGGGTGTCCACCGATCCGTCGGCGGAGACCAGCACGGGAGCGACCTCCTCCTGGATCCCGCCGCCGAAGACGTAGACGCCGGCGGCCTTCGCCTCCTCGATCACGGCGTGCGAGTCCGCGACGACGGTGGGGAACTCCTCCTCGGTGAGCACCATGGCGTGGCTGGGAAAGGAGACGAGGTATTTGGTCATGCCCCGATAGTGCCCGCGAACGTGCCGGACGGCAATGGGTGGCGATGCTTCAAGGCGTCCGGCCCCACGGGTGTGGTGCCGGCGGTTCAGGGACCGGCGGTCTGGGCGGCGGCGGCTGGTGTCGCCGACGGGTTAGAGGCCGGCGGCTGGTGTCGCCGACGGCAGGCTGCCAACGCCGTGGCCGGCAGCGAACGGCCTTGTAGCCTGGGTCGGTCCCTACTCCCGGGTGGCGTTGACGTCGTCCGCTTCGAGGCCTGCGCCGTCCTCCACGTCGTCGAGGTCCTCGTCGTCGAGGTCGGCGTCCTCGTCCGACTCCTCGTAGATCTCCAGCGGGGTGACCTCTCCGTGGGCGTCGTAGAGGGCTTCCTCATAGACCTCGAAAGCATCCGCGATGGCGAGATAGGCGGCTTCGACGGCGGGATCGTCGTCCATCCTGCGCGTGGCGGATGCCGCAAGGTGCTCTTCGAGCGCGGTGACAAGGGCCTGGAGCGCGACACGCGGATCTATGCTCATGAGTTAGACGTTATCGGTAAAGTGGTCGAAATTGGAGGAATATGAGAGAGCAATTTCTGAACTCAACCGCCGTCCGCAAACGGGATTTCGGCCGCCAATACGAGTACCTGGTTCTCACCGTCAACGCCGGTGAGCCGGTGGGTGCGGCCAGGAAGGTCCTCACGGAACACGCCGAATACGGCAAGTGGGAACTTGAGCGCAGTTGCATCTATCTGGGCGGGGGCCGCCGCTACTGGCTGCGGCGCAAAGTACTGCGCGTGGAGCGTACCGCCTAGTCCTCCAGTGGACCCAGCCACGCCGTGGCCACCGTGTTGTGGGCCGAGTCCTCGTTCGAGGGGTGGAACTGCCCGGCCAGGGCGTCCCGGTGCAGCCGGGCGATCTCGCTGGAGGCCGCATACCCCGAACCTCCCGAGACCTGCAGCCCGGTTTCGGTGAGGGCGCGCGCTGTCTCGGCGGCGGCGGTCTTCAGGCCCACGAGCTTCGCGAACCAGAACGGCCCATGGTCGGTTCCCGCATCCAGATCCGCCGTCACGGCCCTCAGTTGGGCGTCGAGGGCCTCCAGCCGCATCGCGGCGGCGGCGATGCGCCGGCGCTGCACAGGGTCCTGCGCCGCGCTCGTGCCGCGCACCCTCGACGTGCGGCGGTGTGCCGCCTCGACCGACAGCTGCAGGGCGCGGTCGGCGATGCCGGCGTAGACGGCCGAGATCAGGGTCTCGAAGGCGGCGAAGACCGCAAAGATGAACGGATCGGCGTTCGGGCCCACCGGGAGCCTGCGGAAGATTCCGGCGGCGGGCACCTGCACCCCGTCGAGGCGGGTGGTGTTCGACTGACTCGCCCGCATGCCGAGGGGATTCCAGTCCTCGATGATCGAGACCCCCGCCGTGCCCCGTGGAACGAAGGCGTGGATCAGTTCGCCCTCACCTCCGGTCCCCTGCTGGGGAGCCTTGCCGAACACGCCGAGGCGCGTCCACACCGGGGACAGGCTGGTGAAGATCTTCGTCCCGGTGAAGGTCACGGATCCGTCCGGTCCCCGCTCGACCGTGGTGGTGGAGTCGAAGAGGACGGCGTCGTTGCCGGGTTCGGAGAGTCCGAAGGCGAAGATTTCGCCCGCAGTGGCCTCGGTGAGGATGAAACCGAGCGAGTCGTCTCCGCGGTCCCTCAGGAGCGCGGCCACGGCGGTCCACACGAGGTGCATGTTGATGCCCAGGGCCGTTGCCGGGGCTGCCGCGGCGAGGCGCCGCTGTGCGGCGGCGGCCTGGCGGATTCCCGCCCCGGAGCCCCCGTCGTCCCGGGCGCAGAACAGCCGCAGGTATCCGGCCGCTTGGAGGTCGGCGAGGTCCTCGGTGAAGAAGGCATTGTCGGCGTCGTACCGCGGGGCGCGCTCCCGGAAGCGTTCCAGGAGGGCGGCGGGCAGCAGCTCCTCGGCGGGTTCCACGGACGCCCTAGTAGGTGGTGAGCAGACGGTTCAGCACCCGGGTGCCGAAGCGCAGCGAGTCGGTCGGGACGCGTTCGTCGACGCCGTGGAACATGCCGGTGAAGTCGAGGTCGTCCGGCAGCCGCAGGGGCGCGAAGCCGTATCCGGTGATGCCCAGGCGGCTCAGCGACTTATTGTCGGTGCCGCCCGAAAGGGTGTAGGGCAGCACCTTCGCGCCAGGGTCTTCGCCGTGCAGGGCGTCGATCATCGAATCAACGAGGTTCCCGGCAAAGGGGACCTCAAGGGAGACGTCCTGATGCGCGTAGGAGACCTCCACCCCGGCACCTGCGAGCTCCTTGACGATCTCGAGGACCTTTTCCTGCTGGCCGGGAAGGGTGCGGACATCGATGAGGGCCTCGGCGGTGCCGGGGATGACATTGTGCTTGTAGCCGCTCTTGAGCATCGTCGGATTCGCCGTGTTCTGCAGGGTGGCCCCCACGAAGCGCGCCACCGTACCGAGCTCGGCGAGCAGCACTTCGGGGTTGTCCGGGTCGAACTCGACGCCGGTGAGCTCGGTGACGCCGTCCAGGAACTGGCGCGTGGTGGGGGTCAGTTCGATCGGCCAGTCGTAGTCCCCGATACGGGTGACGGCACGCGCCAGCCGCGTCACCGCGTTGTCGGTGTTGATCTGGGAGCCGTGCCCCGCACGGCCGTGCGCCAGCAGGCGCAGCCATGAGATTCCCTTCTCCGCCGTCTGCAGGAGGTAGGTGCGCTGCCCGCCGATGGTGGCGGAGAACCCGCCGACCTCAGAGATCGCCTCCCTCGCGCCGTCGAACACGCCGGGCTTGTTGTCCACCAGCCAGGACGCGCCGTAGTTTCCGCCGGCTTCCTCGTCGGCGAAGAAGCCGAAGATGATGTCCCGGCGGGGGCGGGTCCCGCTGCGCTGGAGGTGGCGGAGCACCGAGAGGATCATGGCGTCCATGTCCTTCATGTCCACGGCTCCCCGGCCCCAGATGAGCCCGTCGCGCTCCTCGCCGCTGAAGGGGTCGACGCTCCAGTCCTCCTTTTGGGCGGGGACGACGTCGAGGTGCCCATGGACAACGAGGGCCGGCAGCGAGGAGTCGGTTCCCTCCATGCGGGCAAGCACCGAGGCGCGCCCGGGTGCGGCTTCGAAGATCTCCGTGGCCAGACCCACCTCTTCGATCAGGCCCGCCGTGTATTCGGCGGCCGCCCTCTCCCCCGGTCCGGCGTTGTCGCCGAAGTTCGAGGTGTCGATCCGGATGAGCTCCTGGCAGATGCGTACGACTTCGTCTTCGGGCGTGATGGCCATCGCTGGGTCCTCCTCGGTGCAGGTTGCTCCCCAGCCTACCGAGGTGCCCGGTGTGCTGGGCCAACCTGAACCGGGCCGCCGCGCTGCGGTGCTCAAAATCCCCGGAAAATCGGGCTCGGGAGGCTCCGCCGATCCCTCGATTCAACTTCTGGGCCGATGTCGTGTTAGAGTTTTTTTCGCCGCTTTCGAAGGTTTTGAACCGGAAAAAGCCCACCCGCGCGGGTGGCGGAATGGCAGACGCGCTAGCTTGAGGTGCTAGTCCTCTTATTGAGGGTGGGGGTTCAAGTCCCCCTCCGCGCACAGTGGAAGGCCCCGGTCAGAGTAATCTGACCGGGGCCTTCTTGTTGCCGGATCTTGCGCTTGGATTTCGTGGGTGTACCCATCAATGCCCGGGTCCGAGGCCAGCAACGGCATCAAGCACGCCCCCCAAAGCGGAAAAGGCGCGCCCCAACGATCTCCTTCGGTCCAGTGAGGCGGTTGAACCAGTGCGCACCCTGAGAGGCGACCCGACCGCCAGGTCCACCTAGCGAGCGGGTACACCTAGCCGGGGACCGGTTCGGGCAGGGTCCGGTATTTTCGTCCGGCCAGGGAGGTCGCGGTGATCACTCCGGGCTGCGGTTGTTGGTAGTGCCACAGGCCCTCGCTCTTGAGCATGTGGTGTTTGCGGCACAGGTGGGCGAGGTTGTTGTGGGCGGTGGTGCCGCCCCGGGACCAGGGCACGGTGTGGTCGAGTTCGGTGCCGGCGGCCGAACGGTTGCAGCCCGGATGCCGGCAGGTTCTGTCCCGAACCCGCAGCCACTTCTTCAGGTCCGCCGGAACGGCGTAGGAGTCGCGGCCGACGCTGAGCACCGCCCCGGTCTCGGGATGGGTCAGCAGCCGGGTGAAGGACGGGGCATGGGCGGCCAGCTGGCGGGCGAGCTCGGGTGCGATGGGCCCATAGCCTTCGAGTTCGGCCGGGGCGTCATCGACCCCGAGCAGGGTCAGCACCGGCACGGTGACGTGCACCTGGGCGTGGATGCCGTTGAACCCCTCATCCGGCGCGGCCCGGCCGACCCCGACAGTAGGTCCGCCGACCGGGTCGGGACAGTGGTGGGTGAGCAGGTCGGTGAGCGCATCGGTGCGCAGTTGGGCCAGGGTCCTGGTTTCCTCGGGGCACTGCAGGGCCCGGCCGAGCCGGGTCAGTCGCCCGTCAATCGCCATTGCCTTCTCAGCCGGAAGGTACACGTTCAGCCAGGCCATGCCGTCGTCGTCGGGCCGGTATTCGACCCGACGGTTCTTCTCCGCCGACTGTGTCCGGACCGAGAGGCTCTCCGGGTGCATTTCCGCGCGCAGCCGGCGGGCCCGGTAGGCCAACCGGGCGGCCGTCGTCTCCTGCGCTACGGGAACGAGCTGCTGCTCGAAGTAGGGCAGGGCAAAGTCCGGGATTCCCGTGCACTCCTCGGCAATGGTGACCGCATGGCGCCAGGAAATGTCGCCGGATGCCAGCGCCTCGAAGGTTCGCGGGAAATGCTCCGAGAGCAGCCAGGCATGCTGGACGAGGGACCCGGCGGTGCGCTCGGGGACGCGCAGGGCGCACGCCACTTCCGCCGCGGCGAGGGTATCGGTCAGGGAACCGGCATCCATACCGCGCTGCTGAAGGCGTTCCCCGGTGAGGACACGGATGCGCTTGGTGAACCCCACGGTCTGCGCGTCGGCCCAGTTCTTCAGCCGCTGCAACGCCTGCAGGCCCTCAATGGCCTGCTCAAGATCGGCCGTTTCCGCCGGCCCGCCGGCGAGGAACTCCGCCCCAAGGACCCCCACGGCTGCCTCGAGCCACCCGGGGTGCTGCCGCGCCCGGGAATCCACCCCGGGTGCCTGGTGATGCGGCCCGGGAGGTGCCTGGTAGTGAGCCTCCGGGTCGAGGGTGTCCGCCCTTTCCATGACCCAACACTCTCATCCCGCACCGACATTTTCGGCCGGGAAATCGGGCGGGAAGCGAGCCGGAAAACCTGGCGCTGAACCCGCCCGGGAATCGAGTCGGCCGCGCGCCCTTCACGCCCGGCTGTGCCGCCAACACCTCACCGGCGCCCGGCCCCGCCGCGGACACCTCACCGGCGCCCGGCCCCGCCGCGGACACCTCACCGGCGCCCGGCCCCGCCGCGGACACCTCACCGGCGCCCGGCTCCACCGGGGGAACACTCACCGGCGCCCGGCTCCGCCTCCGTAGGAGCGTCGCCGCGCGCGGTTAGGCTGGAGATCATGCTGCCGTCCGCCACGACCCCGCCCGAACCCGTCAGGGTCGAGATCGTCTCCGACGGCACCCCGTGGTGGGAGGTCGTCAGTTCCTTCGGGCCGCTGGCCATTCTCCTGACGGCGGTCATCACCGGGGTGTTCGCCTGGCGGAACGTCCGGGACCGCCGGGAGGCGGACCAGCGGTCCCAGTGGTGGGCCCGGGCCGAGTGGGCCCTTGATGCGGCCATGTCCGAGGACCCTCCGCGCCAGGAGATCGGGCTGGGTGTCCTGGACAGCCTCGCCGCCAGCGACCTCGCCGGGCCCGAGGAGGTGGCGATCCTCGAGGTCGCCTGGGCACGGTTCCTCCCGTCGGAAGTGGACGGGGTTGACGGCGTGGGAGACAATGGAGCAGCAGAGGCACCGATGGTGGAGGAGGCAGGGAAATGAGCGCAACAGCAAGCCGCAATGCGAACACCGGGCGCCGCCAGCCCGCCGACCACCCACCACAGGGCGACGAGCAGCGGGTGCGGATCCGTGCGGCCCGCCTGAGGCTGACGACCGACCGGAAGCTGGGCAAGGAAACCCCCTCCTGGGTGAAGCAGCTGGCGAAGAAGCCCCTGTAGATCCATCCCCGGCCGGGCGCCGCGCCGGCTGTGCTTGGATTGGTTCCATGGCTTTTGCACCCCTTACGCTCACCGGTTCGCGCGTTGTCCTCGAACCACTCGCCCACCGCCACTTCCCCGGGCTGGTGGACGCCGTCCGCGATGGCGAGCTGTGGAAGCTCTGGTACACGAGCATCCCCTCACCCGAGGGCATGGCGGAGGAGATCGACCGCCGCCTCGCGCGCCAGGCTGCTGGCGAGATGCTTCCCTTCACGACACTGGATGCACGGACCGGTCAGGTGCTGGGAATGACGACTTTCTGCGACATCGACCGGGCCACGCCGCGCGTCGAGATCGGCTACACCTGGAACCGCCTCTCGACCCAGCGGACCGGCACGAACGCCGAGAGCAAGCTGCTCATGCTGACGCATGCCTTCGAGACCGAAGGGTGCGCCTCGGTCGCCTTCACCACCCACTGGCACAACCTCCAGTCACGCGAGGCTATCGCCCGGCTGGGGGCGCGGCAGGACGGCGTGCTCCGGGCCCACAGCCGCATGGCCGACGGCACCCTGCGCGACACCGTGGTGTTCTCGATCACCGCCCCCGAGTGGCCGGCAGTCGCCTCCGGCCTCCGCCACCGTCTCGACCGGACGCGCTGACCCGACGGGGCGGCAGCTCCTTCCGTGCGCCACCGGCCGGTTCGCAGAGCGGTGGAGCCGCTTGCCACGGTCGGCGCCTGCTGCCCGTAGGATCCGCTCATGCACATCACCTTCCGCGCCATGGGCCCGGCCGACGCCGACGCCGTTGTCGACTTCCTCACCTCCAATAGCTTCCCCTTCCATGTGCGCAGCTCCCCCACCGGCGACGACGTCCGACCGGTCGCGCGGGAGGGCCGGTTCTGGAGCGGGGACGCGCAGGGTTACTGGATTGAGGAGGCGGGGCGGAGCATCGGCATGGTCGTCCTGGAGGATCTGGCCGACGACGCGCCACTTTTCGACCTGCGCCTGGCCGAGGATCACCGGGGGCGGGGTGCCGGGACCGCCGTCCTGCGAGCGCTGTGCGCGCTGGTTTTCTCCACCATGCCCGAGGTGGTCCGCTTCGAGGGCGTGACGCGTGAGGACAACATCGCCATGCGCAGGACGTTCGTCCGGTCCGGTTTCCTCAAGGAGGCGCATTACCGGCTGGGCTGGCCGACGGCCGGAGGCGGCCGGATGGCATCTGTGGCCTACTCGATCCTCCGGCAGGACTGGGAGGGGAACACCGTGACACCGTTCGAGTGGGACGACCTTCCGGCCTGACAGGTTGCGCGCCGGGTTCAGCTGCGTCCGGCAAGCCTCTGGCGGAGCCAGGCGAGGACGGCGTCCCCCTGCTGCCGCTGGAACGTCCGGAGCGTGGGCAGTCCGGGCGGCGGCGGCTGGCGGGCGGCGTCGAGGAAATAGCCGGCGAACCCCGAGAGGACACCGTCGATGTCCTCCGGTGCCACCCCGGCGAAGACCGGGTGCGTTCGCAGGAGGTCCTCGACGTCGAAGGACGGGTCGAACACCCGGGTGTTGATCAGGACGCTCAGGGCGTCGAACCAGCCGGCCCCAATGCAGGCCCAGGGCCAGTCGACGAGGACCGCGGCATTGGTCGGAGTGATCAGGATGTTGTCGGCCCGGAGGTCCGTGTGCACGAGGCACCCGCCCCGGAGGGACTGCACCCCGTGTGCCGCAAGCCGCTCCAATCCGTCGAGGTTGTCCCGAACCCAGTTGCCGGCGTCCTCCGGCGGGTCGACCCGGATCCGGGCCCACCCGGCGAAATCCCCGGCAAGGTCCGACACAAGCTCGGGCAGTTGCCCTGCCGCGGGAGGAACCGGCGCCTGGGCCAGCTGGAGCAGGGCATCCAGGACAAGGTGCACCTCGCCGCGCTGCCAGGGCAGGTGCGGATGCCGTCCGTCGACGTCGCTGAGCACGAGGGCGATCCACTCCCCGTCGTCGAAGGTGCCGATCAGGGATGCGGCCGGCAGGCCCTCGGGCAGGACGGCGGTGACCGCCGCTTCCCTGCGGTGGATTCCCGGTGAGGTTGCATTGAGTGCCGGGCCCACCGCCTTCACGAATGCCCGCCGGCCGGTAAGGGTCACCACCCGGTCGGCGCTGCCGGGCGAGAACCCGCCCTGCTGGCCCGCGAAATGTGCCACCGGCTCCCCAAGGACGTTCTCCACGCCGGCCCGCACCTGCTCGGGCAGGTCGTTCCAGCCGATCCGGGGGCTCCACTGCGGTCGCATGCGCCTCATTATGCCTGCGGGGCCCGCTTGGAGGTACCGACGGCGCGGCGGAACTCCTCCCGCCCACCGTGAAGGGGCTAGGTTGGGCCGATGGGGTTGGAGACGGAAGCGTTCTACATCGACGGACGGCCAAGCGGTGCACTGGTGCGCCGGAGCGGAGACGGCGTGCTGAGCACCACCCTCGCCTTCCTGCTTCCGGAAGGGGACCTTGTCCACCGAAGCCAGGAGACCCGGTTCGCAGCGACCGTGCTCGACTGGAGCTCCTACCGCTATACGGACCACCGCGCCGGGAGCGACATCACCGGGTCACCCGCTGATTATCGGCAGGGCGCTGGTCCGCGGCCCATCCCGAGCTACGCGGCATACCCGCTCCTCGTCCAGTGGCTGCGTGCCGGGCGGAACCGGTTGGCCTTCCGCCAGTTCGTGGAGGACGGCGACGGGGCAGTCTGTGCCGCAGCTTTCACCCGATGGGGGTGGGAAACCATCGACACCCCCGGGGGCCGGCAGGAGGCGTTGAAGGTGGTGCTTGAGGTTGAGGGAGCGCCGGGGAACACCTTCTGGTGGAACGGGCAGGCGGTGGTGAAGTCGGACTGGCAGGGCGCGGCCTCCTACGCCGCCTCGGACCTGTCCCTGTTCCTTGAAGGACTCGATCCGAGGGTGCGCTCCGCCCTCGAGGCAACGCTCGATCCGCCACCGCGGCGGTGATTGAGCAACCGGCGTACTGCCGTGCCGGGGCGCCGCCGGCTAGGAGCCGGACGGCGGGAAGGACGGCGGCGGCGGAGCCGGGACGGCGGCGACGGCTTCGACCTCCACCAACTGGTCCGCATATCCAAGCACCGCGACGCCGAGCAGGGTGCTGGGCACGTCCCGGCCGCCGAGCCGTTCCCGAACGGTGTTCCAGACCCCGGCAAGATCGGCGCGGTCGTTCGTCGCGACGAAGATGGTTGTCTTCACCAGGTGCGAGAGGTCGGCGCCTCCGGCGGCGAGCGCGAGGACGAGGTTGTCCATCACCCTGGCGGCCTGCCCCCGGTAGTCGCCCACGGCAACGGTGGAACCGTCAAGGTTCAGCGGGCACGCTCCGGCGGTGAAAATGAAGTGGCTCCCCGAAGGCACACGGGCTGCCGCCGCATACTGGGCTCCCGGGTACAGGTCTGGACTGCGCACGAAGTCGGTTCCGCTCATTGCCCCACAGTACAAGTGCCCACCGGACAGGCGGCCCTGCCCGCCTCACATGAGCGAGAGCACGAAGGACAGCAGGAAACCGGCGGCGGTGCTCAGCGCCACCGCCGGCCCGCCGTTCTCATACGCCTCGGGCATCAGGGTGTCGGCCAGCGAGGCGATCACCGCACCGGCGGCGAAGGCGAGGGGGATGGAGATGGTCTCGGGGTCGCTGCCGGAGAGCGGCCCGGCCCCGATGAGGACGGCGAGTACGAGGAGGGCGGCGCACCCGACCCACAGCCCGACGACGGCCGCCGAGGACCTTCCCTGGCTGCGCATCGAGGATGCTCCAACGAGGGCCTCCGGAAAGTTCGACACGAAGATGGCCGCAAGGAGGGCCAGCCCACCGGTGCCCTCCCCCAGGGCGACGCCGAGGGCGACGTTCTCGGGGACGCCGTCGAGGGTCACCGCGGCGAGCAGCGCCATGCCCGCTGCCCCCTTGGTGGAGGCCGACGACGATGGGCGGTCCTGGGCGGCGGAGTCGGTGTCGAGCTTCGCGCTGCCCTGGTATTCGTCGGCCGGGGTGTCCTGCGACCCGGCCTGGGCCCAGCGGTCGAGCAGGGCGCTCAGCACGGTGAAGACGATGGCCCCCGCCGCGAGCCCGATGGCGGCCCGCCAGATGCCGCCGTGCTCGAAGGCGTCCTCGAACAGCTCGAAGGCAAGCGCGGTGATCAGGGACCCGGCGGCGAAAGACAGGAGGATGGCCAGCAGGCGCTTGGGCAGATCGAAGCGCACCCCGATAAGTGCCCCGAAGATCAGGGCACTCGACGCCACGACACCGAACAGAAGCGACATTGCCACACCGAAAGTATAGAAGTCGCCCGCCAGAGCGGAAGGGTTGAACGGTCTTGACTTCCCAGGCGGATCGGGCATGCCGGAGCGACACGTGTGCCGGCGCATGCCGCCGGCGCGGGCGGAGAGCAGGACCCTGCGGATTGCGCCCGGCGGGGTGCAGGCGCCTACCCCGCTGGGTGTAGTGTCAACGCCACGGAACCCTCTGGTTCCCCCTAGGGAGCGAAGATGATCCACACCTGCCCGCCACCGGCCCCGCCGGTGGCCTCCACCCCCTCACCGTCCGCACCCCGGGCCGGGGCCCCGGCGGCCCCCGCCGGAACCGGAAGGGCCTGAGCCATGGAGGAGCTGCGCCTTGGAGTGTTCGCACTCTCCCGCAAACCCGATGAACGCCGCCTTCCGATCCACCCGTATCACTTCGAACGGATCGACGCCGGACTGCGCCGGCGGATGCGTGTCGAGCAGGGCTACGGTGCCCAGTTCGGGCTCTCCGACGCCCAGTTGGAGCCCATGGTCGGACCCCTGCTGAGGCGTGAGGAGATTATCGCCTCCTCCGATGTCGTCCTGCTTCCCAAGCCGCAGGCGGCGGACCTCGCCTCCCTGGCGGACGGGCAGGTGCTGTGGGGCTGGCCCCACTGCGTCCAGGACTCCGAGATGACCCAGTTGGCCATCGACAAGCGGCTTACCCTGATCGCCTTCGAGGCGATGAACCACTGGGCGGCGGACGGCGGGTTCTCCCTCCACGTCTTCCACAAGAACAACGAGCTGGCCGGGTACTGCTCCGTCCTGCACGCCCTGCAGCTCTCGGGCCTCACCGGAGACTACGGGCGCAGGCTTACCGCGGCGGTCATCGGCTTCGGGGCAACCGCCCGCGGCGCCGTCACCGCCCTGAGCGCCCACGGCGTCAGCGACGTGCAGATCCTCACCAGCCGCGGCGTGGCGGCCGTCGGGTCTCCCATCCACTCGGCCCGCATCGCCCAGCTGGAAACCAGCCCCGACGCACCGCACCTCAGCGAGGTCCTGACCGAGGACGGCAGCGTGCCGCTGGCCCCCTACCTGGCCCGCTACGACATCGTGGTGAACTGCACCCTGCAGAACCCCAACGCACCGCAGATGTACCTCGAGGAGGCGGACCTGCCCCTGTTTTCCAGCGGCAGCCTCATCATCGATGTCTCCTGCGACCGGGAGATGGGTTTCAGCTGGGCCCGGCCCACCTCGTTCGCCGAGCCGATGTTCGAGGTCGGGAACCACGTGCGCTACTACGCCGTCGACCACAGTCCGTCCTACCTGTGGGATTCGGCCACCTGGGAGATCAGCGAGGCGCTGCTGCCGTTCCTCGGCAGGGTCCTGGGCGGGCCGGAGGCCTGGGACGCCGACGAGACACTGAGGCGCGCCATCGAAATCCGGGACGGCACCGTGGTCAACCCGGCGATCCTGGATTTCCAGGACCGTGACGCCCAGTACCCGCACCGGGTGCCGGCGGGACGCGGCTGAGCCGGTCAGGCCTCGAAGTGGGTCTTCGGCGTGGAATTGCCCGTCGAGGCGACAATGGCGGCTGCGACATCGCGGAGCTTCATGTTCCGGCTGTTCGAGGCGGACTGCAGGATCCCGAACGCCTCATCCTGGCTGCAGCGGTTCTGCCCCATGATGATCCCGACAGCCAGGTCGATCGTCGTCCGTGACTCCATCGCCGCCTTGAGGTCGTTCGCCGATTCGGTCAGGCGGGCCATGCGCACGGCCAGCCGCAGGGCCTTCGAGGCTTCATCGGCGAAGGACTCGGCCGCGGCGATCGCGTCGTCATCGAACGCATCGACGGTGTCGGAGTAGAGGTTGAGCCCCGCGTTCGCATCGCCCTCCAGCAGGATCGGGATCCCCAGGATCGAGCGGATGCCGTGGTCGGCGATGGCGTCCCGGTAGTCCGGGAACCGGGTGTCCTGGGTGATGTCCGTGACGTGGACCAGCTTCTCCTCCCGCGCGGCGCGCAGGCAGGGCCCGTCGTCGAAGTTGTACTGGATCTCGTCCATCTGCCGGGCATACTCGCTGCTGCTGGCAACGGTGGCCGATCGCCGGGGGCGCAGCAGGGTCACACCACAGAGCGTTTCACCGTGCCGTACCTCCAGGGTTGCCGCGGCGAGCTTCACGACCTCAGTCAGGAACTCCTCGACGTCGGTGCTGTCGAGCACCATGTCCTGGAGCAGGGTCCCCACCCGCTGGGTGGGTGCTGCACCCTCGTCCTCAGCCATACCCTTGCCTCCGCTTGTCTGCATTGCCCGGCACCCCCCTCCGACGCCCCGGGCGGTAGCCCCACAATAGTCCGGAACGCTCAGCCCGCGACAGGCCCCGGCCCCGGGGACCCGATTTTGTCCGCGATGGCCCGGATTCCAACGAGTGTTTCCTCGAATGACGTGGTCAGCGGGGACAGCCCGAGGCGGATGCCCGAGGGGTTCCGGTAGTCGGGGATCACCCCTTCAGCCCAGAGTTCGGGCACCATCGTGGCGAAGGCCGGGTGGTCGATGGTGATGTGGCCGCCGCGCTCAGCGGCAAGGCGCGGCGAGGCGAGCACCACCCCGGCGGGCCCGAGCAGGGCGTCGACGGCCTCGATGGCGAAACCGGTCAGGGCGACGGACTTCTCCCGCACGGCCCCGATGCCCGCCTTCTCCAGCACGTCGAGCATGTCCTGCAGGGCGAGCATGCCGAGGATCGGCGGAGTGCCCGACACGATCCGGCGGATCCCCGGCGCCGGTTCGTAGGACCGACCCATGGCAAAAGGATCGGCGCTGCCGAGCCACCCCTGGATGGGCTGGTCGAAGGAATCGAGGTGCCTTTCCGCCACATACGCCCAGGCGGGCGCGCCGGGACCGCCGTTGAGGTACTTGTAGCTGCAGCCCGCCGCGTAGTCGACACCCCACGCATCCAGCTCAAGGGGCACCGAGCCCACCGAATGGCTCAAGTCCCACAGCACCAGGGCGCCGGCGTCGTGCACCACCGAGGTGATGCCCGGCACGTCGGCGGCGTGCGCCGACCGGTACGCCACGTGGCTGAGCACAACGAGGGCCGTCTGCTGCCCGACGACGCCGGCCACCGCCTCCACGCCCGCCCCTCCGTCGTAGGGGACTTCCAGCCACCGCACGGTCAGGCCGCGCTCGCGGGCGATGGACTCCATCAGGAACCGGTCGGTGGGGAAGTTGTCACGGTCGATGACGATCTCGGTGCGGCCCGGCCGGGCTGAGACGGCGGCACGCGCCAGCTTGTAGAGCAGGACGCTGGTGGAGTCGGCAACGATGCACTGGCCCGGCGCGGCCCCGAGGACGATGCTCCCCAGCCGGTCCCCGAGCCGCTCGGGCAACTCCAACCACCCCTCGTCCCAGCCGCGGATCAGGCGGGACCCCCACTGATTCCGGACGAACTCCGCAAGGCTCCGTTCGGTCTCCGCGAGCGGGCGGCCCAGCGAGTTCCCGTCGAGGTAGGCGGTCAGGCCGTCGGCCTCATCGGTGATGAACAGGGAGCGGTACCCGGCCAGCGGATCCTGTGCGTCGAGCTCGCGGGCGCGCTGAAGCAGCGTGTCGTCAACCATGGGCCCAGTCTAGGGTGACTCCGGGTCCACCGCCTGCGGAGTGACCCAGCCGGTGAAGGACGGCCGCTTCGCTCCGGGCGACCAGCCGGTGACCTCGGTGCGGCGGACGGAGCCGTCGAGTGGCTCCCCGGGACGGACGGCGACGGCGAGCGTGCCCGGGAGCAGGGCCGGGGACAGGAAGTTCACGCCCCACGACAGCGCGTCCGGCGCCGCCGGCTCCGCCAGCTCCACCATGCGCGCGGCGAGATACACCCCGTGCGCGATGGCACGCTTCATCCCCAGCAGCCGTGCCGAGGGCGCGCTCAGATGAATCGGATTCCAGTCCCCGGACACGGCCGCGTAGGCGCGGCCTGTGTCGGAGGCCAGGTGCCACTGCGCCGTGGGCACCGGCGGGATGAAGGCGTCCCCGCTCCCCTGCAGGGCCGCGTCCATCCTGTCGCCACCAGCCGCCGGGCCCGCCCCCGGGGACCCGTCCGGCGCCGGATGCACCTCCGGGCCGGCGGGGGCGGTGACACCGCGCGCCAGGTAGACCGAGCGGCCCCTCCAGATCCGTTCGCCGTCCACCGACACCTCGGTGACGAGGTCCACCGAGGTTCCGGACCGGTGCGGGATCAGGTTTTCGGCGTAGGCCACCGACTCAAACTCCTCCCCCACGCGCATCGCCCTGGTCTGCACCACCGTGTTGCTCAGGTGGACCATGCCCAGCATCGGGAGCGGGAAGTCCGGGCGGGCCATGACGCTGATTGCGACGGGGAAGGCCAGGGTGTGGACGTGGGCCGAGGGAACGGCGTCGCGTGCCGCCTGTCCGATGAGATGCTGGAAGGCGGTGAGCCGCTCCCGGTCCACGGGGCCGCCGGAGGCCCGGTGGCGGACCTCCGGCAGCACCATTGCGGGACTGCGCAGGCCGGCCCGGCGCAGCACGGCGCCGAGTGCCGCCTGCCGGTACAGGCCCGCCAGGGCGGGCATCCCCGGAAGGAGAACCTCGCTCATGCCCCAACCAGGTTCTGCCCGCAGACCCGGAGAACCTGCCCGTTGATGCCGCCGGCCGGCCCCGAGGCCAGGAACGCGATGGTCTCCGCGACGTCCACCGGCTGCCCGCCCTGCTGCAGGCTGCTGAGCCTGCGGGCCGCCTCCCGGGTGAGCAGCGGCATTTTCGCGGTCATGTCGGTCTCGATGAACCCGGGGGCGACTGCGTTGATGGTGCGCCCCGACCCGTCGAGCCCCGCGGCGGTGGAGCGGACCATGCCGATCACCCCGGCCTTGGAGGCGGCGTAGTTGCTCTGTCCGCGGTTTCCCGCGATGCCGCTGGTCGAGGCGAGGCTGATGATCCGGCCCGCGGGCGAGAACACCGGGGAGGAGAGCAGCCCGTCGTTGATGCGCAGCTGCGAGGAGATATTGACCGCCATGACCGCGTTCCACCGTGCCGGGTCCATATTGGCAAGGAGCTTGTCCCGGGTGATTCCCGCATTGTGGACGAAGATGTCCAGGGTGCCATACCGCTCCTTCACGTGGTCCAGGATCCGGGCGGCGGCGTCGGGCACCGTGATATCGACCTGGAGCGCCGTCCCGCCGACCCGGTTGGCGACCGCCGCAAGCTGTTCGCCGGCAGCCGGCACGTCTACGACGACAACCGTCGCCCCGTCCCGGTGCAGGACCTCGGCGATCTTCGCGCCGATGCCCCGTGCCGCGCCGGTCACGACGGCGGTCCTGCCCGCCAGCGGGCGGGTGGGGTCTTCGGCATCCCGGGTGCCGTCCGCGGCGGGGGCCCCGGAGACGCCCAGGAACTGGCCGTCGACGTACGCGCTGCGCCCGGAGAGCAGGAACCGCAGCGCGCCGAGCGCGCCGGGGCTGTCGACGGCCGCCCCGCCGAGGAGCACGATGCCGTTGGCGGTGGCGCCGGCCCTCAGCTCCTTGGCGACCGAGCGCACAGCGCCGTCGACGCCCTGGCGGGCCGCGGCGGTGCCCGGATCGCCGGCTTCCCCGGCGGGCCGGGCGACCGAGACGATCCTTCCGCCCGGTGCCAGGGCACGGACGGCCGGGCCGAGTTCGAGCAGGGGCTCCGCCAGGTCTTCGGGACGCGAAACCGAATCGAGGACCACGACCACCGCTCCGAGCTTCTCCTCCGGGCGCAGGTGCCGGCGGACGTCCTGGCCCCAACCGAGCAGGGCCCCGGCGAGGGTGTCGGCGCCGGAGCCACCACCGAGGACGAGGACCGGCCCGGGGATCAGCGGACCGCCGGGGGTGTGGCGGCGGAGCACGGCCGGGCGCGGCAGGCCCAGCGCCTTGGCCAGGCGGCCCGGCAGCGGAGTGTTGACGAGGCCCAGGTAGGTATCGGCCACCTCAGCGCGCCTCGAGGATCGCAACGACGCCCTGGCCGCCGGCGGCGCACACGGAGATCAGGCCGCGGCCCGAGCCCTTTACCGCCAGCGCCTTGGCCAGCGACGCCACGATCCGCCCGCCCGTCGCGGCGAACGGATGGCCCGCCGCCAGGGATGAGCCGTTGACATTGAGCTTGCTCCGGTCGATCTTGCCGAGCGCGCCGTCGAGCCCGAGCCGGGTCCGGCAGAAATCCTCGCTCTCCCATGCGGCGACCGAGCTCAGGACGGTGGAGGCGAAGGCCTCGTGGATTTCGAAGAAGTCGAAGTCATCGAAGTGCAGCCCATTGCGCTGGAGCAGCCTGGGCATCGCGTAGACGGGGGCCATCAGCAGGCCCTCCTGGCCGTTCACGAAGTCCACCGCGGCCGCTTCGGCGTCGACCACGTTCGCGAGCATCGGGAGGTTGTTGGCCCGCGCATAGTCCTCCGAGCCGAGCAGGACGACGGCGGCGCCGTCGGTGAGGGGCGTCGAGTTGCCCGCCGTCATGGTGGGCGGGGTGTCGAGCCCGGCCCCGAACACGGGCTTCAGCTTCGCCAGCTTCTCCAGCGAGGTGTCGGCGCGCAGGTTCGCGTCCCGGGTCAGCCCGCGGTAGGGGGTCATCAGGTCCTCGAAGAACCCGCGCTCGTAGGCCGCGGCAAGGTTGGCATGGCTTGCATAGGCGAGTTCGTCCTGGGCCTCGCGGGTGATGCCCCAGGCCGCGGTGGTCAGCGCCTGGTGCTCGCCCATCGAGAGCCCCGTGCGGGGCTCGCCCGTGGTGGGGGCGTTGGGGGCCAGGTCCCCGGGGCGCAGCCTGCTGACGGCGGCAAGCTTCTGCTTGGTCGTGCGGGCCCGGGAGAGCTCCAGGAGCACCCGGCGCAGGCCCTCGCTGACGACGATCGGGGCGTCGGAGGCCGAATCGACGCCGCCGGCGATGCCGGAGTCGATCTGGCCCAGCTTGATCTTGTTCGCGAGCCCGACAACGGTCTCCAGCCCCGTGGCGCAGGCCTGCTGGAGGTCGTACGCGGGGGTGTGTGCGGAGAGCGAGGAGCCGAGGACCGCCTCGCGGGTGAGGTTGAAGTCCCGGGAGTGCTTCAGGACGGCGCCGGCGGCGACCTGGCCGATGCGCTCGCCCTGCAGCCCGAACCGGGCGACGAGTCCATCGAGCGCGGCGATGAGCATGTCCTTGTTGGACGAGGAGGCGTACGCCCCGCCGGAGCGCGCGAAGGGGATGCGGTTGCCGCCGATGACGACGGCGTTGCGGACGGCGGTGGGGCCCGCACCTGCTCCTGGCTGGTTCGACATGAGGGATCTCCTGGTGGTGGTGGTGGATTACCGATACTCAGCGTACCTGATACGCTGAGTATCATGAACACTTCCTCAACGGTTTCCGCCGTGCCCCCCGGAACGGGCGCGGCGCCCGACGGGCGGTCCAGCCGGTGGGAGGAACACCGCGCCGAACGCCGGCGGGCGCTGATCAGCACCGCCCGGCGGGCCGTGGACACCCTGGGCCATGGCGCCTCCATGGAGGACATCGCCGCGGCGGCCGACACCTCCAAGTCCGTCTACTACCGCTACTTCGGGGACAAGACCGGCCTGCAACAGGCCATGGCCGAGGTCGTCACCGGCCAGATGCAGCAGAAAATCCTCACCGCGGCGCGGCAGGCGCAGACGCCCCGGGAGGGCCTGCGCGCCATGATCTCGGTCTACCTGCAGATGGCCCAGACCTCGCCGAACGTCTACGCGTTCGTCACCCGGGTCGGTGCTGCCGACTCAGGGCCCGGAGGAGCCGATGACGCCCGGCCCGCCGACCCGCTGACGCATTTCCTGGAGGCGGTCACCGAGATGCTGGCCAGGCCCATGCGGGCGTATCTCCGGTCCTCGCCCCAGCTCAGCGGGCCCGCCGATCCCCGGCTCGTGTACTGGCCGCGGGCCGCCATCGGCATGGTCCGCTCCGCCGGTGAGCTGTGGCTGGCCATGCCGGCGGGCCCGGAAAAACCGGGCGTCGAGCAGCTCGCCGACCAACTGACCGACTGGCTTTTCGAGGGCATCAGCCATCAGGTGCCCACCGGACGCACGCCCGGCCTGGCGCCGGACTCCACCACCTCCTCCCCTGCAAAGGACAATTCATGACGCAGACAGCGACCGGCACGCAGCGGCAGGTTCCCGCCGCGGGCACGATCACCGACAACGACGCCGCCGTCCTCGACACCGCGGTGCTCGGGGAGCTCCTCCTCGGGAAGTGGGCCTCGGTGCGCCGGGCCGCCCGGGACCTCGCGGGGCGACCCGAAGTACAGAAGATCGAAGGGCTCAGCTCGGCCGAGCACCGCAGGCGCTGCTTCGACCAGCTCCACTACCTCGTGGAGAACCAGGCGGTGCACCGGGCCTTCCCGTCATTCCTTGGCGGGCACGACGACCACGGCGGCAATATCGCAGGGTTCGAGGAACTCGTGGTGGCCGACCCCTCGCTGCAGATCAAGGCCGGTGTCCAGTGGGGCCTGTTCGGTGCTGCGGTGCTGCACCTGGGCACGGAGGAGCACCACAGGGCGTGGCTGCCCGGCATCATGAACATGGAGATCCCCGGCTGCTTCGCCATGACGGAGACCGGCCACGGCTCCGACGTCGCAAGCATCGCCACGACCGCCGTCTACTCCCCCGAGGACGAATCCTTCACCCTGGCCACGCCCTTCCGGGCGGCCTGGAAGGACTACATCGGCAATGCCGCAGTCGACGGGCGCGCCGCCGTCGTGTTCGCCCAGCTCGTCACCCGGGGCGTCAACCACGGCGTGCACGCCTTCTACGTCGAACTGCGCGACGCCGACGGAGCCTTCCTGCCCGGCATCGGCGGCGAGGACGACGGCCTCAAGGGCGGGCTGAACGGGATCGACAACGGCCGGCTGCACTTCGACAACGTCCGGGTGCCGCGGACCCACCTGCTGAACCGCTACGGCAGCGTGGACGCCGACGGCACCTACAGCTCGCCCATCGCCTCGCCCGGCCGCCGCTTCTTCACGATGCTCGGCACCCTGGTGCAGGGCCGGGTCTCCCTGGACGGTGCGGCCGTCGCGGTGAGCAAGCTCGCGCTGAAGGCCGCCATCACCTACTCCTCCGAGCGCCGCCAGTTCAATGCCTCATCGGACCTCACCGAGGAGGTCATCCTCGACTACCAGCGCCACCAGCGGCGCCTCCTGCCCCGCCTCGCCGCGACCTACGCCGCGGCGTTCGCCCACGAGGAGCTGCTCGAGAAGCTCGACGGCGTGTTCTCCGGCACCTCCGACACCGACGAGGACCGGCAGGACCTCGAGACCCTCGCCGCGGCGTACAAGCCGCTGTCCACCTGGCTGGCGCTGGACACCCTCCAGGAGTGCCGGGAGGCATGCGGGGGCGCCGGGTTCCTCACCGAGAACCGCTTCACCTCGCTCCGGGCCGACCTCGACGTGTACGCCACCTTCGAGGGCGACAACAACGTGCTGCTCCAGCTCGTCGCCAAGCGCCTGCTGACCGACTACGCCCGGGAATTCAAGGGCATGGACTTCGGCGTCCTGGCCCGCTACGCCGTCTCGCAGGCCGCCGAGCGAACGGTCAACCGGTCCGGGCTGCGCCGCGTGGTGCAGACCGTCGTGGACACGGGGTCCGAGAAGAAGTCGGCGATCGCGCTGCGGGACGAGGCCACCCAGCACGGGCTGCTCTCGGACCGGGTCGGCACCATGGTGGCCGAACTGGCCGGGGCGCTGCGCGGGGCGCAGGCCCTGCCGCAGGACAAGGCCGCGGCCCTGTTCAACGAGCACCAGCACGAACTGATCGAGACGGCCCGGGCGCACGCCGAGCTGCTGCAGTGGGAGGCGTTCACGGCGGCGCTGCACCGGGTCGACGAGCCCGGCACCCGCCAGGTCCTCACCTGGCTGCGCGACCTGTTCGGGCTGTGCCTGCTGGAGAAGAACCTCGCCTGGTACCTGATGCACGGGCGGCTTTCGGCCCAGCGGGCGCGCACCCTCGGCCCCTACATCAACAGGCTGCTCGCCAAGATCCGCCCGCACTCCCTCGACCTGGTCGAGGCCTTCGGCTACGGCCCCGAACACCTCCGGGCCGAGATCGCCACCGGAGCCGAGAAGCGCCGCCAGGACGACGCCGCGGCGCACGCGCGCGCCAGGCGGGCCAGCAGCGGCTCGCCCGTTGACGAAAAGACCGTTCTGGCCCGGCAGGCGGAGCAGCCAAAGACACGGGGAAAGAACGCCCCGCGCAAGGCAAGGCAGGTCACGGCCAAGTCCGCCTGACACCGTCCGCTCCGAACCCGCTGTCCGCACGGGTCCGGGGCGGACCGTCCGGGCCGGCTCCGGGCCCGGACGGGATGATCGGGATCACAGGACGCTGCGGTACACCTCGAGCGTCGCCTCGGCAATCGACTTCCACGCGAAGTGCTGCTCGGCGCGGGCCCGGCCGGCCTCGCCCATCCGGCGTGCCTTCACCGGATCGGACAGCATCTCCGTGAGGGCGGCGGCGAAGTCCGAGACGAACCGTTCGGGATCGAGGGGGGTGCCCGTGCCGTCGGTAACCTGTTCGAGCGGAACGAGGGTTCCGGTGACGCCGTCCTCGACCACCTCGGGGATCCCTCCGGTGGCGCTGGCCACGACAGCCGCTCCGCAGGCCATCGCTTCAAGGTTGACGATGCCCAGCGGCTCGTAGATGGACGGGCAGGCGAACACCGTCGCGTGGCTCAGGACCTGGACCACTTCGCGCCTCGGCAGCATCCGCTCGATGAGCACTACCGAGCCGCGCCGGTCCCGGAGCTCGTCGATCAGCTTCTCCGTCTCCGCCGCGAGCTCTGGAGTGTCGGCCGCGCCGAGGACCAGGACCAGCTGCACATCCGCCGGCAGCTGCGCGGCCGCCCGGAGCAGGTACGGCACGCCCTTCTGGCGGGTGTTCCGCCCCACGAAGACCACGCTTGGGCGGTCCGGGTCGATGCCGAGGGCCCGCACGGCGTCGTCGTCCTCGTCGCGCACCCACTCGGAGACGTCGATGCCGTTGTGCACCACGTGCACCTTCGCCGGGTCGACGAGGGGGTAGCTTCGGAGGATGTCATCGCGCATCCCGGCCGACACGGCGATGACCGCGGCCGCGGCCTCATACGAGGTCTTCTCCGCCCAGGAGGACAGCGCGTAGCCGCCGCCCAGCTGCTCGGCCTTCCACGGCCGCAGCGGCTCAAGGCTGTGGGCGCTCAGCACATGCGGGATGCCGTGGAGCAGGGAGGCGAGGTGGCCGGCCATGTTCGCGTACCAGGTGTGGGAATGGACCAGGTCGGCCCCGCCGATGTTCCCGAGCATCTCGAGGTCCGTCCCGAGGGTCTGTACGGCGGCGTTCGCCGCGGCGAGCCCGGGCGGCACACCGTAGGTGCGCACCCGCGCCCCGTGGTACTCGGCGGGCCGTTCCGCGCCGAAACAGTGAACGTTCAGGTCCACCTGTCCGGCCAGCACGCGGCTCAGTTCCGCTACATGGACACCGGCCCCGCCATAGATTTCTGGGGGGAATTCCTTGGAGACAATATCTACTCGCACTCCCCCAACGTAGTGCAGGGGGCCGCAGTCCTCTAGTGTGAACTGAATTGGACCGACACGTTGGAATATTCAAGGGGGTTACCCGTGGCACTAAAGAAAGTACTGGCGGTTGTACTGGCAGGTGGCGAGGGAAAGCGGTTGATGCCCCTCACGGCGGACCGGGCCAAGCCCGCCGTTCCATTCGCCGGAAGCTACCGGCTGATCGACTTCGCCCTCTCGAACCTGGTCAACTCCGGCTACCTGCAGATCGTTGTGCTCACCCAGTACAAGTCGCACAGCCTTGACCGGCACGTCTCGGAGACGTGGCGGATGTCGACCCAGCTGCAGCAGTACATCGCCTCGGTGCCGGCCCAGCAGCGCCGCGGCAAGAGCTGGTTCCTCGGCAGCGCCAACGCGATCTACCAGTCCCTGAACCTCATCCACGACGCCCAGCCCGACATCGTCGTGGTCATCGGCGCCGACCACGTGTACCGCATGGACTTCGAGCAGATGGTCAATGCGCACATCGCCTCCGGCGCCTCGGTCAGCGTCGCGGCGGTGCGGCAGCCGATGAACCTCGTCGACCAGTTCGGGGTGATCGAGGTCGACGCCAACGACCGCGGCCGCATCGCCGCGTTCGTCGAGAAGCCGAAGACCACCCCGGGGCTGCCCGATGACCCCAACAGCTTCCTGGCCTCCATGGGAAACTACGTCTTCACCGCCGACGCCCTGGTGAAGGCCCTCGAGGAGGACGCGGCCCGCCTCGACACCAAGCACGACATGGGCGGGGACATCATCCCCCACTTCGTGGACCGCAACGACGCCGCCGTCTACGACTTCACGACGAACCTGATCCCGGGCTCCACCGAGCGGGACCGCCAGTACTGGCGCGACGTCGGGACGATGGATTCGTACTACGAGGCCAACATGGACCTCATCTCACCGCTGCCCCTGTTCAACCTCTACAACCTGCAGTGGCCGATCTACACCCGCCAGAGCGTCTCGCCGCCGGCGAAGTTCGTGCGCGGCGCCGACGGACGCTCCGGGGAGGCCCACGACTCCATTGTCTCGGCCGGCGTCGTCGTCTCCGGCGGCAGCGTTCAGGGCTCGATCCTCGCCACCGACGTGTTCGTTGAAGAACGCGCCGAGGTGAGCGATTCGGTGCTGATGGACAAGGTGAGCATCGGACCCGGCGCCATCGTGCGGCGCGCCATCGTCGACAAGAACGTGAAGATCCCGGCGGGGGCGCGCATCGGCGTCGACCGCGAGCTTGACCTCAGCCGCGGATTCGCCGTCACCGACTCGGGGCTGACCATCCTCAGCAAGGGCCAGATCATCCCGGCCGGTTGAGCCGCACCCGGGGCCGGTCAGCTGTTCCGGCCCCGGGCAGCGACGGCCCACCGGTCGATTACCGCGCCGCCGCGCAGGACCAGCACTGAATCCACGAGGTTCACCGGCAGGCAGACATGGTTGGGCACGACGCGCAGGCGCGTGCCGAGCTCCGGAAGGGGCTGGCCCGCGGGCACCTGCACCGTCGCGTGGTGCTCGGAGAGGGCCACGATCCGCGCCTCCGGGTGATCGAGCAGCCGGCCGTAGCCGGTCGCCCAGGCCGCCCGGTCGCTGCCGAGGATCTTGCTGCCGGCATCGAGCAGGAAGTGCCCCGGCTCCCCGGCCGAACCCCGGCGCCGGCTGACGACCGTGGCGGCCACGGTGAGGGCAATGTCCTCGGGGGCGATCGTGCCGAGCTCCCACTGCTGGGCGTCGCCGAAGACGTAGACCCCCGGGCGCAGTTCGGTGGCGGTTCCCCCGCCCATCAGCGCCGACGGGGTCGACCCGCCGCTCAGCTCCGCGGCGGCGAAGCCCTCCGCGCGGAGCCCGGCGGCCGCCCGGGCCAACGCGGCGTCCTCGTCCCGGGCGGCCGTGGCGGGCATCCCGGGGGCGTAGCTGTGGCCCGGGAAGGTGAAGGCGCCGGTGACCTCGAGCCCGGCGTCCGCGGCGGCCACGGCCACGCCGGCGGCATCCCCGGGCGCCACGCCGCTGCGGTGGTGGCCGCTGTCGAGTTCAACCCGCACGGCGACCGCACCGACGGCCGGGCCGAGGCTGCGCGCGAGGGCGGTGGCACCTTCGGCGGAATCCACGCCCACGGTGATCCGGGCCCTTGCCGCGAGCCGGCGCAGCCTGTCCCCCTTCGCCGGGTCAACCCACAGCGGGTAGGCGATGAACAGATCCTCCACCCCGGCCCCGGCGAAGACCTCCGCCTCGCCGACCGTGGCCACGGTCAGTCCGACGGCGCCCGCCGCCAGCTGGAGCGCGGCGATCTCCGGGATTTTGTGGGTCTTGGCGTGCGGGCGCAGTGCCACCTTGCGGGTGCGGGTGGCCGAGGCCATCGCGGCGATGTTCGCCTCGAGCCGGTCGGCGTCGACCAGCACGCTCGGAGTTGATTCGTCTCCGGGGATTCCTGTGTCCATGGTCCGATTCCACCACGCCTGCGGGGCCGGGTCCCCCTCCCCGGCGCTCTTTCGGGCCCCGGCCGTCCGCCCGCGCGCCGGCGGACGCGCGGCGCGTGATTGAATAACCGGATGCGCAACGAGAACCTGCTCCGTGACGAGGCCGCCGCCCGTTCCCTGCTGATCCGGGTCGAATGCTACGACGTGAGGCTCGACCTCAGCGCCGCCGAGGACCCCTCGGTGGAGGGGTTCCCGAGTGAATCCACTGTCGTGTTCTCCTGTGCCACCCCCGGTGCGTCGACCTTCCTCGACTTCATCCACGGCGGCGTCCAGGAGGTGCTCCTCAACGGGACGCCACTCGACCCCGCCACAGCCGTCGACGGCTCCCGCATCCACCTTCCGGGGCTGCTGGAGTCGAACACGGTAACGGTCCGCGGAACGGCCCTCTACAGCCGCAGCGGAGAGGGAATGCACCGGTTCGTGGACCCGGCGGACGGTCGAACCTACCTCTACACGCAGTACGAGCCCGCCGACGCCCGCCGGGTCTTCGCCAACTTCGAACAACCCGACCTGAAGGCCGAATTCACCTTCACCGTCACCGCCCCGGCCGCCTGGACAGTCGCCTCGAACTCCCCGGCGGCGGGTGCCCCGGCGGCGGGTGCCCCGGCGGCGGGTGCCCCGGGGGCCCTGCGCTGGAAGTTCGCACCGACCGAGCGCATCTCGACCTACATCACCGCGGTCCTCGCCGGCCCCTACCACCACGTCGCAGGGTCCTGGACCGGCGGGAAAGGCACCGGGGGGCTGGAGATCCCGCTCGGGCTCTACTGCCGGCAGTCGATGGCGCCGGCCTTCGACGCCGAGGCCATCCTCGACACCACCCGCCGGGGACTCGACTTCTTCCACGATCTTTTCGACTACCCCTACCCGTTCGGCAAGTACGACCAGGCCTTCGTGCCCGAGTACAACCTCGGGGCGATGGAGAACCCGGGCCTGGTGACCTTCACCGAGAACTACGTCTTCCGCTCGGCGGCCACGGCCGCCCAGTACGAGGCGCGGGCGAACACCATCCTGCACGAAATGGCGCACATGTGGTTCGGGGACCTCGTCACCATGACCTGGTGGGACGACCTGTGGCTCAAGGAGTCCTTCGCCGACTACATGGGCGCCCTGGGGGTGGCCGAGGCCACCGAGTGGACGACCTCGTGGGTGAGCTTCGCGAACAAGCGTAAGGCATGGGCGTACGTGCAGGACCAGCTGCCGACGACCCACCCCATCGTGGCGGACATCGCCAACCTCGAGGCGGCGAAGCAGAACTTCGACGGCATCACCTACGCCAAGGGCGCCTCCGTGCTCAAGCAGCTCGTGGCCTACGTCGGCTTCGACGCCTTCACGGAGGCGGCCCGGAAGTATTTCCGGGCGCACGCCTTCGGCAACACCACCCTGGCGGACCTGCTCGCCGCCCTCAGCGAGGCCTCCGGGCAGGACATGACGGCCTGGGCCCGCCAGTGGCTGCAGACCTCGGGGGTGCCGGCGCTCACCGCGGAGGTGGCCGTGGAGGACGGCGTCTACACCGCCGCCGCAATCCGGCAGGACGCGCTCGATCCCATCACCGGCGCGGCCGAGCCCCGCCCCCACTCCCTGCGCATCGGCTTCTACAGCTTCGACGCGGACGGCTCCCTGGTGCGCACCGAATCCCATGCCGTCGAGGTCACCGGGACGTCGGCCCGGCTCGACGGGCTGATCGGCAGGTCCCAGCCCGACCTGCTGCTGGTCAATGACGAGGACCTCACCTACGCCAAGCTGCGCTTCGATCCACGCTCCCTGGCGACGCTGCTGCGGTCGGTGGACAGGATCGCCGACCCGCTCGCCCGGGCCATCTGCCTGTCCGCCCTCTGGTCGAGCACCCGGGATGCGGACCTGGCGGCCGCGGACTACCTCGGTGCCGTCGAGCTGGCGGCACCGGCCGAACCGGGCGTCGGGGTGCTCCAGGTCCTGCTGCAGAACGCCGGCACCGCCGTCGAACGCTACACCGCCCCGGCCGGGCGGCCGGCGCTGCGCGAACGCTGCGCCGGCTTCCTGGAGAAGGGACTGCGGGACGCCGCGGAGGGCTCCGACCTGCAGCTGGCCTGGGCGCGGGCCCTGGCGGCAAGCGGGCGTTCCACCGGCTCCGCGGCGGCCGTGCTGCGCCGCCTGCTCGACGGCACCGACACCGTGCCCGGGCTGACGCTCGACGACGAGCTGCGGTGGATGTTCCTCGCCGCACTTGCCGCGCAGGGCCTGGCGCCGGTCGGCGAACTCGAGGCCGAACTGGCCCGCGACAATACGGCCTCGGGGAAGGCAGCGTTCACCCTTGCCTGCTCGGCCGTGCCGGACGCCCGGGTCAAGGAGCTCGCCTGGCGGGAGGCCGTGTTCGGCACCCGGCTCTCCAACGAACTCCTCAGCGCCACCATCGAGGGGTTCACCCTCGGCGGCGCCGACCTGACCGCCCCCTACAACGGGCCCTACTTCGAGGCCCTGCGGGAGGTATGGGAGGCCCGCGGCATCGAGATGGCCACCCGCGTGGTGCGCGGCCTCTATCCGGGCCGGCAGGATCTGCAGGGGCTCCCCGGGGAGCACCCCGTGCTGCGGGCCACCGACGGCTGGCTCGCCGCCAACCCCGACGCCCCCGGCGCGCTGCGGCGGATCCTGGTGGAGGAAAGGGACCACCTGCTGCGCTCCCTCACCGCCCAGGCCTACGGCACCCGGTAGAGCCAGTCCTCGGTCCCGAACTTCTCCTCCACGAGTTCGCGGCCGAGGCGCAGCTCGTCCTCGCTGAGCCCGGCGTCGACGGCGCCGAAGCGCCGGCGGAAGGTGTCGATCATCATGGCGATGATCTCCTCCCGCGCCAGCCCGGTCTGGCGCCGGAGGGGGTCGACGCGCTTCTTGGCGCTCTTCGTGCCCTTATCCGAGAGCTTCTCCTTGCCGATCCGCAGCACCTCGAGCATCTTGTCGGCGTCGATGTCGTAGCTCATGGTGACGTGGTGGAGCATGCCGCCGTTGGCGAGCCGCTTCTGGGCCGCGCCGCCGATCTTGCCCAGGTCGGTGGCGATGTCGTTGAGCGGCTGGTACCACGCCGTGATGCCCAGGGCCGCCAGGGCCTCCATCACCCACGCATCGAGGAACGGGTACGAATCGGCGAAGCTCATGCCGTCCACCAGCGTCTGCGGGATGTACAGCGAGTAGGTGATGGCGTTGCCGTGCTCCATGAACATTGCGCCGCCGCCGCTGATCCTGCGCACGACGCTCACCCCGTGGCGGGCGACGCCCTCGGGGTCGACCTCATTGCGCACCGACTGGAAGCTGCCGATCACCACGGAGGGCGACTCCCACTCCCAGAAGCGCAGCGTGGGGTTGCGGACGCCGTCCCCCACCTCGCGGGTGAGCACCTCGTCCATGGCGACGTGCATCGCCGTGCTCAGCGGCGTCGGCGGAATGATCTCCCAGGTGTGGTCGGCGATGCCGGTGGAGCGCCCGAGCGCGCGGCGCACGGCGGTGGCCACGGCCTCCGGTGAGAACCCGAACAGCTGCGCCGAGGGATCGAGCCCGGTCCGCACCGCCTCCGCCAGCTCCGAGGTGGACGAGTCGACCGGCAGGCCCTCAAGGGCGGCGTTGATGTCCCCGAGGGCTTCATCGGGTTCGAGGAAGAAGTCCCCGTTGACCGACAGCTGAGCGAGGCGTCCGTCGACGACGTCGAGGTCGACGGCGGTGAGCTTGCCCCCCGGCGTCTTGTACTCGCCGTGGCGCCGTCCGCCGCCGGGTGTGTCCTGGTCCTGGCCCATAACGGGGGTTCCCTCTCTGTTCGGAAGCTTAACGCAGGAAGGCCACGCCGCTGTCCGGGCGTGGCCTCACTGTCGAAACTCAGGTGGCGCGAAGTGCAGGAACTACTTCTTGCCGAAGCCCTTGAAGCGGGCGTTGAAGCGCTCGACGCGGCCGGCGGAGTCCATGATCCGCTGCTTGCCCGTGTAGAACGGGTGGGACTCCGAGGAGATTTCGACCTCGATCAGCGGGTAGGTGTTTCCGTCTTCCCATTCGATGGTCTTCTTCGACGTGGCCGTCGACTTCGTCAGGAACGACTTGTCGGAGGCGAGGTCGCGGAACACGACGGCGTGGTACTGGGGGTGGATGTCAGACTTCACAGGGATACCTTCTCTGGTTGCCTGGATTTTGCCAGGCACTGGGATTGAAAGCGGAAACGGTCCTTCGGGACCAGCTAGTAATCCTAGCGCAAACCGTCCAACCGCGCTAAAGCGGGTGGCGCAATGGCCTGCGGGGTCCCCCATTGGGAGAAGGTAGCCTCGACCGAGGTCAGGATTTCGTGTTCCACGCCGCCGAGGCTGAGGTGGGCGGGGCGCAGCAGTTCGTCGAGTTCGAGGGTGAAGGTGCTCATCCTCACGCCCTGGAGTTCCGGCCCGGACACCGCCGACAGTCTCGTGTAGAGCATCCCGTCCCGCTCGGCGGCAGGCTCAAGGAGGAATTCGCCCGAGTCTGCGAGCAGTGCTCGGACCGCGGCCGGATCGGTCGTGGCCGAGGCAGCCTCCACCAGGATGGCGGCGAAGCGCTCCTCCGGTCCGCCCTCGGGGTCCGCCGTCGTTCCTCCCTCCGGGGTGAGCAGGTATCCCTCGCCGCCGCTGACGATGATCTCCACGCCGTGCTCCTCGTTGCGCAGGTGCAGGCCGAATTCCGGCGCCGTGCTCAATGCCGCCGTGTGTTCCCCCGCGGGGAGGCCCGTGGCGCGCGTCGAGATGGTCTGCAGTGCGCCGGTGCCGGCGCGCATCGCGGCCTCGACGCAGGCTCCGGCCTCGCCGGCGGGGAGCCGTTCCGGCAGGGTGCCGGTCAGCAGGTTCGCGCAGGCCCGGCGCACGTCGTCGGGCAGGGACTGCTGGCTTTGGGTCAGGGAGAGCTCGGGGGCCTGCGTCGGCGGTGGAGCCGGTGCCGGAGCCGCCGAAGGAGACGGTGCGGCGGTGACCGGTGCCGGCGACGGCGTCGGCGTCTGAACCGGGGCGGGGGCCAGGGGGCCGGCGGCGGGGGCCGTGGGCGGCTGGGATTGCGCGGCGTCGATCTGTTCGGGGAGCCGGCCGCACCCGCTCAGCGCGATGGCCGCGCCGAGGAGGAGCGCCGCGGCGACGGGGACGGTCCGTGCGCCGGGGGCCTTGGGGCGGGCCGGTGGAGCGGTCACCCTCCCAGTGTTCCACCGGATCCCGGGGTCCGCTACTGGCGTTTTCCGGCGCCGGCGACCGGCCTAGGCGGTGCGGTAGCGGCACTCCCAGAAGGCGACGGCGGCCGCCGCAGCGACGTTGAGGGAATCCACCCCGGCGTGCATGGGGATCTGCAGGGACAGGTCGGCCGCGGCGAGGGCACCGGCGGAGAGGCCCTCGCCTTCGGTCCCCAGCAGCAGCGCAAGCCGCTCGAGCCCGGCCGCGCCGACCTCCTGGACGGGCACCGAGCCCGGCCCCAGGGCCAGCGCCCCGAGGGTGAACCCTGCCCCGCGGAGCGCCTCCAACTGCCCGGGCCAGTCGGTGAGGCGCACCCAGGGCACCTGGAAGACGCTGCCCATGCTGACCCGGATGGCGCGGCGGTACAGCGGGTCGGCGCACCGGGGGCTGATGAGGACGGCGTCGATGCCCAGCGCCGCGGCGGACCGGAAGAGCGCCCCGAGGTTGGTGTGGTCGACCATGTCCTCGAGCACCGCGATCCGGCGGGCCCCCGCCAGGACCTCCCCGAGGTCCGCCGGGGCCGGACGGTTCATCGCGGCCAGGGCTCCGCGGTGGAGGTGGAAGCCGGTGATCTCCTCGAGGGTGGCCTCGTCACCGAGGTAGGCCGGAACCCCGGGGAACCGGTCGAGGACGTCCTGGAGGCCCGGCAGCCACTTCTCGGCCAGGAAGAAGGACCGCGGTGAGTGCCCGGCATCGATGGCGCGCCGCAGCACCTTGGAACTTTCGGCGATGTACAGGCCGCCGGCCGGTTCGATGCGGCGCCTCAGCTGGGTATCGGTGAGGTTGCGGTAGTCCGAGGTGCGCGGGTCCCCCGGGCCGTCGAGCCGGATCAGGCCCATGCGCGCGTCCCGGTCCGCGTCCCGGTCCGCGGCGGGTCCGCGGGGTGCGCCGGCCGGGCCGCGCCCCTACGCGGGGCGGGCGACAGCACTGTAGCGGCCGTCCGCGCGGCTGACCTTCAGCGGCAGGCCGAACGCGTTGGAGAGGTGCTCTTCGGTGAGCACGTCCTCGAGCGGACCGGCGGCGACGATGCCGCCGTCGCGCATCAGCATCGCGTGGGTGAACCCGGGAGGTACTTCCTCGAGGTGGTGGGTGACCAGGACGGTGGCGGGGGCATCCTCGTCCTGCGCCAGTTCGGTCAGCCGGCGGATGAGGTCCTCGCGCCCGGCGAGGTCCAGCCCGGCGGCCGGCTCGTCGAGCAGCAGCAGCTCGGGATCGGTCATGAGTGCCCGCGCGATCTGGACGCGCTTGCGTTCGCCCTCGCTGAGGGAGGCGAAGGGGCGGTTCATGAAGGTCGACATGCCCCAGGTGTGCAGGAGGCGGAACGCGCGGCGCTCGTCGAGCTTCTCGTACTGCTCACGCCAGCGCCCGGTGACACCGTAGGAGGCGGTGACGACGACGTTCAGGACCGTCTCCTGCTCGGGGATCTGGGATGCCAGGGCCGCCGAGGCGAGCCCGATCCGGGGACGCAGTTCGAAGACGTCGACGGCGCCCATCACTTCGTCGAGGATTCCGGCGACGCCGGTGGTGGGGTGCAGGCGTGCGCCCGCGATTTGCAGGAGTGTCGTCTTTCCGGCTCCGTTGGGCCCCATGACGACCCAACGCTCGCCCTCCCTGACCTGCCAGTTGACGCCGTCCAACAGCGTTTTTCCACCCCGAACGAGGCTCACCCCGGCCAATTCAAGAACGTCACTCATAGCACTAGACACTAGGCTAAGACCCGGGTAGTTGGCGAAATCAGCACCGCCGTCCGGCCCCGCCCGCAGCACCCGCTCCGGCCGGACGGGCACCCCTGCATGCACTGGAGGTTTCATGACCGCGCCGTTCCGAGTCGTCAGCTACGGCCTTGGCGATTCCGAGGCAGGCTTCCGCGCCGTCGAGGACGCCGTCCGCGCCGCGGGAGCGCGCATCACGTCGGTCGACGAGGGCGGCGACGCCCGCTACCGGGTCCGCACGCTGGGCGTCGGGTTCTCCGGCCCGGCTGCGGACCTCCGCGCGGCGCTGCCCGGGTCCGGCAACGCCGCCGCCGGCGCACCGGCCGGACCGGTGGGCACCGCCGTCGTTCCGGCTTCGGTCTTCGCCCCGGGCACCAAGCTGCTCGTCCTCGACGTCGACTCGACGCTGATCCGGCAGGAGGTCATCGAACTGCTGGCCGCCTATGCCGGCCGGGAGGCCGAGGTTGCCGCCGTCACCGAGGCCGCGATGCGCGGTGAACTCGACTTCGCCTCGAGCCTGCACGCGCGCGTCGGGGTCCTGGCGGGACTGCCCGAGGCGGTGCTCGACAAGGTCGGCGCGCAGATCGAACTGAGCGAGGGCGCCGAGGTGATGGTGGAGGCCTTCCTCGCAGCCGGCCACCTCGTGGCCGTGGTCTCCGGGGGGTTCAGCCAGATCCTTGAGCCGCTGGCGGCGAACCTGCGGCTGACCCATGCGAAGGCGAACCTGTTGGAGGTCAGCGACGGGCTCCTCACCGGCCGGGTGTCGGGAGCGGTGGTCGACCGCGCGGAGAAGGAACGCTCCCTGCGGCGCTGGGCGGCGGAGGCGGGTATCCCGCTGGAGCGGACTATCGCCGTGGGAGACGGCGCGAACGACCTCGACATGCTGGGCGCCGCCGGGCTCGGGGTGGCGTTCAATGCGAAGCCCGCCGTGCGGGCCGCCGCGGACGCCGCCATCGACCTGCCCTACCTCGACATTGTGCGGCACTTCGCCGGAATCTGAGGCTGATCCGGCGTAGGAACCAGCGCTCACGGTCCCCGTGGAGGCGTATCCGAAACGTCCCCACAGGACGGCGACAGTGTCGGAGCCCCTCAGTACACTGGGACGCATGACCGGGCAGGAACCGGCCCCGCCGCGGGCCGACACGGCTTCCCATGCAGGCGCGGGCCTCGACGCGGCCGGCACTCCCCCGCCGGTTGCGGACGGCGGCACTCCGCACCCGGCCGACAGCGACGCCATCGATACGTCGCTGCGCACTCCGGAGGAGCGCTCACGCACCTTCACCGGCATCCTCGTGAACACCGCCCTCGCCAACATCACGACAAGCTACCTGTGGTTCGCCCTGACGTTTTGGGTGTACCTGCAGACGCGCAATGTGATCGCCACCGGGGTGGTCGGCGGCGCGTACATGCTGCTGATCGCCCTCTCCAGCATCAGCTTCGGCACCTACGTGGACCGCTACCGCAAGCTGGCCGTGATGCGCTTCGCCGCCGCTTTCACCCTCGGCATGTTCGTGCTGTCGGGGATCATGTTCGCCCTGACGCCCACCCCCGCCCTGCTGGACCTGACCCGGCCGTGGTTCTGGGTCTTCACCCTGATCATCCTGGTCGGTGCGGTGGTCGAGAACATGCGCAATATCGCCCTCTCCACGACCGTCACTATCCTCATCGAGCCGGACCGACGGGCCAACGCCAACGGACTCGTGGGCATGGTGCAGGGTCTGATGTTCATCGTCACCTCGGTGCTGTCCGGGCTGTCCGTCGGGCTGCTGGGCATGGGTTGGACGATCGTCGTCGCCCTGGTGCTCACGGCGTTGGCCTTCGCACACCTGCTCACCCTGCGCATGCCGGAGGAGGTGCGCGCGGCCGCCACCGACGCGCACGGCGGGTTCGACCTGCGCGGCTCCGTGGCCGCCGTGCTTGCCGTGTCCGGGCTGTTCGCGCTCATCCTGTTCTCGACGTTCAATAACTTCATCGGTGGCGTCTACCTCGCGTTGATGGATCCCTACGGCCTTGAGCTGTTCCCCGTGGAGCTGTGGGGCACCTTCTTCGCGCTCGGCGCCACCGGGTTCATCGTGGGCGGGGCACTGATCGGCAAGTTCGGCCTGGGTGCCAACCCGATGCGCACCATGCTCCTCGCCGTGGTCGTCATGGGGGTCCTGGGTGCGGTGTTCACGGTGCGGGAGTGGGCCTGGCTGTATATTGCCGGCATCTGGCTGTACCTCGTCCTCATACCCTTCGTTGAGGCAGCGGAGCAGACGATCATCCAGCAGGTGGTGCCCCTGCAGCGGCAGGGCCGGGTGTTTGGGTTCGCCATGGCGTTCGAGTCCGCTGCGGCGCCGATCACCGCATTCCTCATCGCTCCGATCGCGCAGTTCTGGATCATCCCGTACGCGCGCTCGGAGGAGGGAGCGGCCCAGCTCGCCCCGCTGCTGGGCGAAGGCACCTCACGCGGTATCGCCCTGGTATTCCTGGTGGCAGGGATCATCCTGATTCTCGCCGCGCTGCTGGCCTTCCTGACACCGGTCTACCGGCGCGTTTCGGCGTCGTATGCGCAGACCGCCGCAGAGGCGTCCGGGAGCGCAGACGCCCCCTCGCCCGCGCAGTAAGTCGGAGCGCTGCACACCGGGCCAGGGTCCGCCCGTTGGCCCGGGGGCGGTGCAAGCGTACTGTCGATTGAGTCGGTGGTGATCCGCCGCACCATCAGACACCCCTGACAGGCGGGGACCTGATGGCCTTGACCGGTCGTTGGACGGCTTTGGAGGGGTCCTGGATGTGGTTTGACTCGTGGACACAGATCCTGAGGGTGCTGCTGATCGGATCGGTTTCCTATGCCGCCCTTGTCCTGGTGCTGCGTGCCTCGGGCAAGCGCACGCTCGGTCAGCTGAACGCCTTCGACTTCATTGTCACCGTTGCATTCGGCTCGACCCTTGCGACGATCCTGCTCAGCTCGGACGTCGCCTTCCTGGAGGGGGTCACGGCCCTGGCGCTGCTGGCGGCGCTCCAGCCGGTCGTCGTCTGGGTGTCGGCGCGCTGGCCCGGAGCGCGCTCCGTCGTCACCGCCCGGCCGGTCGCGCTCGTCGCGTCCGGAAAACTGCAGCACGCCGAACTGCGCAGGAACCGGCTGACAGAGTCGGAGGTACTGCAGGCGGTGCGCAGCAACGGGTTCTGCGATCTTTCCAAGATCGCCGCCGTCGTGCTCGAGACGAACGGGACCATCAGCGTGATCCCGGCGGCCAAAGCCGGCAGCGGTTCGGCCCTGGCCGGCGTGGCCAACTGGTCCGGGGAAGGAGCTTCATGACCGGGCCCGCCGACGGGCCCGGTACCGCTCCGGCGCTGCCCGAGCGGCTCCGCACCGCAGAGGTCCTCGCCCGCCGACTGGACAAGCCGATGGGGATCCTCGGCGTGATCTTCCTCTTTGTCGTCCTCGGCCAGCTCCTCGCCGAGGATCCGGCCGTGGTCCTGGTCTTCAGCATCATCGGCTGGGTGTTCTGGGCCGTCTTCGTCGCTGAGTTCCTGCTGCGGGCCTATCTCGGCGGCTTCAGCAGGGCATTCTGGGCGAGAAACTGGTGGCAGGTCGTCTTCCTGCTCGTTCCATTCCTCCGGTTCTTCCGCGCACTCCAGGCCCTTCGCCTCCTTCGGCTCGCGAGGTTCGCCCGGTTCGGGGGAATCCTGTCCGCAGGGATCCGGGGCTCCAGGTCGGCGGGCAGGCTGCTCTCGAGCAGGATCAGTTGGCTCGCGGCGGTGACTGCCGTCGTGATCCTTGGGGCGAGCCAGCTGCTCTATGCGACGGGCTCCCACGCCTCGTACACGGAGGCGCTTTTCGAATCCGCGATGGCCACCATCACCGGCAGCGGCCTGACGCCGACGGACCCCTTCGCCCGTATTCTCCAGGTGCTGCTGGCGGTCTACTCGGTGGCCGTCTTCGCGACGCTTGCCGGGTCGCTTGGAGCCTTCTTCCTGCGGGACCAGGACCGGATGCCGTCCGGGCGGGACGGCCAGGGAATGCCGGCTTCGGGCCTCTCCCAGACAGCACCACCGGGGAACAACCGACTCTGAACGGGACGCGCCCAGAACGCTGTCGAGGCGGGGGTGGGGACTACGCCGGACCCGAGGGGCAGGGAGGTTTACCGGATTGTGAGGTCTGCCCGCACACCCGGCCACCCGGGCGGAGCGGACTCCACCTCCAGTATGCCCACTCCGGCACCGCCGCGACCTGCCTGCCTTGAGGGCAATCCACTTATCAGCAGAACCAACCTGCTGGCCACGTACGCCTAGGGGACGGTGCTCAGGAGCGGCTACTCTTCTGCCATGGAGTGCACTCAGGGAGCCCGAACACCCCGGCCCGAACCCAAGTGCCGGCCGCTGTGAGGGGACAGATCACGGCGCGCGATCTTCGGGATTCGCTGCGCACTCAGCTCTGGCCCGTTCCCCTGCTTGCCCTGGGCGTGGCCCTCCTCCTGGGTCAGTTCCTCCCGGTCCTCGACCGGGCCCTGCAGGACAGGGGTCCGCTGCCGTTGTCAGGCCTGCTGTTCAGTGGAGGGCCCGAGGCCGCACGGTCCCTGATGGAAACCATTGCAGGTTCGCTGGTCACGGTCACGTCATTGACGTTTTCCCTTACCGTGGTGACGCTGCAGCTCGCCAGCAGCCAGTTCTCTCCCCGGCTGCTCCGCACATTCACCCGCGACCGGTTCGTTCACAGCACCTTGGCACTCTTCCTCGCCACGCTGGTCTTCGCGCTGACCGTCCTTCGCAGCATCAGGACGGAAACCGAGACGGACCCTGGTTTCGTCCCCGAAATCTCCGTGACCTTCGCCTTCGTTCTCGCGGTGGCCAGCGTCATCGCCCTCGTCCTTTTCCTGGCGCATCTGTCCCGGCAGATCCGCGTCGAAACGATGCTCCGCGACGTCCACTCCGAAGCCAATGACACCATCGCCAGGATCTTCCCTGAGGTTGACCCACCTCCACCGGTCAGGCAGCGGGAGGGATCTTCACCTGGCATCCTCCTCGCGAGCGATTCCTCCGGGTTCCTCACGGGAATCGATGAGGAGCTGGCACTGAGTGCCGCCACCGATACCGGAGTGTTCATCTCGGTCGATGCCGAACCGGGCAGTTCGCTTATCCAAGGGATCCCCTGCGCCAGGGCATGGAGCCTCCAGGGGACAGAGATCGATCCACGGGTGCAGAAGACAGTGCAGAAAAAGCTGAACGCGGCCCTCAGGACCGGTTTCGAGCGGACCTCGGTACAGGACGCCGGGTTCGGGCTGCAGCAACTCCTCGACGTAGCCTCGCGGGCACTCTCCCCGGGGGTCAACGATCCGACAACTGCCGTTCACGCCGTCGGGCATATCTCAAGTGTGCTGTGCTCGCTGGTATCACGGCATGCCGGCCCCAAAACCCTGAGTGACGAGAAGGGAACGCCCCGGGTGATCCTGGCTTTTCCAACCTTTCCCGCCCTCCTTGACCAGGCCATGGGGCAACTGCTCGCCTATGGCATGGCCGATCCCCGCACCGCGGAACGCACGGTTCAAATGCTCCGTGAGATCGCCTGGACCGACTCAGCGGGGCGGCACCGGGGGGCTGTGCGTCATCAACTTACGAGGACACGCAGCGTCCTGTCCGCTGCCGGTTTGAGCGGGCACGAAAGGAAGAGGCTGGAAGAGTGCTGCGGCACCGTCGAGGCGGCCGCGGCCGGGGTATGGCCAGTGGGCCACACCCCCGACCGCTAGGTCTTCGCCTCCTGGCACTGTTCCTCGGTCCGGCCGCCGACCGGCGGCGGTCAGCCCTGGGCTACGAAGCCGCGCGCTCCGCCGACCAGTTCGGTGTGGCCGGTCGGCACGTCGGCGCTGACCATCTTCACGATCTCCGCGGCGAACTCCGCCACCGAGTAGAGCTTGCCCGCCTCGCTGCGCCGGGCCTCGATCGCGCCGGGGGCGGCACGGTCGAGCAGGGTGGCGGTCACCGTGCCTTCAATCATGTCGCCGGAGACGACGACGAGGCGGATGCCCTTGTCCTCGAGCATCGGGATGAGCTCCCGCAGGGCGTCCTCGCCGGCGCGCTTGCTGCGGGCCACCGGCTCGTAGGCGTCCATGGTGGGAACGGTGTCGATGAAGTGCGCCTGGTGGCTGGTGACGAACACGACCCGGGACCCGGCGGGCATGACCCCGACGGCGGCCTTGAGCATGTTGACCTGGGCGTCCCGGTTGAGCTTGAGCGCGTAGTCCTCGCCGACGCCGCTCTCCATGCCGCCGGAGGCGTTCAGCACGAGCAGGCCGAGCCCGCCGAAGCTGCTCACGGCGGCGTCCACCAGGGCGGCCGGGCCCTCCGGGGTGGTGAGGTCGGCACCGACGGCGACGGCCTTGCCCCCTGCGGCCTCAATGCCTGCCACCACCTTGTTGGCACGGGGGGCCTTCTGCCGGTAGTTCACCACGACCCCGGCGCCCTCGGCGGCCAGCAGCTGGGCCACATCGGCTCCGATGCCCCGCGATGACCCGGTGACGATTGCTCCAATGCCGTCCAAAGCACCCATTAATACTCCTTCTTCGCGCGGGTCGGTCCTGCGCATCGTGACTTCGTGATTGAGGCGGCAGCGGGTGCCGCCGCCGGAATACTGTGCCGGGCCTAGTGCCCCATGCCGAGGCCGCCGTCGACCGGGATGACGGCGCCGGAGATGTAGCCGGCCTCCTCGCTCGCAATCCAGCGCACCACCTTGGCCACCTCGTCCGGTGAGGCGAAGCGCCCGGCGGGGATGGTGGCGAGGTAGCCCTTGCGGGTGTCCTCGGGAAGCTCAGCCGTCATGTCGGTGTCGATGAAGCCCGGCGCGATGACATTCGCGGTGATGCCGCGGGATCCAAGCTCGCGGGTCAGCGAGCGGGCAATGCCGACCAGCCCGGCTTTTGAGGCGGAGTAGTTGATCTGGCCGGGGGCGCCGTAGAGGCCGGTCACCGAGGAGATCAGGACGACGCGCCCGCGGCGCAGGCGGATCATGCCCTTGGAGGCGCGCTTGACCACCCGGAACGCGCCGGTGAGGTTCGTGTCGATGACGTCGGTGAAGTCGGTCTCGCTCATGCGCAGCAGCAGCGTATCGCGGGTGATGCCGGCGTTGGCGACAAGCACCTCGACTGGACCATGGGCGGCCTCGACCTCGGTGAAGGCGGCGTCGAGCTGTTCCTCGCTCGTCACGTCGGCCTTCACGCCCAGGATTCCCTCGGGCACCTCGCCGCTGCGGTAGGTGACCGCCACCTTGTCCCCGTTGGCCAGGAACGCCTTCGCGATGGCAAGCCCGATCCCCCGGTTGCCGCCCGTGACCAGGACGCTGCGTCCGGGCTTGTCCTCATCGCTGCGATTTGTTTCCTGCACAGGGATCCTCCGCTTTCGGGTGTGCGTTGTAACTAAACGAACTATGTCAAAGTGTCCCGTCGATCCTAGCCGCGGAGCAGCCAACTTTAACAACGGGCGGCGGGGTGAGATAATTGACTAAGGCCCCTTGGGAGTGGAATGAGTAAGCAGACCAGGCACAGCAGGCACGACACCGACGTTCACAGCATCTCCGACGCCAGGGAGTCCCACACCGACGAGATGCGTTCGCGCATGATCAAGTACTCGATCTCCATGGGCATCCGGATGGTCTGCCTCATCCTCGTGTTCTTCGTCGAAGGCTGGATGATGTGGGTCGTGATCGCAGGAGCGGTGCTCCTCCCCTACTTCGCCGTCATCATCGCCAACGGCGGCAGCGACACCAGCGAGATCCGCCACACCGACGCCCTGCTCGACCGCGCACCGGCGCGCGAGATCGAAGCTCCGGGCCCCCCGGTGGAGGCGGAGGCGCCCGGCCCGGTCGTGCTGGCCGGTGAGATCATCGACGAGGAGCCGGTGACCGCCGCCGATGACCACCAGAACGACGACGACGATCCGCTGCGCGGAAGGACGGACACTGCCGCGTGAGCACCGCTGGTTTCAACATCTTCGAGGCCCTGTCGGGCGCCCCACAGCAGGCGTCCGAAGCGCCGGTCTGCTCCCGGAAGGGCTGCCGCGAGGCGGCCGCGTGGCAGCTGCTGTGGAACAATCCGAAAATCCACACCCCTGAACGCCGCAAGGTTTGGGTCGCCTGCTCCACGCATGTCGACTGGCTCCAGGACTACCTCCAGGTCCGCGGGCTCTGGAAAGAGACAACCGTGCTGCCCGGGGGTGCGTCCTAGGTGTACCGGTTCCTGATCTCCCCCCGCTGGCTCGCCTGGTTCGCCCTGGTGACGGCACTGGCTGCGGCGTGCGCCGGGTTGGGCAGGTGGCAGCTGGAACGGCGCAACGCCGTGGTGTCCGACATCGGGCGCATCGAGGCGAACTACGAGCGCTCACCCGTGCCCTACGCCAAAGGCACTGTCGACTTCGCGACCTACGACCCCCTGCAGGAGTGGACTCCGGTGCGGCTCACCGGGCAATACGACACTGAGGGTCAGGTCGTCGTGCGCAACCGCCCGATGAACGGCCAGCCCGGCTACGAGGTGCTTACCCCGCTGCGGCTCGAGGACGGCACGGCGGTCATCATCGACCGGGGGTGGCTGCCCATCGGCAATGACCGGGCGGGGCGGCCGGATTCGATCCCCGCGCCCCCGGAAGGCGAGGTGACCGTGACGGCGCGCATCAAACCGGGCGAGCCGGCGGTGAATCGTGGAGCCCCCGAGGGCCAGGTGGCCTCGATCGACCTCGAAGGGTACGCACGGATGCTCGGGTACCCGGTGCAGACGGGGGCGTACGGACTGATGGCCGCCGAGGACCCGGCGCCGGCCGTCGTGCCCGCGAAGTTCCCCAAACCGTCACTGAACGAGGGACCCCACCTTTCCTACTCCCTGCAGTGGTTCGCCTTCGGCGTGCTCCTCTTCGTCGGGCTCGGCTATGCCGCCCGCCAGCAGGCGCGCCTCGACCGCGAGGAGGCGGGCGGCCGCCCGGAGGCAGCCCGGCGTCCGGGGCGTCGCCCCACGGCCGAGGAGGCCGAGGACGCGCTCCTGGACGCCCAGGGCTACCGCTGAGCCGCTAGGCCAGCGTCACGAGGTCGAGGTAGTCCTCGTTCCAGAGGTCCTCGACGCCGTCCGGCAGCAGCACGACCCGCTCGGGCTTGAGCGCCTCGACGGCCCCCTCGTCGTGGCTGACCATGACGACGGCACCGGTGTAGTTGGCCAGCGCGCCGAGGATCTCCGCGCGGCTGGCGGGGTCGAGGTTGTTCGTCGGTTCGTCGAGGAGCAGGACGTTCGCCGAGGACGCCACGATCGTTGCCAGCGCCAGGCGGGTCTTCTCGCCGCCGGAGAGCACCCCGGCCGGCTTGTCGACGTCGTCGCCCGAGAACAGGAACGAGCCGAGGATGCCGCGCACCTCTGCGTCCTTCATGTCCGGAGCGGCGCTCTTCATGTTCTCCAGGACCGTGCGTTCGGTGTCGAGCGTCTCGTGCTCCTGCGCGTAGTAGCCGACCTTCAGGCCGTGGCCCGGGATCACCCGGCCCGTGTCCGGGGTGTCGACCCCGGCGAGCATGCGCAGCAGGGTCGTCTTCCCCGCACCGTTGAGCCCGAGAATGACCACCTTGGAACCCCGGTCGATCGCCAGGTCCACGTCGGTGAAGATCTCAAGGGACCCGAAGGACTTGCTGAGGCCCTCGGCGGTCATCGGGGTCTTGCCCGACGGCGACGGATCCGGGAACCGCAGGGCCGCCACGCGGTCGCTGGCCCGGACGGCGTCGAGGCCGCCGAGGAGCCGCTCGGCGCGCTTGGCCATATTCTGGGCCGCAACGGCCTTCGTGGCCTTGGCGCGCATCTTGTTGGCCTGGTCCATCAGGACCTGCGCCTTCTTTTCGGCGTTGGCGCGCTCCCGCTTCCGGGCCCGCTCGTCGGTCTCGCGCTGCTGCTGGTACCGCTTCCACCCCATGTTGTAGATGTCGATGGTGGCCCGGTTGGCATCGAGGTGGAACACCTTGTTGACCGTCGCCTCAAGCAGGTCGACGTCGTGGCTGATCACGATCAGCCCGCCCTGGTGGGTGCGCAGGAACTCGCGCAGCCAGGTGATCGAGTCGGCGTCGAGGTGGTTGGTCGGTTCGTCGAGCAGCATCGTCTCGGCACCGGAGTACAGGATGCGCGCGAGTTCAACGCGCCGGCGCTGGCCGCCGGAAAGCGTGCGCAGCGGCTGGTTCAGGATGCGCTCGGGCAGGGCGAGGTTGGAGGAGATGGCCGCGGCCTCGGCCTCGGCGGCGTACCCGCCGCCGGCGAGGAACGCCGCTTCGATCCGGTCGTAGCGGTTCATCGCCTTCGAGCGGACCGAGGTGACCTCGCTGGCCATGTCCTCCTGGGCCTGGCGGAGTTCGCGGACCACCGTGTCGAGGTTGCGCGCGGAGAGGATCCTGTCGCGGGCGAGCTGGTCCATGTCAGGGGTGCGCGGATCCTGCGGCAGGTAGCCGATCTCCCCGCTGCGCGAGACGGAGCCCGCCGCGGGCAGGGACTCGCCGGCGAGGACCTTGGTCATCGTCGTCTTGCCGGCGCCGTTCCGGCCGACAAGGCCGATCTTGTCGCCGCGGTCCACGCGGAAGGACACCGACTCCATCAGCAGCCGGGCTCCTGCTCGCAGCTCCAGGTTCGATACGGTAATCAATTCCGTGGCCTTTCGTGGCCCTGTGCGCTGCACAGGACTTTTTTGTCGATGATCTACAAAGGAATCTTGCCGGTCCGGCACTATTCTCGGGAAGGAGCGGCATTCCGTTGTCGCGTCGCCACAAGGGACATCCCACTCCGGGATGCCACCTGAGTCCGAAACCGCGAGGAAGAATTCAATGAGCCAGGCCCACCAGAGTTCCTCCGGGGCAGCTGTCACATCCCGCGGGCGTGCCCGGAAGCGGTGGAATTCCACCGATCTGTCATTGATCGCGGTCTTCGCCGCGCTCATTGCCGCCCTCGCAATCGTACCCGGTATCCCCGTCGGCGCGCTCGGGGTGCCCATCACGCTGCAGACGCTCGGGGTGATGCTCGCCGGGGTGGTCCTCGGACCCGCACGGGGTGGAGCCGCCGTCGGGCTGTATGTCCTGGCGGGACTGGCGGGCCTGCCCATCTTCAGCGGGTTCCGCGGCGGCCCCGGCGTCCTGGCCGGGCCGTCCGCCGGGTACCTGCTCGCGTTCCCGCTGGCGGCGGTGCTCGCCGGGTTCCTCGCCGTCCTGCTCCTGCGCCGGACCCGCAGGTTCCGCGTCGGCGCCCTGTTCCTCGCCTGCTTCACTGCGAGCCTCCTGCTCATCCACCCGCTGGGCATCGCCGGCCTGGTGGTCAACGGCGGGCTCGGCGTGCGCGACGCGATCGCCGTCGACGCGGCGTTCCTGCCCGGCGACGTTCTCAAGAACCTGCTGGCCGCCGGCATCGCCGCAGCGGTGCACCGGGCCTTCCCGGCAATGCTCCGGCGCGAAGGGGCGTCCGGGGCCGCGGAGGCCGCGCGTCCCGCATGATCGTCTTTTCCGGAGCGTCGGTCACCGTCCCCGCCGCAGACGGCGGCAGCCGCGCCATCCTCCACCCGCTCAGCCTGGAACTGGGCGAGCACCGCATCTCGGTGATCGGCGCCAACGGCTCGGGCAAGTCGACGCTGCTGAAGCTGGTCAACGGGCTGCTGCTGCCCTCGACCGGCAGTGTCACCGTCCGCGGCCTGGACACCGCCCGGCGGGGCAGGGAGGTCCGCCGGGCCGTCGGCTTCGTGTTCACCGACCCCCTGTCCCAGCTGGTCATGCCCACCGGCCGCGAGGACGTCGAGCTGTCCCTCCGCAGCCGGATCCGGCACGCCGACGAGCGCCGTGCCGCGGGCATGCGGGTCCTTGAGTCCTACGGCATCGGGCACCTGGCGGACCGCTCCATCTACGACCTCTCCGGTGGGGAGCGCCAGCTGCTGGCGATCGCCGTGGTGACGGCCGTCCAGCCCGAGGTGCTGGTGGCGGACGAACCGACCACCCTGCTCGACCTTCGCAACGAGCACTCCATCCGCTCCGTGCTGCGTGGACTCCCCCAGCAGGTTCTCTTCACCACCCACAACCTGTCCTTCGCCCAGGACAGCGACCGCACCCTTGTGATCGACGGTGGGCGGGTCGTCTTCGACGGGGATCCGGCCGAGGCCGTCGCCTTCTACCAGGAGCTCTGCCTGCGGTGAGGGGCCACGGCCAGCTCCTCGGGCTCTACGTCCCCGGGCGGTCGCTCCTGCACCGGACGCCGCTGGCGCTCAAGGCCCTCCTCAGCCTGGGGGTCAGCACGGCCGTGGTTCTCTACCGCGAGCCGCTCCCCACGGCGGCAGGGCTTGTCCTGTTCCTGCTCCTGATGACCGCCGGCGCCCGGCTGCCGCTGCGGAAGGTGCTCGGCGCGCTGGTGCCGGCGCTGCCGGTGCTCGCCCTCCTCGGGCTCTATGCCTGGTTCAGCCGGGGTCCGGAGGCCGCGTTCGTGGTGCCCGGCGGCATCGCGGTGTGCATCCTGGCGGCGCGGCTGCTCACGGTCACCACGCCGGGGCAGGAACTCCTCGACGGGCTGGTGCGCCTCGTGCGGCCGCTGCGCCGGCTGGGCGCCGACCCGGAGCGCTTCGCCCTGACGCTCTCCATCATGGTGCGCAGCATCCCCTACCTGGTGGGCTCGCTGGCGGACCTGCGGGACGCCGCGAAGGCGCGCGGGCTCCACCGCAGCCCGCGCGCGGTGGTCATCCCGGTGGTGGTCAACGCGGTGGCCTACGCCCACGCCACCGGACAGGCCCTCGCCGCGCGCGGGCTGGGCGAGCACGACGACGGGGAGGACGGGCCCGACGGGCGGGGCGGGCGCGACGCCGACGGGCGGGGCCTGAGCCGGCCCTGACTGCGGCACCCACTACGGCCGGCACCTGCCCGCACCCACTACGGCCGGAACGCAGCACAGCCGGAGCACACGAAAGGGGCGGCTCCGAAGAGCCGCCCCTTTGTGGAACTCCGCGCCGGGGCGCGGACCTGAGGTCGTCCTAGATGTTAAACCCGAGGGCGCGCATCTGGTCGCGGCCGTCCTCGGTGATCTTCTCCGGGCCCCACGGCGGCATCCATACCCAGTTCAGCCGCCAGTCATCGACCACCCCGTCGAGCACCTGGCCGACCTGCTCCTCGAGCACGTCGGTCAGGGGGCACGCGGCCGTGGTCAGGGTCAGGTCGATCAGCAGGGCGCCGTCGTCGGCGTACTTCAGCCCGTACAGCAGGCCCAGGTCAACGACGTTCACCCCGAGTTCGGGGTCGATCACATCCTTCAACGCCTCTTCGACGTCGTCCAGCGGCGTCTGCGCTGCTTCTACTTCACTCATCGTCTTCCTTTCGCGGACGCGGACAACAGGTCCTACGCTTCGACTGCCGGGGTGGCCGCGGCGAAGCGGTCGTAGCCCTCTTCCTCGAGCCGGTCGGCGAGCTCGGGGCCGCCCTCCTCGGCGATGCGGCCGTCGACGAACACGTGCACGAAGTCCGGCTTGATGTAGCGGAGGATGCGGGTGTAGTGGGTGATCAGGAGGGTTCCCATCTCCCCCTTGGCGTGCTCGCGGTTGACGCCTTCCGAGACGACCTTCAGGGCGTCGACGTCGAGGCCGGAGTCGGTCTCGTCGAGGATCGCGAAGCGCGGGCGGAACAGCTCGAGCTGGAGGATCTCCACCCGCTTCTTCTCACCGCCGGAGAAGCCCTCGTTGACGTTGCGCTGGGCGAAGTCGGCGTCGATGCGCAGCTGGGACATCGCCTGCTTGACGTCCTTGGTCCAGTGGCGCAGGCTCGGGGCCTTTCCGTCAAGGGCCGTCTTGGCGGTCCGGAGGAAGTTCGTCATGGTGACGCCGGGCACCTCGACCGGGTACTGCATGGCCAGGAACAGGCCGGCGCGGGCACGCTCATCAACGCTCATGGCCAGGACGTCCTCGCCGTCGAGGGTGATGGAGCCGCTGTCGACGGTGTACCGGGGGTGGCCGGCGATGGTGGAGGCAAGGGTCGACTTGCCTGAGCCGTTGGGGCCCATGATCGCGTGGGTCTCACCGGTGCGAATGGTGAGGCTGACGCCTTTGAGGATCTGCTTGGCGCCCTGCTCCGTCACGATGCTGACGTAAAGGTCCTTGATTTCAAGGGTGGACATCTGTTTTCCGTTCTCCTTTGCCCTGGCGGCCAGGGCGTCGTCTAAGTGTGCTGGTGCCGGGCGTATCAGCCGAGCTGGGGTGCGGGTGCTCCGTTGGTGACCGTGGTGATATCCACGTACACGTTGTTGTCGCGGATCTCCAGGGCGAACACCGGCACCGGTTCGTAGGCCGGCAGCTGGAGGGGCGCGCCGCTGCGCAGGTCGAACTGGGAGCCGTGGCCCCAGCATTCGATGGCGCAGCCCTCGACGTCGCCCTCGGCGAGGGAGATGTCGGCGTGGGAGCAGGTGTCCCCCAGGGCGTGGATGTCGCCGTCGGAGTCCCGCACGATCGCCACCGGATAATCGTCGATCAGCACGCGCAGGGCCTGCTTGACCTCGATGTCGTCGACACTGCAGATCAGTTCACCCCGCGGGGTGGCCTCCGCGCTCACAGGTTGCCTGCCGCGAGCTCGTTCTCGAGGGCCAGCGCGAGGCGCTCCTCGAGGGCGGGAACCTTGATCTGCTGGATGACCTCGGTGAGGAAGCCGCGCACCACGAGGCGGCGGGCGTCCTGCTCGGGGATGCCGCGGGCCATCAGGTAGAACAGGTGCTCGTCGTCGAAGCGGCCGGTGGCGCTGGCGTGGCCGGCACCCTCGATCAGGCCGGTCTCGATCTCGAGGTTCGGCACCGAGTCCGAGCGCGTCCCGTCGGTCAGCAGCAGGTTCCGGTTCACCTCGTACGTGTCGGTCCCCTCGGCCTCCTTGCGGATCAGCACGTCGCCGACCCAGACCGTGTGGGCGCCCTGGCCCTGGAGCGCGCCCTTGTAGGTCACGCGGGACTTGCAGTTGGGCACCGCGTGGTCCACCAGGAGGCGCTGTTCGAGGTGCTGGCCGGCGTCGGCGAAGTACAGCCCGTACATCTCGACCTCGGCGCCGGGCGCGGTGAACACCGAGGACGGCGTGAGCCGGACCAGGTCGCCGCCGAGGCTGACGACGACGTGCTTGAAGCGCGCGTCGCGCCCGATCTTCGCCTGCTGCGAGGAGACGTGGACGGCGTCGTCGTCCCACTCCTGCACGCTGACGACGGTGAGCCGGGCGCCGTCGCCGACGACGATTTCGACGTTCTGTGCGAGTGTCGCCGAGCCGGAGTGGTCGAGGACCACCACGGCGGTGGAGAAGTTCCCGGCCTCGATGACCAGGTGCTGGGCCGCCGGTGCCTGATCGGCGCCCAGGACCGTGACGGTCACCTCGGCGTCGGCCACGGTGTTGGCGGGGATGGTGACGACGGTGGCGCCGTCGGCCGCGGCCCAGGCCGCCGCGGAGATGCGGTCCTCGGGGGTGGCGGCGGAGCCGATCCGGGCGTCGGACTTCCCGACGGTCTCCACCTGGATGTTGGAGGCCCCGGAGACCCGCACTGAAGGACCGGTCCCGGTGAGGGGTTCGGTGTGAAGCCCGCGCAGGCGGTTCAGCGGGGTGAACCGCCAGTCCTCCTCGCGGCCGGTGAGCGGGGCGAAGTCCGAGAGGTTGTAGGACTTCAGCCGCTCCCCACGGGAGGCCTCAGGCACCACCGGGGCGTTGCCGTGGCTGTGCTTCTTCAGGCCGTGCTGGGCGGTGCCGGTGTTCAGCTCCGAGAGGCTCTCGCCCTCCTCGCTGAAGCCTGCGATCGCTGCGGGAGCCGAGGACGGGGCGCCGATCCGGGCCTTTTCGTCGGCTGCGGCGCCGGCCGGTCCGGCCATTGACGCTTCGTTGTTCATTTGAGTCGCTTCAGCCATTGCTAGCCTACGGCCCCTTCCATCTGGAGTTCGATCAGGCGGTTCAGTTCGAGCGCGTACTCCATGGGGAGCTCGCGGGCGATCGGCTCGATGAATCCGCGCACGATCATGGCCATGGCCTCGTCCTCGGGCATGCCCCGGGACATCAGGTAGAACAGCTGCTCTTCGCTGACCTTGGACACGGTGGCCTCGTGGCCCATGGTGACGTCGTCCTCGCGGATGTCGACGTACGGGTAGGTGTCGGAGCGGGAGATGGTGTCCACCAGCAGCGCGTCGCAGCGCACAGTGTTGGCCGAGTTCTTCGCACCCTCACGCACCTGCACCAGGCCGCGGTAGGCGGCGCGGCCGCCGCCGCGGGCCACCGACTTCGAGATGATCGAGGACTTGGTGTTGGGGGCGATGTGGACCATCTTCGATCCGGTGTCCTGGTGCTGGCCCTCGCCGGCGAATGCGATGGACAGGGTCTCGCCCTTGGCGTGCTCGCCCACAAGGTAGACCGCGGGGTACTTCATGGTGACCTTCGAGCCGATGTTGCCGTCGATCCACTCCATGGTGGCGCCCTCGTGGGCCACGGCCCGCTTGGTGACCAGGTTGTACACGTTGTTGGACCAGTTCTGGATGGTCGTGTACCGGACGCGGGCGTTCTTCTTCACGACGATCTCGACGACCGCCGAGTGCAGCGAGTCCGAGGTGTAGATCGGGGCGGTGCAGCCCTCGATGTAGTGGACGTAGGAGCCCTCGTCGGCGATGATCAGGGTCCGCTCGAACTGGCCCATGTTCTCGGTGTTGATCCGGAAGTAGGCCTGCAGCGGAATCTCGACGTGGACGCCCTTGGGCACGTACACGAAGGAGCCGCCGGACCAGACGGCGGTGTTCAGTGAGGCGAACTTGTTGTCGCCCACCGGGATGATCGAGCCGAAGTACTCCTTGAAGATCTCCGGGTGTTCGCGCAGCGCGGTGTCGGTGTCGAGGAAGATCACGCCCTGGCGCTCGAGGTCCTCGCGGAGCTGGTGGTACACCACCTCGGACTCGTACTGGGCGGCGACGCCGGAGACGAGGCGCGCACGCTCGGCCTCCGGGATGCCGAGCTTCTCGTAGGTGGTGCGGATGTCCTCGGGCAGGTCCTCCCAGGTGTTGGCCTGCTTCTCGGTGGAGCGCACGAAGTACTTGATGTTGTCGAAGTCGATGCCCGAGAGGTCGGCGCCCCAGGACGGCATGGGCTTGCGGTCGAAGTACTTGAGGCCCTTCAGGCGCAGGTCGAGCATCCACTCGGGCTCGTTCTTCTTCGCCGAGATGTCGCGGACGACCTCCTCGCTCAGGCCGCGGCGGGCGTTGGCGCTCGCCTCGTTCTTATCGGCCCAGCCGTACTGGTACGTGCCGATGCCCTCAAGCTCGGGGTTCTTCTCCAGGATGTCGCTGATGACCGACTCCGGGACGGGGGTCGGGGTCAGTGGCTTCTGGTCTACTTGATCCGTCATCACGGCCTTCCTTGCTGATGGTTTGGCAAATCCGAGGGGCGGGGTGCGGCGCCGGTTTCGGCGCGGGAGGCACCCGCCGGGGACGCGGTGCGCCCGAGGGGAATGTGGGTGGTGCAGACATGGCCGCCGCGGGCGAGGGTGGAGAGCCTGCGCACGTCGACTCCGAGCAGCCGGGAAAAGGCGGCCGTCTCCTGGTCGCAGAACGCCGGGAAGTCCGCCGCGAGCTGCTGCACCGGGCAGTGGCCCTGGCAGAGCTGGACGCTGAGCATCGTGCCGCGCGGGGCGGCCGCTCCGGCCGATCCGACGACCCGGGCCGATCCGACGAAGCCGTCCGAGCTCAGGGCCGCGGCCAGCGCGCGGGCGCGGGCCTCGAGGTCCGGCCCTGCGGCCTCGATCAGCGGCCGGTAGCGCTCCTCCATGCCGGCGAAGCGGGTCCGGGCGAACTCCGCCACCGCTCCGGGGCCGGCTGCCGCTCCAAGCTGCTGGAGGGCGGCGCGGGCGATGTCGAGGTAGTCGTTGCCGAGCCGGCTCTGGCCGCGCTGGCTGAGCACGTAGCGGCGGGCGGGCCGCCCGGCGCCCGTCGAGGTGCTGCCGCCGCGCTTGACTTCGATGAGGCCGTCGCGGGACAGGGCGTCGAGGTGCCGGCGGACGGCGGCCGGGGTGAAGCCGAGTCCGCTGCCGAGCTCTGCGGCGCTGACGGGTCCGCGCTCAAGGACCGCCGACAGGACCCGGTCCCGGGTGCGCTCGTCGGCGGCGGAGGCGGCGGAGGAAAAGTCCGCCCGGTCCCGCCCTGCGGCATGGTCGACCACATTCATTGCGTTCCCCCTCCCGCCCACGATACAAAATACACAACACAATCATGACGTAATGTGTGAATCCGTGCCAGTAAGGGCAGGCTTCCCCCGCCGCGCACCCCTACGTCCGGCGTTACTACGTACCGTAGAATAGCCGGGTGCATTCTTCAGCTGCCGCCCTGGTGATCGAGGGCCTCACCAAGGACTTCGGGCCGGTCCCCTCGCTCGACGGCAGGATGGTTCGGGTGCTCGACGGCGTTCACCTCGAGGCGTCCGCGGGCAGCGTCACCGCGATCCTCGGTGCCAATGGAGCCGGCAAGACGACCACGCTGGAATGCGCGCAGGGCCTCCAGCGGCCCACGGCCGGCACGGTGAGGCTCCTCGGCGAGAACCCGTACCGCGCGAGCCCCCGGCTCCGCGCCCGCGTCGGGGTGATGCTCCAGGACGGCGGGCTGCCGCCGTCGGCCCGGCCCCTGGTCCTGCTGCGGCATGTTGCCTCGATGTACGCCGATCCGCGCCCGGTCGACGAGCTGGCCGACCGGCTCGGGATCGACGACTTCGGCGGCACCGCGATCCGCCGCCTCTCCGGCGGCCAGAAGCAGCGGCTGGCCCTTGCCTGCGCCCTGGTCGGCCGCCCGGAGGTCCTCTTCCTCGACGAACCCAGCGCCGGTCTCGACCCCCAGTCCCGGACCATCGTGTTCGAGCTGATCCAGGAACTGCGCGCGGCCGGACTGGCGATCATCCTCACCACCCACCTGCTCGACGACGCCCAGAAGCTCGCGGACTACGTCTACATCATGGAGGGCGGACGCACCGTGGCCCAGGGCACCGTCGCGGACCTGACGGCCGGCGCCGCCCCGGAGAACTACCGCGAGCTGCGCTTCCAGACCGTGCCCGGCCTCGAGATTCCCCCGGGGCTCCTGCCGCACCTTCACCGTGCGGAACCCGAGCCGGGGCACTACCTGGTCAGCGGCGCCCTGACCGCGGCCGACTTCGCGGCCCTGGCCCAGTGGTGGGACGCCGAGGGGGTCCTCCCGGTGTCGGTGACCATGACGCCGCGGTCCCTTGAAGACGTGTTCCTCGACATCGCCGGACGGAGCATCCGATGACGCACCCCGCACCGCTGGCCCGGAGGGTTCTCCGCCACGGCGGGTATGAGGCAGCCGCGATGCTCCGCAACGGTGAGCAGCTCGTGCTCGCCGTGGCCCTGCCCCTGCTGGCCCTGGCCGGCCTGGTGGCGACGCCGCTCCTTGACGGCTACGGCGCCAGCAGGATCGACACCGCGGCACCCGGGGTGCTGGCCCTGTGCGTCATGTCCACGGCCTTCACCGGCCAGGGCATCGCCACGGGCTTCGACCGCCGGTACGGGGTGCTCCGGTTCCTCTCCACCACGCCCCTGGGCCGCTCCGGCCTGGTGTTCGGCAAGGCCACGGCCGTCGCAGTGGTGCTCGCCCTGCAGGTGGTGCTGATCGGCGGTGCCGCGGTAATGATGGGCTGGCGGCCGGAACCGGCGGGGCTTCCCTGGGCGGTCCTGGCCTTCACCCTTGGCGCCGCGGCCTTCACCGCGCTGGGCCTCCTCGTGGCCGGGACGCTGCGGCCGGAGGCGACCCTCGCGGTGACGAACCTGCTGTGGATCGTGCTGGCCGCCGCCGGCGGAATCGTCCTTCCGGCCGCCGGGCTGCCGGCCGCCCTCGAGCCGTTTGTCCGGATCCTGCCGTCCTCCGCGCTGGGCGACGGGCTCCGCGCGGCGTTCCTCGAGGGATCCTTCGATCCGCTGTCCTGCCTGATCCTGCTGGGCTGGGCCGCCGTGGCCAGCGCCGCCGCGATCCGCTGGTTCCGATGGAGTTGAGAACATGCCTGCATCCCTGACCCGACTCATCGGGCGGCTTCCCGCCACCGAGACACCGCTCATCCGGCGGCTTGCCATCGCATCACTGGTGTCCCAGATCGTCATCGTTGTCACCGGCGGGGCCGTGCGGCTCACGGCGTCGGGCCTGGGCTGCCCGGAGTGGCCCCGGTGCACCGCCGATTCGATCGTGAGCACCCCGGAGCTCGGCCTGCACGGGGTCATCGAGTTCGGCAACCGGCTGCTGACCTTCGTCCTGGTCGTGATCGCCGTCGCCATGCTGGTGTCCCTGCTCAACCTCCGCCGCCGGCGCCGGGACCTCTTCCGCCTCGCCGTGGCACTGTTGGCGGGGATCCCCGCCCAGGCCGTGATCGGCGGCATCACCGTGTGGACCGACCTCAATCCGTGGGTGGTCGGCTGGCATTTCCTCGTCTCGATGGCCCTCGTCTCGGTGGCCACGGTGCTGGTGAACCGCACCCGGCTGACCACCGCCCAGAGCCGGGAACGCCTGCCGCAGGCGGCACCGCGGATTGTGCGCCAGCTCCTGGCGGTGATCGCCGTCCTGACCGGGATCGTCGTCGTCCTCGGGGTGATCGTGACCGGGTCCGGGCCCCACGCCGGCGACCACGGCGCCGCCCGGAACAACCTCGACCCGGAGCTGATGACCCGAATCCACGCGGCACCGGTCTACCTCCTGGTGATGACCGTGGCGCTTGCCGTGGCACTGGCGTTCCGGTACCGGGTGGCCCCGGCCCTGCGCCGCTCGCTGGTGCTCCTCGCCGCCGTGGTGCTGGCCCAGGGTGCCCTCGGGTACGCCCAGCACTTCCTGCACCTGCCCATCGGGCTGGTGGCCCTGCACCTTCTCGGTGCCTCCCTGCTCACGGCGGCCGCGGTGCATGCCGTCTACACCGGGTATACCCGGCAGCCGGCCGGAGCGGCCGCCGGGCAGGCGCAGACGGTCAGGACACCGGTCCGCTGAGCGCCAGCGCCTCCTCCACCACGTCGACAAGGCGCGCCAATTCGCGCTGTTCGCTGCCCGGGACTGGGAGCAGCGGCAGGCGGGGATCGCCGGCGTTGATGCCGCACACCCGGGCGAGCAGGTGCAGGCCGCTGATCTTGCGGAGGTTCACCACGTGCTGCACCACCGGCGCGAGGACCCTGCGGTATTCCTCGACGACGGGCGTATCCCCCGCGGCCACGGCCCGGCGGAACCGGGCGTAGTAGGTGGGAAGCAGCGCCCCGGGGCCGGTGTGCCAGGCGTCGGCGGCCAGCTCCCCGGAGGCGATCAGCAGGTCCCCGCTCAGGCCGTGGCTGAATTCCCCGCCCGCCAGGGTCCGCAGCCGGTCATACCGCTGCCGGAAGGAGCCGACGTCCGCGGCGGTGTCCTTGAACGCCACGACCGACGGAAGCTCCAGGAGCTCCGCCACCAGCTCCAGCCCGTAGCTGAACTGGGTGGTCCGGGGATTGTTGTAGAGGCAGATCGGCAGGTCCGTCGACTCGGCCACGGTGCGGGTCTGGACGGCGACCTCCTCGGCCGTCAACGGGACGTAGGACACCGGCGACAGGATCAGGCCCGACGCTCCGGCGCGTTTGGCGGCGCGGGCGGCCGCCAGCACCTCCCGCGTGGCCACCGCGCTGATGCCCACCACCACCGGGACGGCGCCGCTGGCGGCCTCCACGGCCGTCCGTGCCACCGACTCCCGTTCGGACTGGCTGAGGAAGGCAAAACTCCCCGAGGAGCCGAGCACGGCGATGGTGTCGACCCCCGAGATGGCCAGGGACGACACCAGCGCGGCAAGCTCGGCGGCGTTCACCTCCCCGTCGGCGGTGAAGGGCGTGATGGGGTAGGCGACGAGCCCGGTGAAGGTCATGCCCCCATGCTAGCGGCGCTAGAAGACGGGGCCGCCGACAAAAGGATCGATCGCCAGGGCGAGGAAGAGCACCGAGAGGTAGCTGATGGAGCCGTGGAAGACCTTCATGGCCGAGCGGTTCTCCAGTGTGCCCCGGCGTGCCTGGGCGTGGAGCCGGTGCGTTTCACGGATGAACCAGGCGCCGGAGGCCGCCGCGGCCGCCGTGTAGACCCAGCCGGCACCGGCCGGCACCAGGAGCAGGGAACAGGCGACCGTGGCCCACGCGTACAGCACGACCTGGACCGAGACGACCCTCGCCCCGGCGATCGCGCCGAGCATCGGCACGTTCGCGGCGTTGTAGTCGTCGCTGTACTTCATCGACAGCGGCCAGTAGTGCGGAGGGGTCCAGAGGAAGATGATCAGGAACAGCACGACGGCGGGCCACTCGATCGAGTTCGTCACCGCCGCCCAGGCGATCAGGACCGGCATGCAGCCGGCGGCACCGCCCCAGATAATGTTCTGCGCGGTCCGGCGCTTGAGGATGATCGTGTACACCACGACGTAGAGGAAGATCGCCGCAATGCCGAGCCAGGCCGCCAGCGGGTTCGCGCCCCACCAGAGGATGCCGATGGCCGCGGCGCCGAGCGCCCAGGCAAAGACCAGGGCCTCACGGGGAGACACCTCACCGGTCACCAGCGGACGGTTCTCGGTGCGGTGCATCACCTTGTCGATGTCCCGGTCGATGTAGCAGTTGAAGGCGCCGGCGCTGCCGGCGGCGAACGCCCCGCCCACCATCGTGGCGAGGATCAGCCCGGGGTGCGGGAACCCGCCGTGGGCGAAGATCATCGTCGGGAGGGTCGTCACCAGCAGGAGCTCGATCACCCGGGGCTTGGTCAGGGCGACATATGCCCGGAGCTTGCGCCCGGCGCCCCCTGGGGCCCGGTGTGGTCGTGCCGGCGCAGAAACCTGCTGGGTCTTCACAAGGCAACACTTTCATTTCTTTTGGGGCAAAAGACAGCTTCATCATACCCTTTTACGCCCCGTAGAAATCGGCCGCGGCTTCCGGCCCGGAACAGCGCGCCGCCACAGGCGCCGCGGGTGACCAATCTCACCGGGCCAGGGCCTCGAAACGGGAATGAACAGCAACATCCGCGTCTTGTAGGGGAGTGAACTTCCTTTGATGCGAGGAAGGGATATGGTTGTTTTTGGAGCCCATGCGGCCCTTTTTTTCAGGGTGTCGGCATCCTTGGGAACACCTAAAAAATGCAGGATTCAACGATGAACGGCCAGTTGGCCGCGGGTGCTCTCGGGGCGCTCCGGCCTCCGGCTCCATTTGGTGCCGCAGCGCTGGCCGACCTGGACAGAGAAAGGCCCGGTTAACGTGGCACAGAAGCAAGAGCAGGAACTTGACTGGAGCGATCTGGACGATAAGGCGGTGGACACCATCCGCGTCCTCGCCGCGGATGCGGTGGAGAAGGTGGGCAACGGTCACCCGGGTACTGCAATGAGCCTGGCACCGGCCGCCTACCTGCTCTTCCAAAAGCTGATGCGCCACGACCCGACGGATCCTGAATGGACCGGCCGCGACCGGTTCGTGCTCTCCCCCGGCCATACGTCTCTCACCCTCTACATCCAGCTGTACCTGGCCGGCTACGGTCTCGAGCTCGATGACCTCAAGGCACTGCGCACCTGGGGTTCACAGACTCCGGGACACCCCGAGTACCGGCACACCAAGGGCGTCGAGATCACCACCGGCCCCCTCGGCCAGGGCCTGGCCACCTCCGTGGGCTTCGCCTTCGCCCAGCGCCGCCAGCGCGGCATGTTCGACCCCGAGGCCCCCCAGGGCGAGAGCCCCTTCGACCACACCATCTGGGTCATCGCCTCCGACGGAGACCTCCAGGAAGGCGTCACCTCCGAGGCCTCCTCCCTCGCGGGCCACCAGGAACTCGGCAACCTCGTGGTGCTCTACGACGAGAACCACATCTCCATCGAGGACGACACCGACATCGCCTTCACCGAGGACGTGCTCAAGCGCTACGAGGCATACGGCTGGCACGTCCAGCGCGTCGACTGGACGAAGACCGGCGAATACGTCGAGGACGTCGCCGAGCTGTACTCGGCACTTGTCGCCGCCAAGAACGAGACCTCGAAGCCGTCGATCATCTCCCTGCGGACCATCATCGGCTGGCCCGCCCCGAACAAGCAGAACACCGGCAAGATCCACGGCTCCGCCCTCGGCAAGGATGAGGTGGCCGCCCTGAAGCAGGCCCTCGGCTTCGACCCGGAGAAGCACTTCGAGGTCGACCCAGCGGTGCTGGAGCACGCCCGCAAGGTCGTTGAGCGCGGCGCCAGCGCCCGTGCCGAATGGGACACCTCCTTCGACGCCTGGCGCGGCGCCCACCCCGACGAGGCGAAGCTGCTCGAGCGCGTCGCGTCCCGGACCCTCCCCGAGGGCTGGGAAGAGGCCCTGCCGGAGTTCCCCGCCGGCAAGGACATGTCGACCCGCGCGGCGTCCGGCAAGGTCCTGACGGCCATCGGCCCGGTCCTTCCCGAACTGTGGGGCGGCTCGGCCGACCTCGCCGAGTCGAACAACACGACCATCGAAGGCGCCCCGTCGTTCGTGCCGGCGGGCCGGCAGACGGAAGCCTGGTCGGGCAACCCCTACGGACGGGTGCTCCACTTCGGCATCCGCGAGCATGCCGCCGCCGCGATCGTCAACGGCATCGTCATGCACAGCAGCACCCGCGCATTCTCGGGCACCTTCCTGATCTTCAGCGACTACCAGCGGCCCGCGGTGCGCCTTGGGGCCCTGATGGGCGTGCCCTCCATCTACGTGTGGACGCACGACTCCATCGGGCTCGGCGAGGACGGACCGACCCACCAGCCGGTCGAGCAGCTCTCCTCGCTGCGCGCCATTCCCGGCCTCGACGTCGTCCGCCCCGGCGACGCCAACGAGGTCGCCGTGGCCTGGCGGACGATCCTCGAGAACACCGAGAACCCCGCCGGCATCGTGCTGACGCGGCAGAACATCCCGACGTACGAGCGCGGCGACGGCGCAGCCACCGGCGACACCTTCGGCTCGGCCGAGGGAGTGGCCAAGGGTGCGTACATCCTCGCCGAGGCCCGCAACGGCAAGCCCGAGGTCATCCTGATGGCCACCGGCTCCGAGGTGCAGCTGGCCGTGCAGGCCCGCGAGACCCTCGAGGCCGAAGGCATCGCCACCCGCGTTGTTTCGGTGCCCTCGCTCGAGTGGTTCAACAGCCAGGACGAGGCGTACCGCGAGTCGGTCCTCCCCCGCAGCCTGCGCGCACGCGTCTCCGTCGAGGCAGGCGTGGCCCAGAGCTGGCAGGGCCTCCTCGGTGACGCCGGCCGGGCCGTGTCCCTGGAGCACTACGGTGCCTCCGCGGACTACAAGACCCTCTACCGGGAGTTCGGCATCACCGCGGAGGCCGTGGTGGCCGCCGCACGCGACTCGATCAGCGCCGCCGCCGGTGACCCGCTGGCCCCCAACGGGACCCCCGCGCTGCCCTCGGGGACCCGCGCCACCGAGACCGGTGACCACCAGTAACCCCGTCCCCTCCACCCCGATTTCACCGTCCGCTACCGCGGACCCAAAGGAGAATCTCATGACTTCCAACCCAACAGCCGACCTTTCAGCGGCCGGCGTCTCGATCTGGCTGGACGACCTGTCCCGCGAACGCATCAACTCCGGCGCCTTCAAGCGGCTCATCGAAGAGCTCAACGTCGTCGGTGTCACCACCAACCCGAGCATCTTCGCCGCCGCGCTGAAGAAGGGCGAATCCTACGCCTCGCAGGTCGGCGCCCTGGCCCAGGCCGGCGCAACCGTCGACCAGGCGGTCTTCGACATCACCACCCACGACGTCGCCCAGGCCTCCGACATCTTCGCCGAAGCGGCCAAGCGCACCGGCGGCTTCGACGGACGCGTCTCGATCGAGGTCGACCCCCGCCTCGCCCGCGACGCGCAGGGCACCATCGCCGAGGCCAAGCGGCTCCACGCCAAGGTCCAGCGCACCAACGTCCTGATCAAGATCCCGGCCACGGTCGAGGGGCTCGAGGCGATCTCCGAGACGATCGCCGCGGGGATCAGCGTCAACGTGACCCTGATCTTCTCGCTCGAGCGGTACCGCGAGGTCATCAACGCCTATCTGGTCGGCCTCGAGAAGGCGAAGGAGAACGGGCACGACCTGTCCAAGATCCACTCGGTCGCCTCCTTCTTTGTCTCCCGCGTCGACGCGGAGATCGACGGGCGCCTCGACGCCCTGGGCACCCCGGAGGCCAAGGCGCTCAAGGGCAAGGCGGGGCTCGCCAACGCCCGGCTCGCCTACCAGGTGTTCGAGGAGCAGTTCGCCACCGAGCGCTGGCAGGTCCTCTCCGGTGCCGGCGCCAACCCCCAGCGTCCGCTGTGGGCCTCCACCGGGGTCAAGGACCCGTCGCTTCCTGACACCCTGTACGTGACCGGCCTCGTCGCAAAGGGCGTCGTCAACACGATGCCGGAGAAGACCCTCGAGGCGACGGCCGACCACGGCGTCATCGAAGGCGACACCGTCACCGGCACCTACGAGGAGTCGAACGCCGTCCTCAACGACCTCGACGCCCTGGGCATCTCCTACAAGGAGGTCGTCGAGCAGCTCGAGACCGAAGGCCTCGACAAGTTCGTCGTCAGCTGGTCCGAACTGCTCGAGACCGTCCAGACCGCCCTCGACACCGAAGGACGTTGATCCCCATGGGTTCCTTCGAGCTCGCAGCCTCGGGCGCGGCCGCGGCCGCCATCGAGGCATCCCTTCCCACCCTCGTCGAGGACAAGGTCGCCTCCCGGCTCATGGCCAAGGACGCCACCCTGTGGGGCCCCGACGCCGAGCCGGAGGCCTCGATCCGCCTTGGCTGGATCGACCTGTTCGACGAGTCGCGCGCGCTGATCCCCGAAATCAACCGGCTCCGGGAGGACCTGGCGGCCGAGGGGGTGACCCGCTTCGTGCTCGCCGGCATGGGCGGCTCATCCCTGGCCCCCGAGGTCATCACCCGCACGGCGGGGGTCGACCTCGTGGTCCTCGACTCGACCGACCCCGACCAGGTCAGCTCCGCCCTCGCGGAGCGCGTCGCCGAGACGGCGATCGTCGTGTCCTCCAAGTCCGGGTCCACCGTGGAGACCGACTCGCAGCGCCGGGCCTTCGAGAAGGCGTTCACCGACGCCGGGATCGACGCGAAGTCCCGCATTATCATCGTCACGGATCCCGGGTCGCCGCTTGACGGCTCGGCGCGGGAGGCCGGCTACCGCCAGGTCTTCAACGCCAACCCGCAGGTGGGCGGGCGCTACTCGGCGCTGACCGCGTTCGGCCTGGTTCCCTCCGGCCTGGCCGGCGCCGACATCGAGGCCCTCGTGGCCGACGCGGAGGAGATCTCCGAGTTCCTCGCGGAGGACGGCCCCGACAACGCCGGCCTCCGCCTGGGCGCCGTGCTCGGCGGGACCAAGCCGCTGCGTGACAAGATCGTCTTCGCCGACGGCGACTCCGGCCTCCCGGGCTTCGCCGACTGGGTGGAGCAGCTCATCGCGGAGTCGACGGGGAAGCTCGGCACGGGCCTGCTGCCCGTCGTCGCCTCTACCGACGCCCCGGAACTCGCCACCGTGGCCGACGACGTCGTTCCGGTCGTCCTGGCCGGTCCCGACGCCGCGGCGGCCGCGGACGGTCAGACCCGCGCCGTGGTCAGCGGCTCGCTGGGAAGCCAGATGTTCGTCTGGGAGTTCGCGACCGCCGTCGCGGGCCGGCTGCTGGGGATCAACCCCTTCGACCAGCCCGACGTCGAGGCGGCCAAGAAGGCCGCCCGCGGCCTGCTGGACGCCCAGCCCGCCCCGGCTCCGGCGAACTTCGTCGACGGCGCCATCGAGGTGCGCGGCGACGCGGCACTGCTCGGCGGCGCCACCACCGTCGGAGATGCCCTGCAGGCGCTGCTGGGCACGCTGGGCCCGACCGGGTACCTCTCGGTTCAGGCTTACCTCGACCGGCACGCCCAGGCACCGCTTGAGGCGCTGCGCAGCCCGCTGGCGGCGGTGACCGGCCGGCCGGTCACCTTCGGGTGGGGTCCGCGCTTCCTGCACTCGACCGGCCAGTTCCACAAGGGCGGGCCCGCCTCGGGCGTGTACCTGCAGCTCACCGGTGCGGCGGGGTCGGACCTGGAGATCCCGGGACTGCCCTTCACGTTCGGGGAACTCATCTCGGCCCAGGCGGCCGGGGACGCACAGGTGCTCGAGACCCACGGCCGCCCCGTGGTCCGCCTGCACCTTACCGACCGCGCAGCAGGGCTGAGCCAGCTCAGCAGCGTTATCGATTTCCTGGCCGGTGCCGGCAGGGAATCCCGGCAGAACGGCTGATAATGCACGAGACCCCTTCCCCCAGACAGGCAAATCCCCTGCGGGACACCCGCGACCGGCGCCTCAGCCGGATCGCGGGGCCGTCGTCACTGGTGCTCTTCGGAGTCACCGGCGACCTCGCCCGCAAGAAGTTGATGCCGGCCGTGTACGACCTGGCCAACCGCGGCCTGCTTCCGCCCAGCTTCGCGCTCATCGGCTTCGGCCGCCGCGACTGGACCAACGAGCAGTTCGCCGAAGAGGTGAGGAATTCGGTCAAGCAGTATTCCCGCACGCCGTTCAACGACACGGTGTGGGAGCAGCTTGAGGCCGGAATCCGCTTCGTCCAGGGCAACTTCGACGACGACGCCGCCTACGGGCGGCTCCAGGAGTCCCTCAGCGAGCTCGACGAGACCCGGGGAACGCGGGGAAATTCCGCGTTCTACCTGTCGATCCCGCCGAAGGCCTTCGAGATCGTGTGCCAGAAGCTGTCCGAGCACGGGCTCGCCGAGCCGCGCGACGGCCAGTGGCGCCGCGTCGTCATCGAGAAGCCCTTCGGGCACAACCTCGAGTCGGCGCGCGAACTCAACAACATCGTCGAGCAGGTCTTCCCGCCCGACGCCGTGTTCCGCATCGACCACTACCTTGGCAAGGAGACGGTCCAGAACATCCTGGCCCTGCGCTTCGCCAACCAGCTGTTCGAACCCCTGTGGAACGCGAACTATGTCGACCACGTACAGATCACCATGGCCGAGGACATCGGCATCGGGGGGCGCGCCGGGTACTACGACGGTGTGGGCGCGGCCCGCGACGTCATTCAGAACCACCTCCTGCAGCTGCTGGCCCTGACCGCCATGGAGGAGCCCATCTCCTTCAATGCCGAGGACCTGCGTGCCGAGAAGGAGAAGGTGCTCGCCGCCGTGCGGCTTCCCGAGGACCTGACCTCCTACTCGGCCCGCGGCCAGTACGACGGCGGCTGGCAGGGCGGCGAGGAGGTCAAGGGCTTCCTCGACGAGGACGGCATCCCGGCCGATTCGACGACGGAGAGCTTCGCCGCGATCCGCCTCGACATCAACACCCGCCGGTGGAGCGGTGTGCCGTTTTACCTGCGGGCGGGCAAGCGCCTGGGCCGGCGCGTCACGGAGATCGCGGTGGTGTTCAAGCGCGCCCCGAACCTGCTCTTCCTGGACCACAACGAGGAGGACTTCGGCCAGAACGCCGTGGTCATCCGCGTCCAGCCCGACGAGGGGGCGACGATCCGGTTCGGGTCGAAGGTCCCGGGCACGCAGATGGAAGTGCGTGACGTCACGATGGACTTCGGGTACGGCCACTCCTTCACGGAGTCGAGCCCGGAGGCCTACGAACGGCTCATCCTCGATGTGTTGCTCGGGGAGCCTCCGCTGTTCCCCCGCCAGCAGGAGGTCGAGCTGTCCTGGCAGATCCTCGATCCCTTCGAAAAGTTCTGGGCCTCGCTGAATGAGCAGCCCGAAAAGTACAGGCCGGGCAGCTGGGGTCCCTCCTCCGCGGATGAGCTGCTCGCCGTCGATGGCAGAAGCTGGAGAAGGCCATGATCGTAGATCTTCCGAACACCACAACCTCGAAGGTCTCCAAGGAGCTCATGAGCATGCGGGACCGGGGCGGCGTCGTCGCCCTGGGCCGGGTGCTGACCCTCGTGGTCATCACCCGCGCGGGCGCCGAGGAGGAAGCGATCCGGGCGGCGAACGAGGCGAGCCGGGAGCATCCCTGCCGCATCATCGTCCTGGCCGAGGGATCCCCCGACGATCCGACCCGGCTGGACGCCCAGATCCGGGTGGGCGGTGACGCCGGCGCCTCCGAGGTGATCGTGCTGCGCGGCTCCGGGAACCTCGCGAACGAGAACGAGTCCCTCGTCTCGGCGCTGCTGCTGCCCGATGCCCCGATCGTCGCCTGGTGGTCGCACCGGATGCCGGCGTCGGCCGCGCAGACCTCGATCGGTGCCATCGCGCACCGCCGGATCACCGACTCATCCAATGAGCAGGATCCGGCCGCGGCGTTGTTCAACCTGCAGAAGACCTATTCGGCAGGAGACACCGACCTCGCGTGGACCCGGCTGACGAACTGGCGCATCCAGCTCGCGGCCGTCCTGGACCAGGCCGAGCCCTCGCCGATCACCGAGGTGACCGTCGAGGGTGCCGCCGATTCCCCCAGCACGGTGCTCCTGGCGGCCTGGTTGGCGCTGGCCCTCGATGCGCCGGTGACGATCGCCGCCGGCCCCGTAGGAACGGGCATCCAGCGGGTTCGGCTCTCGCGGGCGAACGGGGACATCGAGCTGCACCGGCCCGACCGGAACGTGGCGGAGCTGCACCAGCCGGACCAGCCGGTCCAGCGCATCTCGCTGCCGCGCCGCAGCCTTGAGGAGTGCCTCGCCGAGGAACTTCGACGACTTGACCCGGACGACGTTTTCGGGGAAGTTATCACCGAAGGCCTTGCCAGGACGAACCTAAGGAGCGTACAAACCAGTGAACGCTGAGCCAAAGATCAGTATCCACCCCGGCCCCACCCTGCTCGCCGCTTCGGTGGCGTCCCGCTTGATCACCCGCCTCGTCGATGTGCAGAACGAGCGCGGGTCGGCCACGGTGGTGCTGACCGGAGGCTCCATCGGCACGGCCGCCCTGAAGGCCGTCCGGGAATCCCCCACCTGCAGGACTGTCGACTGGTCGAACGTCCACTTCTGGTGGGGCGATGAGCGGTTCCTGCCCAGCGGGCACCCGGACCGCAATGCCGTGCAGGCGCGCGAGGCGCTGCTGGACCACCTCGGGGTCGATCCGGCGAAGGTCCACGAGTTCGGCTCAAGCGACGACTTCGCCGACCAGGACGCCGCGGCCGCGGACTACGCGGCACGGCTGCAGGAAGCGGCCGATGCGGAGGGAACCGGGGGCTCGGCCGATCCCCGGCTCCCCCGGTTCGACGTGCTCATGCTCGGCGTCGGCCCCGACGCCCATGTCGCCTCGCTCTTCCCGGAGTTGGCGGGCATCCGCACGAAGGGCTCAACAGTGGTGGGCGTCGCGGACGCCCCCAAGCCCCCGCCCGAGCGGATCTCCCTGACGCTGGAAAGCATCAATTCGGCGGAGGAGGTCTGGTTGGCGGTGGCCGGCGAGGACAAGGCGGGAGCGGTGGGCCTGGCCCTTGCCGGTGCCGGCTCTGTCCAGGTGCCGGCCGCCGGGGCGCGCGGCCGGAACCGGACGCTCTGGCTGATCGACCAGGAGGCCGCCGTGCAGCTTCCCGGCCGCCTCATCAACCGCGAGGACGCAGAACAGTGATCGAGCCGGGGGTGCGGTAGCGCACCCCCGGCCCACCAAAAAGGCCCCGCCGCTTCCAGGCTTGGAAGCGGCGGGGCCTTTTGTGCGCCGGTCAGGGTTCGAGGAACCGCTGGATGAGTCCGAGTGCGATGATCACGGTGCCCCACGCCAGGCCCAACGCCACGGTGAAGCGGTTCAGGTTGCGCTCGGCAACTCCGGAGGAGCCCATGCTCGAGGACATGCCGCCGCCGAACATATCGGACATGCCGCCGCCGCGGCCCTTATGCAGCAGGATCAGCAGCGTCAGGAGCAGGCTGGTGATGCCCAGCAGTACGAGCAGGATGATTCGGAGAATTTCCACGGGGCCCTTTCAAGGCTGAGAGCCCGCCGCGAGGCGGGGGTGCGCTTCGAACTAGCCTGTCACCAGGTGCTGTTCGAACCTGACAATACTAGCAAACTCCGACACATCGAGGCTCGCCCCACCGACGAGCACGCCGTCGACGTCGCGCTCCTTCAGGATCGTCCCAGCGTTGGCGGCCTTGACCGATCCGCCGTAGAGCAGGCGGACCTTCCCGGCCGTGCCGCCGTCGAAGAGTTCGGTGAGTTCCGCGCGGATCGCCGCGCACATCTCCTGGGCGTCCTGCGGCCCGGCGACCTCGCCGGTGCCGATCGCCCACACGGGCTCGTAGGCGACGACGAGGCGGGCGGCCTTCTCGGCGTCGAGGCCGGCGACGCCCCTGCGGAGCTGTTCGAGGGTGTGTTCGACGTGGGTGCCGGCCTGGCGGATCTCGAGGCCCTCGCCGACGCAGAGCACCGGAACGAGGTCGTGGCGGTACGCCGCGTGCACCTTGGCGTTGAGCACCCCGTCGGTTTCGGCGTGGATCGTGCGGCGCTCGGAATGGCCCACCAGCACGTAGGTGCAGCCGAGGCGGTTCAGGAACTGCCCGGAGATGTCGCCGGTGTAGGCGCCGGAGTCGTGCGGCGACAGGTCCTGCCCGCCGTAGACGACGGCGAGGTCGTCGCCCTTGACGAGGGTCTGCACCCCGCGCAGGTCGGTGAACGGCGGGAACACCGACACCTCGACCCGGCCGAAGTCGTGGTTGGCGTCGTCGAGGGTCCAGGCGAGCTTCTGCAGGAACGTGATCGCCTGGACGTGGTCCAGGTTCATCTTCCAGTTCCCTGCGATCAGGGGGCGCCGGTCGAACACGCCGTTCGTCGAGGTGGTCATAGCGAACTCTCTTTCAGTCGTCGGGAGCCGCAGGACCCGCCCGGTGCGGGCGGGTCCTGCGGCGTGGATGTTCCTGGCCGGTTGCCTCAGGCGCGCTCGAGCGCCGTCAGGCCGGGAAGCTCCTTGCCCTCGAGGTACTCAAGGCTGGCCCCGCCTCCGGTGGAGATGTGGCCGAACTGGGTGTCCTCGAAGCCGAGCCCCCGGACCGCGGCGGCGGAGTCGCCCCCGCCCACCACCGTCAGGGCGCCGTTGCGCTGCGCCTCGGCAAGGGCCTGCGCAACCACGCGGGTCCCCTCGGCGAAGGCCTCGAACTCGAACACGCCCATGGGGCCGTTCCAGAACACGGTCCTCGCCTGCGCGATGTGCGCCGCGAAATCGGAGCCGGTGGCCGGTCCGATGTCGAGGCCGATCCCGTCGGCGCCGTAGGGGCCGGACTCGATCGCATCGGCCGCCAGCACACTGGAGCCGGCGTCGGGCGCGAACTTCTCGGCGACCACGATGTCCGTCGGGAAGACGAACTCGGTGCCCGCCTCCTCCGCCCGGGCGAGGTAGCCGCGCACATTATCCAGCTGGTCGGGCTCGAGCAGGCAGGCCCCCACCTTGTGCCCCTGGGCGGCGAGGAACGTGAAGACCATTCCCCCGCCGATCAGGAGCCGGTCGGCCCTGCCCAGGAGGTTCTCGATGACCGCCAACTTGTCGGAGACCTTCGATCCGCCCAGGACGACCACGAAGGGCCGCTCGGGGTCGGTGGTCAGCCGCTGGAGCACCTCGACCTCCGCCTTCACCAGGTCGCCCTGGTAGGAGGGAAGGACCGCGGCGAGGTCGTACACGCTTGCGTGCTTGCGGTGCACGGCTCCGAAAGCGTCGTTGACGTACGCCCCCGAGCCGCCGGTCAGCCCGGCGAGCTCGCCGGCGAAGGCGGCACGTTCGGCGTCGTCCTTGCTGGTCTCGCGCGGGTCGAACCGCACGTTCTCGAGCACCAGGACCTCGCCGTCCTTCAGGGACTCCGCGGCAGCCCGCGCCTGCTCCCCGGCCGTGTCCCCTGCCAGCGTCACGGAGAAGTCCGCGAGCTCGGCAAGGCGGTCAACGGCGGGGCGGAGCGAGTACTTCGCCTCCGGCGCACCCTTGGGGCGCCCAAGGTGGGCCATCACGATGACGGCGGCCCCGGCTTCGCTGAGCTTGCGCAGCACGGGAAGCGACGCACGGATGCGCCCGTCGTCGGTGACCCGCTGGGAGTCGTCAAGGGGTACGTTGAGGTCCGAGCGGACCAGGATCCGCCGTCCACGGACCCCTTCCGCCAGGAGATCGTCGATCGATGCGTAGCTCACGGGCGGGCCGTCAGGAGAGCTTCGAGGCGACGATTTCGGTGAGGTCGACCAGGCGGTTGGAGTAGCCCCACTCGTTGTCGTACCAGGACACGACCTTGACCTGGTTGCCGAGAACCTTGGTCAGGCCCGAGTCGAAGATCGAGGAGGCCGGATCGCCCACGATGTCCGAGGACACGATGGGATCCTCGGTGTAGGTGAGGTAGCCCTTCAGCGGCCCTTCAGCGGCGGCCTTGTAGGCTGCGTTGACCTCGTCGACGGTGACCTCGCGGCCGACCGTGACGGTCAGGTCCGTGGCCGACCCGGTGGGGACCGGGACGCGGATGGCGTACCCGTCGAGCTTGCCCTTGAGCTCGGGCAGGACCAGTCCGATGGCCTTGGCGGCGCCGGTGGAGGTGGGCACCATGTTGACGGCGGCGGCGCGGGCGCGGCGCAGGTCCTTGTGCGGGCCGTCCTGCAGGTTCTGGTCGGCCGTGTAGGCGTGGACCGTGGTCATCAGGCCGCGTTCGATGCCGAAGGAGTCCTGCAGGACCTTCGCCAGCGGGCCGAGGCAGTTGGTGGTGCACGAGGCGTTGGAGATGATGTGGTGGTTGGCCGGGTCGTAGTCCCCGTCGTTGACGCCCAGGACCACCGTGAGGTCCTCGCCGGAGGCCGGCGCCGAGATCAGGACCTTCTTCGCACCGGCGTCGATGTGCTTCTGCGCGTCGGCGGCCTTGGTGAAGAACCCGGTGGACTCGACGACGATGTCCGCGCCCAGTTCGGCCCAGGGCAGGTTCGCCGGGTCGCGCTCGGCCAGGACGCGGATGCGCTTGCCGTCGACCACGAGGTCGCCGCCGTCGACCTCGACGCTGACGCCCAGGCGCCCGGCAACGGAGTCGTACTTGAGCAGGTGGGCCAGGGTTTCGGGGCTGGTGAGGTCATTGACGGCCACGATCTCCAGGTCCGCGCCCTGAGCGAGCACCGCCCTGAAGTAGTTACGGCCGATCCGGCCAAAGCCGTTGATTCCAATTCGCGTAGTCACTGGTTTCCATCTCCTTTATAAGTGGTGCTGCGGGCCGCGGCCTGTTCGGCCGGTCCGGCAGCTGCTTGCGCTGCACGCCGTTGTGCGGTTCCGATGATCCTTTTCGGTCCATCAGGTTCTGCGGTGCTCCGGGGCGGGAGCCTGGACCCCCGCCCCGGAGCGCGTGCCCGCCCCGCCGGAGCGGGCACAGGCGGAACGCAACCGGGCGTCAGACGCCGGGGACGACCAGGCTCGATGCACCGGACCGGGCGCGGTCAAACCGTGCCGCGACGTCGGTCCAGTTCACGATATTCCAGAAGGCTTTGACGTAATCGGCCTTGACATTGACGTAGTCGAGGTAGAAGGCGTGCTCCCACATGTCGAGCATGAGCAGCGGAATGGTTCCCACCGGAACGTTGCCCTGCTGGTCGTAGAGCTGCTCGATCACGATGTTGCCGCCGAGCGGCTCGTAGGCGAGGACGGCCCAGCCGGAGCCCTGCAGGCTGATCGCGGCGGCGTTGAAGTGGCTGCGGAAAGCCTCGAAGGACCCGAACGCGTCATCGAGGGCGGCCGCCAGCTCACCGGTGGGCAGGTCGCCTCCGTCCGGGGACAGGTTCTTCCAGAAGATCGAGTGGTTGATGTGCCCGCCGAGGTGGAAGGCGAGGTCCTTGGACAGCTTGGGGATGTTTCCGAACTCGCCCTTCTCGCGGGCCTCGGCCAGCTGGGCCATGGCGTCGTTCGCACCCTTGACGTAGGTGGCGTGGTGCTTGCTGTGGTGCAGCTCCATGATCTTTGCGGAGATGTGGGGCTCCAGGGCCGCGTAATCGTAATCTAGGTCGGGCAACATGTACTGGCTCACGAAATCCTCCATCTAAAGGTCTGCCGTTCCGGGGACGTTTCCGGGCCCGCGAGGGCCGGTGCGGACCGCCGGGCTCCCGCCGCTGGAGCGGCGGGCTTGCCTTCCCATCCTATGCAACGAATCACTCGTCAAGCATGTCGGCGGTGACATTCGCGTCGGTTCCCGGAATTCCGATCTCCTGCGCCCGTTTGTCGGCCATGGCCAGCAGCCTGCGGATCCGGCCGGCGATGGCGTCCTTGGTCATCGGGGGGTCCGCCAGCCGTCCGAGCTCATCGAGGCTTGCCTGCTTGTGGCCGACCCGCAGCTCTCCCGCGTACCGGAGGTGTTCGGGGACCGATTCGCCGAGGATCTCCAGCGCACGCTCGACCCGGGCGCCGGCTGCCACCGCGGCCTGCGCCGACCGGCGAAGGTTGGCGTCGTCGAAGTTCGCCAGCCGGTTCGCCGTCGCGCGGACCTCCTTGCGCATCCGCCGCTCCTCCCACACCATCAGGGCGTCGTGCGCCCCCATCCGGGTGAGCAGCGCGGCGATGGTGTCGCCGTCGCGGATGACGACCCGGTCCACACCGCGGACCTCGCGGGCCTTGGCGGCGATGCCGAGCCTGCGGGCCGCGCCGACGAGGGCAAGGGCCGATTCGGGCCCCGGGCAGGTCACCTCCAGGGAGGATGAGCGGCCCGGCTCGGTCAGGGAGCCGTGGGCGAGGAAGGCGCCGCGCCAGACGGCCTCGGCGTCCGCCGCCGAGCCGTTGACGACTGCGGAGGGCAGCCCGCGCACGGGCCTGCCCCGGGTGTCCAGCAGGCCGGTCTGCCGGGCGAGGGATTCGCCGTCGCGCACCACCCGGACCACGTAGCGGTTCCCGCGGCGCAGGCCGCCGCCTGAGACGACGATGATCTCGCTGTTGTGTCCGTAGACCTCGGCGATGGCCGAGCGGACCCTGCGCGCCGTCGAGGCCAGGTCGACCTCCGCTTCGATCACGATCCGCCCGGAGATGATGTGCAGCCCGCCGGCGAACCGTAGCAGGGCGGACACCTCGGCCTTGCGTACAGAGGACTTCTTAACCTCGAGGTGCGAAAGCTCCTCCTTGACGTCCGCGGTCAGCGCCACCAATTCACTCCTAGTTCTCCCCAAACATGTCTTTGTACGCCGTTGCGAGGCGTAGCGGATCATGAACGGGCTTTCCGGTTGAAGAACCCACTCTACCCAGAACTGCCCTCCCACCCATCGCGGCCACCGCCGCTTCGAACTCCGCGCGGTCCCCCACGACCGCCGGGTCGGCGAGGACGACGTCGACGGTGAACTCGGGCGCGTAGCGCCGGATCACGGCGAGGTGGTCCACGGCGGTCATGCCCTGGGTCTCCTTCGTGTCGTTCGTCATGTTCATCGTCAGGCAGCGCCTGGCGGAGGTGCGGCAGAGCGCATCCCGGAGCTCGGGCAGCAGCAGGTGCGGCAGCACTGAGGTGTACCAGGAGCCCGGGCCGAGGATCACCCAGTCCGCCAGTTCGATCGCCTCGAGGGCGTCCTTGCAGGCCGGGGCCGACTCGGGGAGCAACCGGACGCTGCTGACGTTGCCCGACTCGGCGGCAACGGCGAGCTGCGCCTGGCCGACGATGGTCTCGACCCGCAGCCTGCCCTCGGACTCGGTGAGGATGTCGCCTTCGATGGTCAGCGGGACGCTGGCCATCGGGACGACCTTGCCGCGGGCGCCCAGCAGCGCGCCGGCCCACTGCAGGCCCGCCACGGGGTCGCCGAGGAGCTCCCAGAGGGTCACGATGAGCAGGTTCCCCAGCGCGTGGTTGTCGAGGGAGCCTTCGACGCCTGAGCTTGAGGTGAAGCGGTGCTGCATCACGTCACGCCAGGTGCGTCCCCAGTCGGTGTCATCGCACAGGGCCGCCAGGGCCATCCGCAGGTCGCCCGGCGGGAGCACCCCCAGTTCCCGGCGCAGCCGACCGGAGGAGCCGCCGTCGTCGGCGACGGTGACCACGGCGGTGAGCTCCTGGGTGAGCAGGCGCAGCGCGGACAGCGAGGCGGACAGCCCGTGCCCTCCACCCAGGGCGACCACCGAGGGCGTCTTTTCGGCGGGCTCGCCGTCGCGCCGGTTCGCCGCCGGCACGGGAATCAGGGGCAGCGGCCCTGAAAAGAGGGCCACTATTCCCGCCCCAGGTCCCGGTGCTGGGCAGCGACCTGGACTCCGGGCAGCTGGGCGAGGCGCTGGGCGATCTCCTCGGTGACGGCGACCGAACGGTGCTTGCCCCCGGTGCAGCCCACGGCGATCGTCGCGTAGTGCTTGTTCTCGCGGCGGTACCCGTCCAGCACCGGCACGAGCGCGTTGACGTAGCGGCTGACGAAGTCGCCGGCGCCGGCCGCACCGAGCACATACTCGCGCACCGGCTCGTCGAGCCCGGTCTGCGGACGCAGCTGGGGTACCCAGTGCGGGTTGGGGATGAACCGGACGTCGGCCACGAAGTTCGCGTCCACCGGAAGGCCGTACTTGAAGCCGAAGCTCATGACGTTGAGGCGGAGGATGATCGGGCCGGACTCCGAGAACAGTTCGGTGACGGCCGTGGCCAGGGCGTGCACGTTGAAGTCGGTGGTGTCCACGACGATGTCGGAGGCGTACTTGACCTCCTTGAGCACATCGCGTTCGGCGGCGATGCCGTCCAGGATGCGGCCGCCGCCCTGCAGCGGGTGCGGCCGCCTGCCCTGCTCGAACCGGCGCACCAGCACTTCATCGTCCGCGTCGAGGAACAGCACGCGGTAATTCACCCCGGCCGCCCGCAGCCCGGCCAGGGCGGTCCTGATGTCGTTGAACAGCCCCTTGCTCCGCACGTCGATCACCACGGCGAGCTTCGGGATCGACTGGGGCATGCGTGCCACCAGTTCCGTCAGCGTCCCCAGCATCTGAGGGGGGAGGTTCTCGACGACGTACCAGCCGTGGTCCTCCAGCGCGTGGGCCGCCGTGGTGCGGCCGGCGCCCGACATGCCGGTGACGACCAGCAGCTCCGATTCGGTGGGTTTGACCGGGGTCAGGCTGTCAGCCTCCGTCATGAAAGGGTCCGTTTCGGCGTAGGTGGTGCGGATGGGCTGCGCCGCAGGCAGCGGTCGCCGGTCCCAGCCTAGCTAAGAATCGAGGATCTCGCCCGTGGTCAGGTTCACCGCCGGCGCAGCGTCCTCCGCCGCCCCGCCGGCGAGTCCGTTGCGGACCGCGGAGGCCAGGGATGGACCGATGCCCGGAACGGCCAGCAGCTCCTCCTCGGAGGCGGCCTTCAGCTTCTTCACCGAGCCGAAGTGCTTCAGCAGGGCCTTCCGTTTCGACGGCCCGAGCCCCGGGATGCCGTCGAGGACCGATTCGGTCATCGATTTGCCGCGCTTCTGGCGGTGGAAGGCGATCGCGAACCGGTGGGCCTCGTCGCGGATGCGCTGCAGCAGGAACAGTCCCTCCGAGGCGCGCGGCAGGATCACCGGGAAGTCGCTGTCGGGCACCCACACCTCTTCGAGGCGCTTGGCGAGCCCGACGACGAACACGTCGTCGATGCCCAGGTCCGCCAGCGCGCGGGAGGCGGCGGCCACCTGCGGCGGGCCGCCGTCGACGACGACGAGGTTCGGCGGGTAGGCGAACCGGTTCTTGGTCGTCGCCGTCGTGGTGTCCGCCAGGGGTGTGCCGGCATCCGCACCGGGGCCGTCTGCGGCATCCTCTTCGGCCTCGAGGTTCGCCTCAAGCGCGTCGATTGCGGCGCCGTCGCCGCCGGCGGTTCCATTACCGTTTCCGGCGCTGCCGGCCGCGCCGTCCTGCGACTCCGGCGACTGTCCGGCGAGGTAGTTGCGGAACCTGCGGTAGATCACGTCGTACATCGAGGCGGTGTCGTCGCGGGCGGCGTCGCCGGTGATGGAGAAGCGGCGGTACTCCGACTTGCGGGGCAGCCCGTCCTCGACGACCACCATCGAGGCCACGACGTTCGTGCCGGAGACGTGCGAGATGTCGAAGCATTCGATGCGCATCAGCGGCTGCGGCAGCTCGAGGGCTTCCTGCAGTTCGGTGAGCGCGGCCGACCGGGTGGTGAGGTCCCCGGCCCGGCGGCTCTTATGCAGGCGCAGGGCATCGGCGGCGTTCTGGGCGACGGTGCCCATCAGGGTGGCCTTGTCGCCGCGGATGGGCACCCGCACGTCGACGCGCGCCCCGCGGAGCCCCTGGAGCCATTCGAGGATCTGTTCGGAGTTGCTGGGCATCACGGGCACGAGCACCTCGCGCGGGATGCGCTCGTTGCCGTGCCCGCCCTCGCCGTACACCTGCTGCAGGAGGTGTTCCACCAGGTCCGGGGTGTCCATGTCCTCCACCTTCTCCACGACCCAGCCCCGCTGGCCGCGGATGCGCCCGGCGCGGACGTGGAAGACCTGCGCGGCGGCCTCGAGCTCGTCCTCGGTGAGCGCGAAGATGTCGGCGTCGGTGTCCTCGCTGAGCACCACGGTGTTGCGCTCGAAGACCTTCCGCAGCGCGGCGATGTCGTCGCGGGTCCGCGCCGCGGCCTCGTAGTCCAGTTCGGCGACCGAGGCGGCCATCTTCGCTTCGAGCCCGGTGATGAACCGCTTGGCCTCACCGGACATGAACGCCACGAACTCGCCGGCGAGGGCCTTGTGGTCCTCCGGGGAGATCCGCCCGATGCACGGTGCCGAGCACTTGTCGATGTACCCCATGAGGCAGGGCCGGCCCGAGCGTTCGGCCCGCTGGAAGACCCCGGTGCTGCAGGTGCGTACGGGGAACACCCGCAGGAGCGTGTCGACTGTCTCGCGGATGGCCTTGGCGGGATAGAAGGGCCCGAAGTACCGGGTGTCCTTCTTCTTGTCGCCGCGCATCACCTGGACGCGGGGGAACTTCTCCCCCATGGTCACCGCGAGGTACGGATAGGACTTGTCGTCCCGAAACATCACGTTGAAGCGCGGGTTGAATTCCTTGATCCAGGTGTATTCGAGCTGGAGGGCCTCGAGTTCGCTCCCGACGACAGTCCATTCGACCCCTGCCGCGGTGTGCACCATGGCGCGGGTGCGGGGCATCAGCCCCTGCGGGTTCGCGAAGTACGAGTTGAGCCGGGAGCGGAGGTTCTTGGCCTTGCCGACGTAGACGACCCGGCCGTGCTCGTCGCGGAACCGGTAGACACCGGGGTCCTGCGGTATTTCCCCCGTCTTGGGACGGTAGCTTGCTGGGTTTGCCACAGATCAATCCTAGAGCGTCCGGCCGGCGCCTCCTGACGGTTCAGCCCAGCGCGGACCCGCCCGGGGGTTACTCGGCGGGGGCGCTTTTGTTGTAGCCGGCGGAGCGCTGCTGCCCGCTGAGCGCGGCGATGGAGTCCATGATGGCGTCGGTGGCGCTGCGCCGGGCCGGCAGCGGGTGGCCCGGCCCGGTCTTCTCGAAGTAGAGCGGGGCACCGACCTTCATGGTGAAGTGCTGGGGCCGGATGCCGTTGCTGCCCGCCGGCTGCAGCGCCTCCGTGCCGATCAGGCCCACCGGCACCACGGGGGCTCCGGTGGTCAGCGCCAGCCAGCCCACGCCGGTCCGCCCCCGGTAGAGCAGCCCGTCGCGGGACCGGGTGCCCTCCGGATAGATGCCGACGCCGCTGCCCTCCTCGAGCAGGTCGAGCAGGGTCTTCAGGGCCTGCACGCTGGCCGCCTGCTCGCCCCGCTGCACGGGAATGGAGCCGACGCCCTCGAAGAAGGAGCGCATCATGCGCCCCTTGACCCCGGTGCCGGTGAAGTATTCGGCCTTCGCGAAGAACGCCACCCGGCGCGGCATCAGGGCCTGGATGAGGACGCTGTCGAGGAAGGAGAGGTGGTTGGCCGCGACGATGAACGGCCCCTCCGCCGGAACGTTCTCCAGTCCCTCGACGGTGGGCCGGCAGAGGCCGGCGATGAGTCCGCGCGTCGTGCTGCGGGTGAGGTCATAGATTCCCACGAAGCACCTCCAGGAGCTCCCCGGCGGTGTCCACGACCGCGAGGGCGCCGGCCTCCGCGAGTTCGCCCGGGACGGCGAAACCCCACGACACCCCCACGCAGCCAAGACCATTATCGGCCGCCCCCAGCACATCGTGCGAGCGGTCTCCCACCATGATGGCGCTGCCGTAGCGGCCGGCATGCGCGGCCAGCGCGGCGGCGATGATCGTGCTCTTGCCCTGCAGCGCCGCGGCCGCGCGTTCGTCCCGGGGGGCGCCGTGCACCGAATCGAAGAGGCCGGCCAGGCCCTGGGTGGAGAGCAGTTCCTCGGCGAGCCACTCCGGCTTCTGCGTGGCGATGGCCACCCGGACGCCGTCCGCGCGCAGGGCGCGGACGGCGTCGACCATGCCCGGGTAGGGGCGGCTCTGCGCCATGCCGACGGACCGGTAGCCGGCGCGGTAGGCGCCCATCACCGGGTCGATGAGGTGGTCGGGGACCCCGGCGATGCGCCGCAGCGACGTGACCAGGGCGGGCCCGACCATGCTCTGGAGCCTGCGGCGGTCGGGGACGGGCAGCCCGTGGTCCCGCAGTGCCTGTCCGATCCCCCCGGTGATCGCTCCGGCCGGGTCGATCACCGTTCCGTCGAGGTCGAAGAGGACAAGCGCCTGCGAATTAGTCACCGGGCAAGTTTGCCACAACGGACCCGGCCCGCCGCACTCCTATTCCCTGCCGGGAATGTTCAGGTGGAGGAGGGAAGGATCTCCGCGAGGAAGGTGCCTGTGTGGCTCCGCGGGCTGCGCGCCACCTGCTCGGGGGTGCCCGTGGCGATGACCTCGCCGCCGCCGGAGCCGCCGTCGGGCCCGAGGTCGATCACCCAGTCGGCGCTCTTGATCACATCGAGGTTGTGCTCGATGGTGATCACGGTGTTCCCCTTGTCCACCAGGCCCTGCAGCACCAGGAGGAGCTTGCGGATGTCCTCGAAGTGCAGCCCGGTGGTCGGCTCGTCGAGCACGTACACGCTGCGCCCGTTGGAGCGCTTCTGCAGCTCGCTGGCGAGCTTCACGCGCTGCGCCTCGCCGCCCGAGAGGGTGGTGGCCGGCTGGCCGAGCCGCACGTAACCGAGGCCGACCTCGACCAGCGTGTTGAGGTGCCGGGCGATGGGGCTGAACGCGGCGAAGAACTCCGCGCCCTCCTCGATCGGCATGTCGAGCACGTCGGCGATGGTCTTGCCCTTGTAGTGGACCTCAAGGGTTTCCCGGTTGTAGCGGGCGCCGTGGCAGACCTCGCAGGGCACGTATACGTCGGGCAGGAAGTTCATCTCGATCTTCAGGGTGCCGTCGCCGGAGCACGCCTCGCAGCGCCCGCCCTTGACGTTGAAGGAGAACCGCCCGGGGAGGTAGCCGCGGACCTTCGCCTCGGTGGTCTCGGCGAAGAGCTTGCGGATGTGGTCGAAGACCCCGGTGTAGGTGGCGGGGTTGGACCGGGGCGTGCGGCCGATGGGGCTCTGGTCGACGTGGATGACCTTGTCGAGGTGCTCGAGGCCGTCGATGCGCTTGTGCCGGCCGGCGACCTGCTTGGCGCCGTTGAGCTTGTTTGCGAGGACCTTGTAGAGGATGTCGTTCACGAGCGTCGACTTGCCCGAGCCGCTGACCCCGGTGACCGCGGTCAGCACGCCCAGCGGGAAGGCGACGTCGAGCTTCTTGAGGTTGTTCTCGCGGGCACCGACGACCTTCAGCTGGCGCGACTTGTCGATCTTGCGCCGCTTGGCCGGGATCTCGATCTTCCGGCGGCCGGAGAGGTAGTCGCCGGTGATCGACTTCTCATTGATGAGCAGGTCCTTGAGCAGGCCGGAGTGGACCACCTCGCCGCCGTGTTCACCGGCGCCGGGGCCGATGTCGACGATCCAGTCGGCCTCGTGGATGGTGTCCTCGTCGTGCTCCACGACGATCAGGGTGTTGCCGAGGTTGCGCAGGCGCGTCAGGGTCTCGATGAGGCGCCGGTTGTCGCGCTGGTGCAGGCCGATCGAGGGCTCGTCGAGGACGTAGAGCACGCCGACCAGTCCCGAGCCGATCTGGGTGGCCAGGCGGATGCGCTGGGCCTCGCCTCCGGAGAGGGTGCCGGCGGCGCGCTCCAGGTTGAGGTATTCGAGGCCGACGTCGAGCAGGAAGGTCAGGCGGGCCTGGATCTCCTTAAGGACCTGGTTGGCGATCTGCGCCTCGCGCCCGGTCAGGACCAGGTTGTTCAGGAAGTCGCTGCAGTCGCGCATCGGCATGGCCGCGACCTCGGCGATGGACTTGCCGTTGATGAGCACCGACAGGGACGCCGGGTTCAGCCGCGCACCCCCGCACTCGGGGCACGGGATCTGCCGCATGTACTCTTCGTACCGGTCGCGGGCGTGGTCCGACTCGGTCTCGAGGTGCTTGCGGTGGATGTACTGGACGGCGCCTTCGAATCCGGTGCTGTACTTGCGCTCACGCCCGAAGCGGTTGCGGTACTGCACCACCACCTTGTGGTCCTTGCCGTACAGGGCGGCCTCGCGGGCACGGTCCGGCAGCTTGCGCCACGGGACGTCCATGCTGAAGTTCAGTTCCTTGGCCAGGCCCTCGAGCAGCCGGGTCCAGTACTCGAGGGTCGCCGTGCCGAGCGACCACGGCGCGATGGCGCCTTCGGCCAGGCTGAGGTCGGGGTTCGGGACAACGAGCTCCTCGTCGACCTCCAGCTTGGTCCCGATGCCGGTGCAGACCGGGCAGGCGCCGAACGGGTTGTTGAAGGAGAAGGACCGCGGCTCGATCTCGTCGATGGCCAGCGGGTGCTCGTTGGGGCAGGCGAGGTGCTCGGAGAAGGCACGGACCCGCTTGGCGTCGTCCTCGGGCAGGTCGACGAAGTCCGCGAGGACCCGCCCCTCCGCGAGTTTCAGGGCGGTCTCGACCGAGTCGGTGAGCCGCTGCGAGATGCCGTCCTTGACGACGAGGCGGTCGATGACCACCTCGATGGTGTGCTTGAACTGCTTGCCCAGCTTCGGCGGGTCGGTCAGCTGGATGAGCTCACCGTCGACGCGGGCGCGTGAGTAGCCCTTGGCCGAAAGTTCCTGGAACAGGTCGACGAACTCGCCCTTGCGGCCGCGGACCACGGGGGCGAGGATCTGGAAGCGCGTACCCTCGTCGAGTTCGAGGAGCTGGTCGACGATCTGCTGGGGGGTCTGCTTCGCCACCGGCTCGCCGCAGATGGGGCAGTGCGGGCGGCCCACGCGTGCCCAGAGCAGGCGCATGTAGTCGTAGATTTCGGTGATGGTGCCCACGGTGGAGCGCGGGTTCTTGCTCGTCGACTTCTGGTCGATCGACACGGCCGGCGAAAGGCCCTCGATGAAGTCGACGTCGGGCTTGTCCACCTGGCCGAGGAACTGGCGTGCGTAGGCCGACAGCGACTCGACGTAGCGACGCTGGCCCTCGGCGAAGATGGTGTCGAACGCCAGGGATGACTTGCCCGAGCCTGAGAGCCCGGTGAAGACGATGATGGCGTCCCGGGGCATGTCAAGATCGACGTTCTTGAGGTTGTGCTCGCGCGCCCCCTTCACGACGAGGCGCGACAGGTCCGGGTGCGGGATCAACGGGTTCGAGGAGTGCTGTTCCAGGGAGTTGGCTATAGACACCGTACAACTGTAATTCAATCCCGCTTCGAAGACATATTCGAATCGGGGTTAATTCCCGCCACGCCGGTGTGGCGCGCCGGTGCAGTTCACGCTCGGCGCAATGCCGCCCGCAGGTAGGCGACGGCCTCTTCCTCCTTCAGCCCGCTGGCCTTGACGATCCGGGCGTAATCCGCCGCCCCCTCGGCCGTCCGCCGGCGGGCCTCGTCGCCGGCCGCCGCGATCACCGTTCCGGCGCGCGACCGGGTGACCACGATCTGCGCCCGCTCGAGTTCCCGGTAAGCCCGGGCCACGGTGTTCGCGGCCACCCCGAGGTGGGCGGCGAGCGTCCGCACCGGGGGCAGCCGGACCCCGACGGCGATGCGCCCGCTGTTCGCGGCCTCGACGATCAACTGCCGCAGCTGTTCATACGGCGGATACGGGCTCGCGGGATCGAGCTTCAGCCACTCCGGTACTTCGCTCTCCACTGACGCCCCTTCCGCCGGGCACGGCGGCCCATGGTCCGCCGCCTGTGCCGTGCCGCCCCACCGGGGGCGCTGTTAGGTGCAGAATACCGCGAACCGGACGCTGTCCGAGGCGCCCGGCGGGAAATCCTGCGCCGGCCCGGAGGGGCGCCGGGCCGGATCGGTCTTGGACCCGTGGGGCTCCGCCCGACGGCTGGGGCACGCAGGCCGGCACCGCGGGCGGCGGGAGGCAGGGCCCCTGCCCTAGTGTTGGCTCATGATTCTCGCTGATCTTTCCTCCGTGGTCATCCGCCGGCGGGCGGTGGGCACGCTGGACAACAACGTCTACCTGCTCACCGCCCGCCGCTCCGGACGGCAGGTCCTGATCGACGCCGCCGACGACGCACCGGCCATCGCCGCCCTGCTGGCGGAGGGCGCCCGGGACACTGCCGCCGCCGCGAAGCTCGAGCTGGTCGTCACGACGCATTCGCATTGGGACCACGTACGGGCTCTGGCGGACGTGGTGGCGGCCACCGGTGCACGCACGGCCGCCGGCGCCGCCGACGTCCCCGCGATCGGGATGCCGACCGATGTGCCGCTGAAGCATGGGGACCGGGGTTCCTTCGACGGATTCGAGCTCGAGGCCATCCACCTGCGCGGGCACACGCCCGGCTCGATGGCGCTGCTCTACCGCGACCCGGACGGCCCGGCGCACCTGTTCACCGGCGACTCGCTCTTTCCCGGCGGCCTGGGCAACACGCAGGGCGACGCGGCCCGCTTCGCGTCGCTGTACGCGGACGTGACGGAGCGGGTGTTCGACTACCTTCCGGATGACACGTTCGTACATCCCGGCCATGGGGAGGGAACCACCCTCGGCGCCGAACGCCCCCAGCTCGGGAAGTGGCTTGAGCGGGGCTGGTAACCACGGCTGCCCGGGCGCGCGGTTTCGCGCTGCGGGGTGTGCCCCGGTGGATGCGGCGGAGGGCACCGCCGCGCTCCGATGTCACTGTGCCGGTTCGAGCCACTCCAACCGGCGCGGCTTGAATCCGAACTCCTGGCGTGCGCGGCGGTTGCTGGCGCCCCTCATCTGGGTGGAGTAGAAAACCCCGTTCCTGTCCGTCTCCTCGGTGATTGGATACTCGTTCGGCGCCTTCCCACCCGCATAGGCGGCGAAGGCCCGCATCACTTCGCGCATGGGCGTCGGGTCGCTGTCCGTGACGTTCACCGCCCCGGTGGCCTGGGACTCCACCGCGGCGCGCGCCGTGAACTCCGCCGCGTCCTCGAGGTGGACGAAGGACCAGACCCCGTCACCGCCGCCGAGCACACCGAGCTGGCCGGCCCGTGCCTGCTGGCCCATATCCCCCTCCGACGAGTACCAGGTGCCCGGGCCGTAGAAGAACCCGTACCTCAGGATGAGTCCGGTCGTGCCCTGCGGAAGGCCGGTGATCCGGTCCTCGACCTGTTGGAAGGCCGCGACGTTGCCGGCGACAAGGGGAGGGCCCTCGGACACGAACGGCTCCGCTTCCTCGGCGGGCCCCTCCCCCGGCGCATAGAAGTAGCACCCCGACTGGGCGAGGAACCGCGTCGCCCCCGCTGAGAGGGCGGCCTCCTGAACATTCGCTCCGCCGACGACGCGGACCTCGCTCGTGCGCGCGAGGGTCTCCCGCATGGCCTCCGGCGTATAGTTGCGCGGCAGGGCCGTGAGCTGGTCGATGACGACTTCGGGCCGGGCCTCCTCCAGCGCCTTCCGGACCTCTTCGAGGTTCAGCACGTCCGCGACAAACGGTGTCGCCCCGTCCGCCGAGATGCGTGCGGCTCCTTCGCCTCCGCGGGAGATCCCGGAGACCTCGTGGCCCCAGGAAACGAGTCGACGGACGATCGGGCGTCCGATGGCGCCGCCGGCGCCGGCCACGAATACGCGCATGTTTCCTCCAGGCATCCGGCGCCCGACTCCGCTGCGGGCGCTTCGAGAGTCAAGTCTGCACCTGCCCCGTGGGGCTGCCAATCAAGTGGAAAGATGTGACGGCTTCATTTCACCGCGGCCGGCACCCGGCGGAGACCGGTGGACGGCCCGGGTTGCGGGGCCCGCGGCCGGTTAACGCAGATGTCCCGGTCCCTGAGGGGACCGGGACATCTGCCTTGGTTGCGGGGACAGGATTTGAACCTGTGACCTCTGGGTTATGAGCCCAGCGAGCTACCGAACTGCTCCACCCCGCGGCGTAGTAGAAACGCTACAGCCCGGGGCGCGAATAAGCGAATCGGCCCGGACCGCCCGGGGGGGCGGTCGCGTCGGCGCGCTCCCTCCCGGAGTTCAGGCGGTGGGTGCCGGGGCGAAGCGGAGCCACATCACGCCGTGGGGCTCGAGGCTCAGCCCGACCGCCACGGCGATCTCCCGCCCGGAGATGAGTTCGACGGCGGATCCGGGCAGGCCCGAGAGCGTCTCCGCGGTAACCTGCTGCCGGGAATCTGCGAAATTGGCCAGGACGAGGACCACCGAGGGCTCCGCGCCGGGCGCCGCCGGGCGCTGGTAGCCGAGGACATGGGCATTGTTCGTGCCGAAGGGAACCAGCGTGCCGCCGGCGAATTCGGGGGTCGCGTCCCGGACGGCGATGAGGCGGCGCAGGCCTCCGAAGACCGCCCCGGGCGCCGTCGCCGGATCGTCCTTCAGCGCGTACCGCGCCGCCGGGTAGGCGGGCCGGCCGACCCAGCGGTTGTCCGCCGCCTTCGCCGGATCCCGGGCGTAGCCGTAATCGTTGAGCTGGCCCACCTCGTCCCCCAGGTAGATCAGCGGGATCCCGCCGGTGCTGAGCACCACCGCGTGGGCCAGCAGGATCCTGCCGACGGCTCCGGCGTCGCCTGCCTCCAGTCCGGCAAGCGACGCCGTCGTGCCCGCGATGCGGCAGTCGCCGGTGCGCGGGTTCTCCTGGAACGGCACACCGCGCGCGAAGCTGCCCGGGAAGCGGTTGACGTAGAACGCGTTGAGGAAGCGCCGGTGGTCGTACCCGCCGATCCCGAACTCCGCCGCATCCTCATCGGAGAACGTCCAGCCGATGTCGTCATGGCTGCGGACGTAGTTCACCCAGGCGGCACCGGGTGGGACGGCGTGGCGCCGCTCGAGGGCCTGCGCCAGGAGCGACACGTCGCGGGTGGCCAGGGTGTTCCAGATCAGGGCCATCTGCAGGGGGTTGTAGCTGAGCTGGCACTCCCCCGGGCTGATGTACTGGACAACCTCGTCGGGGTGGACGATCGCCTCGGACTTGAAGAGCAGGGAGGGCGCGGCCAGCCGGCAGACGGCGTTGAACGCCTGCAGGAGGAGGTGCGCCTCCGGGAGGCTCTCACTCGCGGTGCCCAGCTGCTTCCAGACAAAGGCCACCGCATCCATGCGCAGCACGTCGACGCCCTGGTTGGCGAGGAAGAGCATCTCCCCCGCCATGGAACGGAAGACCGCCGGGTTGCGGTAGTTCAGGTCCCACTGGAAGGAATGGAAGGTGGCCCAGACCCACCGCCCGTCGGGAAGCGGCACGAAGGACCCGGGGTGGTCGTCGGGGAAGATTTCGCGCACCGTGCGTTCGTACGCATCCGGCATGTCGCGGTCGGGGAAGATCCAGTAGTAGTCCTCGAACTCGGGGTCGCCGGCGAGCGCTTTCCGCGCCCACTCGTGTTCGTTCGAGGTGTGGTTGAAGATGAAGTCCACGACCAGCGAGATCCCGTTGGCGCGCAGCTCGGACGCGGTGGAGGCGAGGTCCTCCATGGTGCCGAGGGACGGGTTCAGCTCGCGGTAGCTTGAGACGGCGTAGCCGCCGTCGGAGTTCGGTTCAGGGGCGAGGAACAGCGGCATGAGGTGCAGGTAGGTCAGGCCGAGCTCGCGGAAGTAGGGAATTCGCTCCCGGAGGCCGGAAAGGTCGGTGGCGTACAGGTCGACGTAGCACACCCCGCCCAGCATCCGGTGTGACTGGAACCAGTCGGGCGCCGCCGCCCGTTCGGCGTCGAGCGCCTTGAGCCCGGCCGGGCGCTGCTGCCACGACCCGGCGGCCTCCACTGCCAGCAGCACCAGCTCATCGTCCGCCCCGCCGCCGTAGATCCTGCGGAAGAGCGACCGCAGGCGGGGGAACTCGGTCCGGAACCGCGCCTCGAAGGAATCCCAGTCGGCGTCGGACGTTCCCGGACGGCGGGCCGCCAGGACCTCCGCGGGGATGGAGTCTTCGCCGAGGAACTCGTGGAAAACCATGGCCCCACCCTATGGCAGGGCGACCAGGCGCAGGGCAGGGGGCGACGGCGCACTCCGCGCCGCCTTGACGGGCAGCCGGAGGCGTGCCGTGCACGGGTGTCCGCTCTGCCCGGGACCGCGGTCCATCGAGCCAGGCGGGACGACGGGAGGCAACCGGCCGCACGCCGGCCGGCGCTAGGCTGGGGCATGCCCTTTCGAGCGCCCCTGCTGCGTTCCGCCGTCTTCGGTGGAACGCTCCTGCTCGCCGGTGGCTGCGGCACGCCCGGCGCCCCGGCCGCCTGCACCGAAATCGGAGCCGAGGATGGTGTGTCGGTAGTCATTGCCGCCGACCGTGTCCGCGGGGTCGGTGGGCTCACGCTCGAGGTCTGCCGGGAAGGCCGGTGCACCCAATCCGAGGTGGCGCTGGGTCCCGGATCGGTGGCCATCGACCAGGGCTGCGACGCCGACGGAATCTGCGCCGCCTCGGCGAGCCCCGACGGGACCCTGGTGGGCTTCGCCGCGCTGGACCTTGCCGCCGGCGAGGTGGAGATCCGGGCAACCGTCACCGCTCCCGACGGGCGCACGGAGGTGCTCGGTCCGGTCCGCGCCACAGCGGACCGGGTCCATCCCAACGGCCCGCAGTGTCCCGGAGAAGCACACCAGCTCCTCCTCACCCTCGACGGCGAAGGCCTCTCGACGCGCTGACGGGTTCCGCGGGCCGGGCTTCCCTACGGGGTGACCTCCCGCTGCGCGGCCTCCGCGAACGACCTGAGCGCGCGCCTGTCCTCGTCGGAGAAGCCCCGGGGATTCTGGTCGATGACGCACAACGTCCCGATGGTCCACCCGCCCGGGCCCAGGAGGGGGTGGCCCGCGTAGAACCGGATGTGCGGTTCGCCGACCACCAGGGGGTTTGAGCGGAACCGGTCATCGGTCAGCGTGTCGCTCACCACCATCGGGCCGGCGCTGCGGATGGTCCGGTTGCAGAAGGCATTCTCCCGCTCAAGGTTCTGGCCGAGCGAGCCGACGCTCGACTTCAGGTACTGGCGGTGCTCGGCGATCAACGCCACGATCGCGGAGGAGACGCCGAAGTGTTCACTGGCCCGGCGGGTGATCCGGTCGAAGCGTTCCTCGGCGGGGGAATCCAGCAGACCCGTTTTGCGCAGTGCCCGCATGCGGTGGTCCTCGGCCTGCTCCGCGGTCAGGAAGGCAGCTCCCGCCGCACCGAGCGCCTCGAGCGGGTCAGCGCTGTGCGCGCCGGCCACCGGGCCCGCCGCGCTCCGGCGCCCCGCCAGGGCGCCGTCGTCGTCGAAACCGGGCAGTTCCTGCCCGAGTTCGGCGAAGGCCTCCCTCAGGGTCTGGACGAGGATGCCGCTCTCGAGGCCGGGGAGCATCCGGAGCCCCTGCAGGTACGCATCGATCTCGATCTGGGCGAGCGAGCCCCCCAGTGCGAAGTACCGGATCCACAGCTCCTCCACGTCCAGTCCGGCCTCGGACGCCGCGCGGGATGCCAGCTCCTGCTGCCTCTGCTCATCCACGGAAGAACCTCGAATGCATAGCGTGGATCGGGCGGCGCCGCACGACCCTGGTGTCGGGACATAGGACCGGTGTGCAGCCCATCATCGAGGGTATGTGACGGGCCGGGACGAGAAAAGCCGCAGCTCCCCGGTGCGGTATGCGCAAAAATGCTCTAGCACCCCTGCCCGATGAGCTGAACGGGCATCCATGGCCCTAAGCTGAAGCAATGCGAAACAACGCTGGAAGTGATTCGGTGGCACGGCAGCTTCAGCAGCTGATCCTTGAGTCCGGCAACGTGGAATTGTTCCTTGAGGCATTCGCCTCACACACCGCCGCCGTCCTCGAGCCCGGGGTGCGGGCACAGTGCGGCATCACGCTCAAGCGGAACGACCGGGCCACCACGGTGGCCAGCAGCAGCGTTGCCGCCACCGAACTCGATGAAGTCCAGTACGGCTACGGCGACGGGCCCTGCCTGAGCGCCATCCGGACCGGCGAGACGACCGTCGTGCATGACGCGCGGACGGACTCCCGGTGGCCCGAGTACTTCGCGGCGATCGAGGACAGGGGCTTCTACTCGATCCTCGGGGTCCCCCTCCTGACGGGGGCCGACGGCGGTGCCGCCGTCAACTTGTACGCCGAGGAGCCGGGCGCGTTCACCCCCGATGTCGTGGGCCAGGTCGAGGAATACGCAGCGGAAGCGGCGAGCACCCTTGAACTCGCCCTGCAGCTTGCAGCGCACAAGGACGCGGCCGCCAACCTGCAGGCGGCGATGGAGTCGCGGACGAACATCGACATCGCGGTCGGCATCATCATCGCCCAGAACCGCTGCACCCAGGAAGAGGCCATCCAGATCCTCCGTCGCGCCTCCAGCCACCAGAACATCAAGCTCCGTGTGCTCGCCGAACAGCTTGTGCAGTCGGTCGCGACGGCACCGGCCACCACCCATTTCACCAACTAGGCCCCCTGCCGGCATGGCACTGACGTGGTCCGTGCACGCCTCCTGAAAGCGACCCCGTGACCCCACAGCGTCCCGCCCCCGCAGCGGTCCGCCACGCTCCGGGCCTGCTGGTCATGGCGGCCGCCGTCGCCGTCGCCGTGGTGCTCGCGGACGTGCAGGGCTTCGCCGGCGCCCTGGTCATCGCCCTCGCCCTGGGCCTGCTCGTGCGGAACACCGGCCTCTACCATCCACGGCTCCGGCCGGGCGTCCAGGGCGCCACCAAGCGGTTCCTCCGCCTCGGCGTGGTGGTCCTGGGCCTTCAGCTCTCGCTTCCGGAGATCCTCGGCCTCGGGCTGCCGGTGCTCGGGCTCATCGTCGCCTCGGTCTTCGCCAGCTTCTTCGTGACCCGGTACGCCGGCGAGCGCCTGGGCCTGAGCCGGGCCGCCTCCACCCTGATGGCCGCCGGGTTCTCGATTTGCGGGGCCTCGGCTATCGCCGGAATGCAGGGCATCGTCGACGCGGACGACGACGAGGTCGCCAGCGCCGTGGCTCTGGTCACCCTGTACGGGTCGGTGGCGATCCTCGGCCTTCCGGTGCTTGGCGGCCTCCTGGGGCTGTCCGAGGAGACCTTCGGGCTCTGGTCCGGCCTGGCCGTCCACGAGGTGGCCCAGGTGGTGGCCACCGCGAGCACCGCGGGCGCGGCCGCGCTGGCTGTGGCCACCGTGGTGAAGCTCGGCCGGGTGGTCCTCCTGGCGCCGGTCGCGGCCCTTGTCTCCGCGGGGATGCGCCGCCCGTCCGCTCCGTTAGGCGGGGCCCGCGCGGGGAAACCACCGGTGGTGCCGCTTTTCGTCATCGGGTTCCTCGTGCTGGTCGGCGTCCGCTCCACCAGCCTCGTCCCCGACCCTCTCCTCGGGGGAGCGTCGGTCACCGCGACGCTGCTGCTGGCGGCGGCGATGTTCGGCCTCGGTGCGGGCATCTCCGTCCCGCAGCTGGCCCGCACCGGAGGGCGCGGCCTGGCCCTGGGTGCCGTTTCGACAGCCTTCCTTGCTGCGGTCAGCCTCGCCGGCGCGGTCCTCGTCACCGCCTAGCCCTGCGGCCGGCGGGCTGGTGCCACCCCATTGACAGGAGAGCCTGGGCCTGCTTGTATCACACTCAGGATACAAATGGTCCAATGGGGGGTCGGTATGGGTTCTATCCAGCTTGGTGTCGTGGTACTCACGGTGGCGCTGCTTGCGGCCGCTTCGTGGACGGTCCTCCGAAAGGCTTTCGGGGTCCCGGTCGCCCTGAGCGCCACCGGTGAGGACCTGGAGCTTGAGGACGCACGCGCCGCGCGGCTGATGTACCGGGCGGTGGCGAGGGCCGCCGGGACCGCCCTCGTTGCCGGGTGTGGCGCGTCCATCCTCCTGGCCGTCCTTGCCGCGGTGTGGCCCCAAAGCTACGGGCTGCCGTCGGCGCTTGCCCCCGGCGTGGGAGCGTTGACGGGCCTGCTGGCCTTCACCCTTACTCCCCGCCCGTCTGGTTCCCTGCGCCCGAGGCGGGTCGCGACGGCGGACCTGGTGCCGCGGAGCGCGACCTCCTTCGCACGCCAGTGGGTTTTCATCCTGCCGTTGGTTGCCGCCTCCGCGCTCCTGGCAGGGCTGCTTTTCACCGGGCTGTATTCCGCAACGGATGAAAATGGCCTGCACCGCGTGTTCCAACGGCGCAGCCTTTCCGGGTGGGGCGTCGAATCAGGGCAAATCGTCGATGTGCAGTACAACCTCTCGTCGTCCGGGCCCTTCCCCGGTTGGTACTACGGACTCCCGGTGATGGTCTGCACCGTGCTGCTTATCGCGGCCGTGTACGGGTGCCTGCGCCGCGTGGCGACCGCGCCGGGACCGGCGACTCCCGGCCTGTTCGCAACGGACACGAACCTCCGCACGACGCAGACCCGCTTCATCATGACCTCATCGAGCGCGGCCCTGGGTTTCCAGCTCGCGGGCCTGTCCGCTGTCACCGGAACCGTACTCCGCACCGCCCACCTGGACGCGGTTCCGACAGTGAACCTCAACGCTGCCGTAGGAAGCACACCTGTCGAACCGGGTTCCACGCTGGCCCTGGTGCTGATCTTTTCATCACTGGTTTTCACCGTCGTCGCCTCGGTGCTGCTCGGCAAGGCCGCCGCCACCGTGCTGGGACTGCTGGCAGCCGGCCGGACCCCCAGGGTGCGGCCCCAGGCCCGGCCCGTGCGATGATCAGCGTGGATCCAGCGGCGCCGATCTCGCCGGTCGAGCAGATCCGGTCCCAACTGGCCGCGCAGATCCGGACGGGACAGCTTCCGGCCGATTCCCGCCTGCCGCCGGTGCGGCAGCTGGCCGCGGACCTGCGGGTCGCCCCGGGAACGGTCGGCAAGGCCTATCGCGAACTCGAAACCGCGGGCCTCGTCCGCACGGCGCGGGCGGCAGGGACCCGGGTCAATCCCGGCCAGGTGACGACCGCACCCCTGATTCGGGCGGCGCAAGTGCTCACCGTGGAAGCGGAACGTGGTGGTCTGAGTCTCGCCGAGGCGCAGGGGGTCCTTGCCCAGGTCTGGGCACGTCCGTCGTGAGGCGGGTCCCGACCGCGCCCAACGCGCGCCCGGGAGTGTCCCCCGGAAGGGCTTCCGACGTGTGGGTGGACCGTGCTGTCCGGCCACCTCCGGCCACCTCCGGTGGGACCGTGACCCATGACTAGAGCCCTGCAGGCGCTTCCCGGTACTGCCGCGCTTGGGGCGTCGTTCGCCGCCGGGTTCCTCTGGCTGTTCGACGGACGGCCGTCGTTCTTCACCACGGCGCACCTTCTATCGGCACTCCTCTGCGTCGTGCTCCACTTGCCTTCTGGCTCGTGGCCGGGCGGATGAAGGCCGGGTCCGGCATCGTGAAGGGCGGAACCGTGCTGCTTGCCCTGGCGGGCGTTCCGCTGCTCGCAGCCAACGGGATCTACCTGTTCTCGTTCCGTTCCGCGGAGGGTTCCCTGGGCGACATCGGAGGTATCGGCCTGGCGCTCCTTGGCTTCGCCGCCCTGGTCCTCGCCGCGGTGGCATTGATCGTCGCGCTGCCGGTGGCGGCGCCCGCCGGCATGCGCAGGTGAAGGTGGGCGCCCCCGGCCAGCCAAAGCCCTGGCTGCACCCGGCGGGCTGGGTCCTAGCGAAGCAGGACCTCCAGGAGTACTGCCTCCTCGACACGGGTGAGGCCCGCGCGCCGCGGCCTGTCGACTCCTTCCGCCTCCTCCCACTCCAGCGTCGCGCGCAGCGTTTCCTCGAGCGGGCGCAGCACCAGCCCGGCGTCCCGGGCCCGCCCGTTGGAACGCGCGTTCATCCCCTGCCAGTCGGGGGCACTGAGCCACAGCGGAAGGGAACGGGGGCCGGCCCACTCGCCCACGCCCTGGGCATGGAGCCATTCCGCATCCGCGGTCACCACCGGACCATCGTGGCCGGCGACGGACCGTGCCGCAGCGATATGCGCGGCGAATGAACGGCTCTCACCCATTGCGTTGAAGACACCGCCCCGCCGTGCCTCGCAGCAGGCAATCAGCCACGCGGCGAGATCCCGCACGTCGATGACCTGCGTGGGCAGGTCCGGTGCCGCCGGAACCAGCACGGATCCATCGGGGCTGGAGGGCCACGCGAACCTCAGCGGCCAGTAGCCGGTGCGGCCGGAGCCGTCCCCCGGTCCTCCGATGAGTCCGGCACGGGCGATCATGCTCCGCGCCGGGCCGAAGGCTGCCACCACGGCGTGCTCGCAGGCGACCTTGGCGGGCCCGTAGGATTCCATGGACTCCATGACATCCGATTCGAGCGGTGGCAACAGGGGCGCGTCCTCATCCTGGCCGGACGGGCCCTGATCCGCATAGGCGCTGCCCGACGAGACGAAGAGGTAGTACCCGGCACGACGGAGGTCCCGGGCTGCGCGCCGCACCTGGCCCGGCTGGCGGGACACGTCAACGACGGCGTCCCAGCGGCCGCCGGACACCCGGTGCAGCCCTGTATCGTCGTCGCGGTCCACCTCAACGAAGGACGCGCCCTCCGGTACGCGGCCCGACTTGCCCCGCGCCACACAGGTCACCTCATGGCCGCGCCCTACCGCCTGGCGTGCGATCTCGTGCCCGAGCCAGGCCGTTCCTCCAAGGAAAAGAAGTTTCATCCGGCCATAACATCAGCAGTTCCACCCCGGCGGCAGGTGTTCACCTGAGAGCGGATACGCCGGCATGGCACCGTCCGTCCCGGATCACCAGGACGGACTGTAGGGCTCCGACCAGAGGATCGCCGTCAGGGTGACCCCCTTGAACCAGGCCGTATACATCGCATCCAGTTCCCCGGGGTCCGAGGTCCCTTCGGCGAGGAACGGGCGGATCGTCGCCGTGAGCGGGACAACGAATCCGATCAGGTACCGCAGCTTGACCTCGGCGGCCGTCGAGGCCACCGCATCGGTGACATTCTTCTTCGCGGCGGTGTGGCGCAGGCCCGCCTCGTGCTGGTAATTCAGCCAGTCCTGATCGTGTTCACGCGAGCACAGGTCGACTATCCAGGTCTTGAAACGCTCACGCACCGCTGCGAGGTAGTCGGAGTCCGTTGAGCCGTCCGCGCCCGCGAAGCTCTCGATGAGGAACGGGTGCGATCCAACAAAGCCGTACCAGACGTCAAGGATCGCATCGGTGCGCGGCTCCAGAATCGGCCGGGCCCGCAGGAGCGCCTGCCGGTCGGCGTCGGTCCACAGGATCGACTCCTCGATCTTCCGGAGGTCGTCAAGGGAAACTGGACTCGTTTCAAGGTCCGCACTGCCATAGGTGTAGCCACGGGGTCCGTTCATCACAGCCCTTCCTGAACATCGGGGGGCCGGTCCGCGGCGGGAGTCTGCCGCGTCTACGAGGGACCGGCTGGAGGTTTCGCCCGACGGGGCCCGGGCGGGGGATGCACCCCGCGGGTCCTCCCGCTGCGGTGCAAGGAATCCCTCCGGTCCGGGCTGCACTCCGCACGGGTGGAGGGGCACACGTGCCGTGTCCTGCGCCTCTGCGCTGGCGGCCCTCGTAGTCTAGATTCGCGTCCTTCCGAAATCAATGAATGACGGACCGGTTCACCTCTCCGGGCTCATCCGGCTCACCGCGACCCGGTAGTGGGGCCAGTACCGCGGGCGGGCCGGCAGCAGCGGCAGCGTGAGCCGGCTCGCCAACCGAACGGCGCGCAGGACGGCCCTGTCCCGGATCCGCCACGGCAGCCCGTAAGCTTCCCGAACGGCAGGAGGAAGTACTCCGGCGGCAAGGAGCACGGCCGCAGCGCGGGCGGGCGGTGCAAGGATTGGAGGGTCGGGCGAAAGGATTTGCCTGGCCAGGGCCGACGCCGTTGGGCCGACGCTCAGGACACGCCGGACCTGGTCCTCCACATAGGCCTCCAAACCGGAATAGTCCTCGGGCAGGGCGGAAGGCGGTACGCCGAATTGATGCGCGAGTGCGGTCATGTCCCGGTAATAGGCGTCCCGCTCAGGGGTTGGGACGGGGCGGGCGAAGCCGGACGTTACGTTGACCGCCGTCCACACGAGGGTGGCGAACACCCAGAGCGCAAGGTCCGGATCGTCGGCCCGGTAGGGAGTCCCCGCCGGCATCGATCCGGACGCGTCCGGCAGGATGCCGTGCACCGGGCGGTGCCGGCGGCCAACGTACCGGGCGGCAGCGCGGACCTGCTCAGCGTCGCCGAAGGTGATGGTCAGGACGGCGTCCAAGGTGCCCCGCAGCCGGCGCAGCGGATCGGCCGTGAAGTTGCTGTGCGCCCTCACGCCTTCCGCGACGAGCGGGTGGGCGAGCTGCAGCAGGAGCGCGGCCGGACCGGCGGCGAGGAGGATCCGCTCCCGGCCGATGCGCCAGGCCGCCGATGCGGGACCGAACAGGCCCGGGTCACCGGTGCATCCCGATGGCGGGGGCTGCGGGAAGAACGCCTCAAGCCTGCGCACAATCCCTGCCGGCACCGATGCCGCACTCCGCGGCACCGGCACCGCGACCCTGATCACCGGCGCTCCGCCTGCTGCGCATCCCCTCCGAGGGCTGCCGGGCCGTCCGGCGCGGAGGATGCCTTGGGCGCATCGCCGTCGTCGACCCACTCCAGCAGGTCTCCGGGCTGGCAGCCCAGCACCCTGCACATGGCCTCGAGGGTGGTAAAGCGGACCGCCTTGGCCCGGCCGTTCTTCAGCACCGCCACATTCGCCGGTGTCAGGCCGATCTTCTCGGCGAACTCGCCAACGCTCATCTTCCGCCTGGCCAGTTCCACATCGATACGCACGACGATGGGCATCAGATCACCTCGTCCAGCTCGGTCCGCAGCTTCCGCGCCTCGAGGTCCCGGTCCACCGCCTGGGCGAGCAGCGCCCTCAACACGAGGACGATCAGGGCCACGGCGGCGAGCATCACCGCCACTCCCCCGATCAGCAGGACCACGCCGGGCGCGACGGCTTCCCCGGGAGCGAGGGCGACGCCCAGCCCGAACGTCAGCAACGAGGCGGCGGTGAACGAGGCAGTGACGAGGTCCACGAGCCGGAAGGCCCTGGCGGAGAACACCGTTCCCCGGCGCACCATCGTCAGAAGCCCCCACACGCAGACCACCGCCACCTGCAGGGCGAGGATACCGAGCACCGTGAGGACCACCAGGGGCGTACGGATGGCCGCCACGTCGGGATCGGCGCCCCTCAGGTCGACTCCCAGCAGGGGAACCAGAACAATCTGCACGAACAACGACCCGGCGAACATCATCACGAGCACGATGCGCAACGCGATGACCGTTAGATTTCTCATTTCGACTCCCTCGACTGAATAGCAGCTTTAAAGTATCGATATTCGATAGAAAGTGCAAGACTTCCAGTAACCCTTCGCCTCCCGGTCCCATAGGCGTCCCTGCCGTTCCAGCGATTTCGGCTATTGAAACGCGGCGGTACGCGTGGTTTGCTGAGGCACCGGCGCACGGCGCCGGAGGATGGGGGAAAACATGGATGCTTCACGAATGTCGAAACTCACGCTGCGCACCGGGATTATCCTCGGCGTGCTGGGAGTGCTCGCCATTGCCTACGGCCCGGAACTGCAGTATCGATGGGGACCCGAGGCGGGGCGCGGGCTGCTGGGCACGGCACTCCTGACCATGGCCTACACCCTCGCCTACTCCGCACTCCTGCCCTTCGCGGCGTCGTTCGTGGGGGCTTCCCTCGTCATGCGGCACACCCAATCGGTGGCGCGCGCGGGAGAGCCAGCCCTGCGGCGGATCGAGCACGACTAGGAGGAGAAAATACCGCGGCGCCCGTGGAATGAGCCTACCGAAGTAGAACGACTTGTCTGTATAGTGGGAGCCGCAACGCAGCTCAGAAACTCCCTGCCCCTTCGGCTCCGCGCGGAGCCCGGATCGGCGGGGCAACGCTCCTTCATACCCGCGGGAACGTTACTACCTGCCGCGTCAGCGGCTCGACTGAGGGTCTCACTGCTGAAGGACCACCCATGGACGCCACGGGCCTCCACAGAGCGCCGCAACCTCCACTTCGCCACGGGACCTCCCGGCCCCCGCACACCCCGCCGCTCATGACCGGCCGGGCACGACCATGAAGTCCCCCTCCTCCTGGGCCGATGCCTCCGCGGTGCTCTTCGACCTTGACGGGGTCCTCACCCCGACCGCGGAGGTCCACGAAACCGCCTGGCGTGAATTGTTCGAAGGCTACCTCGCGGACAGGCCGGACCGCCGGCCCTACGGCGGAAGCGACTACTTCGACCACATCGACGGCAAGCCGCGTTTCGACGGGGTGCGCGACTTCCTCGCCTCACGGAATATCCTCCTCCCCGAAGGTCCGCCCGACGACGACGCGGCGAACGACACCGTCCAGGGACTGGGGAACCGCAAGAACAGACTCTTCAATGAGATCGTTGCCTCGCGGGGAGTGCTGCCCTTCCCGGGATCGCTCCGTTTCCTCCGGGCCGCACAGCTGCGCGGGCTGAAGCTTGCCGTCGTCTCCTCCTCCCGGAACGCCCACGTGGTGCTCCGTGCCGCCGGACTGGAGGGCTATTTTCCCGTCGTCGTCGACGGAGCGGTGGCCGCCGCCGCGGGGCTTTCCGGCAAGCCGGACCCTGCCACCTACCAGTACGCGGCGACCCTGCTGGGGCTGCCCCCGGAGTCGTGCATCGTCGTGGAAGACGCCGTCTCCGGCGTCCGCGCCGGCAGTGCGGGCCGTTTCCATTCGGTGATCGGCGTCGAACGCGGAGCCGGCAGGCAGAACCTGTTCGACGCGGGTGCCACCTTGGTGGTGGATGACCTTGACCAGCTTCTTTAAGACCCCGCCCCTCCATGGTGAAGGACCGCCGAGAATGGCACTGATCAACGCCGACCGCGACCGCTTCCCCTGCGACCCCTGGCAGCTGGTGGAGACGGTCCACCGCCCGGGGGACGCCGGAGCGCTTGAGACACTCTTCTCGATCGGAAACGGCTTCCTGGGCGTACGCGGAGCCCACTGGTCCGCGGCCGACACGGAGCTGCCAGGCAGCTTCATCAACGGCTTCCACGAGACCTGGGACATCCAGCACCCGGAAGCCGCCTTCGGGTTCGCCCGCACGGGCCAGCGCATCCTCTACGTGCCGGACGCCAACAACTTCACCGTCGTGATCGACGGCGAAACCCTCACCCTGGCGGGCTCCACGGTCGCCGACTACCGGCGCACCGTCAACTTCACGACCGGCCACTACGAGAGCCGCGTGACCTGGTCGTGCCGGTCCGGGGCCACCGTCACCACCGTGGAGCGCCGGGCCGTGGGGCAGCAGACCCGCGGCGGCCTCGCCATCACCCTTGAGCTGACCACCGACCGCCAGGTCTCCGTCGACATCACCTCCTCTCTCGTGAACCGGCAGGACCAGCCGGTGGAGGACCATACCGCCCACGATCCCCGCCGGGCCGGCCGGCATGCCGGGCGTGTGTTGCTGCCGCTGCAGCTGGAGGGCGCCAACGGCTCGCTGCGGCTCGTCTGGGAGACCGCCCAGTCCAAGCAGAAGATCGGCGTCGCCGTCGACCACCGGATTTCCGGCCCCCAGCAGCCCTTCGCCACCCAGGCGGACCAGGACGAAAGCAAGGTCCGCTATGTGCTTGCGGTCGACGCCGGGGTGCCCCTGCTGCTCGAGAAGTGCGTCGGGTACGCCTTCGCCGCCGCCGCCAGCAGCTCCGACGTCCAGGGCTCGGCCGAAGCTGCGCTCAAGGACGCCGCGGAGATCTTCGACGAAAGCGCTGCGCATTACCGGCGTCACTGGGCCACCGCCGACATCCGGATCGGGGGGCAGGAGGAGCTCCAGCAGGCGTTGCGGTGGAACCTGTTCCAGCTTGAACAGGCCACGGCCCGCGCGGGAGTCGCAGGGATCGCGGCGAAGGGCGTCAGCGGCTCGGGCTACCAGGGCCACTATTTCTGGGACCAGGAGATCTACCTGCTGCCCTTCCTCACCTATTCGAATCCCCAGGGGGCCCGGCAGGTGCTCGAGTTCCGGCACGCCCTGCTCCCCGAGGCGAGGATGCGCGCCGATGAGCTGAACGTCGACGGCGCCCTGTTTCCCTGGCGCACCATCAACGGGCTTGAGGCCAGTGCCTACTACGCGGGGGGCACGGCGCAGTTCCACATCGGAGCGGCCATCGCCTTCGCGTCCAACCGGTACAGCTGGGCCAGCGGAGACACCGCCTTCCAGCAGAATGAGGGCGCCCAGCTGATCATCGAGACGGCACGCATGTGGATGTCCCTCGGATTCTTCGGCAAGCGCGGCGCGTTCCACATCCACGGCGTGACCGGGCCCGACGAGTACACCGCCGTGGTCAACGACAACCTGTACACCAACGTGATGGCGAGATTCAACCTCCGCGCCGCAGCGGCCCTGGACCACCCGGACATCGAAGAGGGCGAACGGGATCTGTGGCTGCAGGCCGCCGCGCGGATGCAGATGCCCTACGACGACGTCCTTGAGGTGTTCGCCCAGGATGCGGACTTCATGACCCTTGAACCCTGGGACTGGTCCACGCCACGCTCGCAGTACCCGCTGCTGCTGCATTTCCATCCCCTGGTGATTTACCGCCACCAGGTGCTCAAGCAGGCCGACACGGTGCTGGCGATGTTCCTCCAGTGGCAGGAATTCACCGCCGGGGAGAAGCAGCGCGCGTTCGACTTCTACGACCCAATCACCACCGGGGACTCCACCCTTTCCGCGTGTGTGCAGGGCATCATGGCCGCCGAGGTGGGCTACGGCGACACCGCCCTGGCCCACTTCACGGACGCCGCCTTCATCGACCTGGACGACTCACATTCAAACACCATCGATGGAGTCCATATCGCCGCCGCCGGGGGCGTGTGGCTGTCCCTGGTCAGCGGCTTCGCCGGCCTCAGGGATCAGGGACCGGTCCCCTACTTCGACCCGCGGCTGCCGGAGTCATGGACATCGCTGGCGTTCCATCTGAAGCTCCGCGGCGGCACCCTGCAGGTGGAGCTTGAACGGAGGTCGATCACGCTGCGCTTCGAGGGAAGCGGGCCCCTCGACGTCCAGGTGCGCGACGAACTGGTCTCCGTCGGCGCCCGGGAGGTCACGGTGGACCTGCCGGCACGCGAAGTACCGGTGCCGTCCGTTTTCCGCAGCAGCATTCCGACGGCCGGCATGCCGATCGTGCAGGCGCGCGCCGCCGCGAAGCCGGCTCCTTCCACCGGCCAACAGCCCCTGCCCACCGATCAGCGGGCCGCGCACTGAGGCGGAAAATTGGAGCGGCCGACGCCTTCGGCCCGTAGAATCACAAGGGGCAGGGGCAGTCCGACCGGGGCGCTGGGGGGAGCACAACGTGCCCGACCGGGCGCCGTCCGTCATCCACTGGATAAGGGAGTGCCATGCGAGTGCAGGTGGAGCCGGCAGAGCCCCGCGAACGGATCCTCGCCGCCGCGTACGGGCTGTTCACACAGCGCGGCATCCGGGATGTGGGCGTCAACGAGCTCATCCGCGAAGCGGGCATCGCCAAGGCAACCTTCTACCACCACTTCCCATCCAAGGACGACCTGGTCCGAGCCTTCCTCGCCCGCCGGGAGGAGGTCTTCACCGTCCGGTACCTCGTTGCGGAATCCACCCGGAGGGGAACCACCCCCGAAGAGCAGCTGCTTGCCATGTTCGACGTCCTCGATGAGTGGTTCCACCGCCCCGACTACGAGGCCTGCTCCTACATCAAGGTGCTCTTCGAGCTTGGCTACGGGCACCCGCTGGGCCGGGCCAGCGCGGAGTATCTTGCGAAGATCCGGCTCAGCGTCCAGACCCTTGCCGAAGAGGCCGGATTCACCGATCCCGCCGATTTCGCCCATTCATGGACCCTCTTGATGAAGGGGGCGGTCGTGGCGGCGGCCGAATCCGATCCACGCGCCGCCCGGCGCGCACTGCCCATGGCACGGTGGCTGGTCGATGAGCACAAGGCCGCACTCCCGGTCTGAGGCGCCCTCCGGCGGCGTCGGCCCGCCCGGCCGGCACGCCGCCGCATACGCATTTCGTCCCCTAGCACCGGCAATCGGTGGAATGTATAGTAAGCATACTGACGAATAGTTACCCGTTCGTCACCGCCCGTTCCGATCGAAGGAGACACTATGAGCACGCAGGTCGAAAAGCGCATCCTGGTGAACGTTCCGGTGAGCACCGCCTACAACCAGTGGACCCAGTTTGAGGACTTCCCCCAGTTCATGGGCGGCATCAAGAGTGTGACGCAGCTGAGCGACGACCGCCTGGAGTGGGTCGCGGAGATCGGCGGGATCCGGCGGCAGTGGGAGGCGCGGATCCTCGAGCAGGTACCGGACCGCAAGGTCTCCTGGGCCGCGACCGAGGGCGCCACGAACGCCGGATCCGTCACCTTCGAGGACATCGGAGGCGGCCAGACCTCCGTTCAGCTCGTCCTCGAGTACGAGCCCGAGGGAATCATCGAGAAGGTCGGCGACAAGTTGAACGTCATCGAGAAGCAGGCCGAGGGCGACCTCGAACGGTTCAAGGCCTTCATCGAGTCCGAGGGCTACGCAAGCGGAGCCTGGCGCGGCTCCGTCAACGAAGGCACCACCGCCGGCACCCCGGGTATCGAGCACGCGGCCGAATCACGGGGCGATTCCGGCAAGGCCGGTGTCTCGGGCAAGGTCGTGGCCGGAGCCGTCGGCCTGGCCGCCGCTGCCGCGGTCGGTGCTGCCGCCGCCGGGCGCAGCAAGGACACCGAAACGGAGGTGGACGAGACGGTCACCCCGGCCACTCCGGTCACCCCGGTCACTACGACTCCCGTCACCGGGACCGTGGGCGCTCCGACCGGGGTTTCCTCCGGCGAAGTCGCCGACCGGGACGTGTCCACGCCGTTCGACCAGACCAACGGCCTGGCGGACGTGGACGGAGAGTCCGACGGCACCCTGCAGAGCGACACGGCCAGCGCGGCGGACCGCCTCGACGCGGACCGCGGCAACGACCCGCTCCGCTGATCCGACCGCCCTCTCAAAGGGCAGCAGGAAGCCCGCGGCCGCCCGGCCGCGGGCTTCCTTGTGCCTGCCGGACCGCGGCGCCTAGGCTGGCGCCATACCGAACCGACAGGAAGCGCGGGTGCACCCCAGGCCATGGCAGCGAACAAGACCCAACCAACCGACGCCGATCCGGCGGCCTTTCTCGAGGGCGTTCCAAACTCCACCCGCCGCCGGGATGGGCAGGCGCTGCTGTCCCTGATGCAGGAGCAGACCGGCGCCCCTCCCGTGATGTGGGGTCCGTCGATGATCGGGTTCGGCCGGTACCACTACGCGTACGCCTCGGGGCGCGAGGGTGACGCGCTCGCCGTCGGGTTCTCTCCGCGCACGTCAGCGCTGGTCCTCTACGGGCTGACCGACGCCCCGGAGGCTTCCGCCCTTCTGCCGCGGCTCGGGCCCCACCGCACCGGCGCGGCATGCCTCTACCTCTCCTCCCTGGGACAGGTGGACATCGAGGTGCTGAAGGAACTGATCCGCGCCGGCTGGGCCTATATGACCACCACCGATTTCACGGTCCCACGGGCCTGATCCCGCCAACCCGACCCCGTCGTCCTCAGGCGACGACGCTTGAGCGCCGTGTGCCCGACTGCGGTGCGAGGAGGGACGCGACGGCGCGCGCGATCTTGGCCCCACCCTGGACCGACGGCTCGATCGGGTTGGCGTAATCGGCGTCCTCGCCGCAGATCAGGCGCAGGTCGATCAGGGGAACCGCACGGGCGAAGGCTGCGCGGGTGATGCAGTCGTTGAACACCGCGAGCGCGGTCCGGATCACCGGCTGGTTCGGCTCCCCCGGCGGCGTGTCGTAGATTGTGCAGACCGCCGCGGGGAGGCCCACCGCCGTCACCGCCTCGAGCATCCCCCCGTAGGCCGCCGCGAACTGGCGCTGGGCGCGTTCAAGCAGCGCCAGCGCCGCAGCGACGGTGGGCACCCTCTCATCGAGCAGGTAGGAGAACTGGAGTGCGTCATTGCCTCCGATGCTGACCACCAGGTGCGTCGCATCCGGCGGCAACGACCGGAGCTGGCGCTCGACTCCGGAAGTGACGTCGCCGTCGACCGCCAGCAGGGTGGCCCGCCAGCCCTGGGGCAGTTCGCCTCGGAGCTGCTGCACCACGTCGGGACCACCGGGGACATAGGCCGCGTTGTCGAAGATCGAATCGCCGAGCAGCACGGCATGTCCCGGCGCGTCGGCGTTTCCCCTGGTTGGCATGCCGACAACATACCAAGACCGGGCACCCGGGGCTGGGGCACCCGCACTCTTTTCCCTTGCCGCACCGGTCCACGCGGCATAGGTTTCACCTATGGAACGGGTGACCGGTATCGGCGGGTTCTTCTTTGCCGCGTCCGATCCTGCCGGGCTGGGACGGTGGTACGAGGAGCACCTCGGTGTCACCCCGCCGCCGCAGAGCTACGAGGCTCCGCCGTGGTGGCAGGAGGCGGGGCCAACGGTGTTCACCAGCCTCGGCCAGGACTCCCCACCTCTTTCCCGGGGCCGGGCCTGGGCCGTCAACTTCCGCGTGCGGGATCTCGACGCGATGGTCGCCCAGCTGCAGGCGGCCGGCGTCCCTGTTGCACGCGATCCCGAGGAGTATCCGAACGGCACCTTCGCGGACCTTCAGGATCCCGAGGGAAACCCCATACAACTCTGGCAACCGGCGGGAGCGGACCTCGGCCGCCCCTCTCCCGGCGCGGGGTAGGCCGCATACCGGGCGCCGGGTGTACCGGGCCAGAGCGGCCTGGTCCTGGCGAGCGCGTTTCGGGTACGACGCGGCCGCGGCTGAAGCGGCCGGGCCTTCCTGGAGGTTCAACGGGGATCGACCGCGCCGGAGGCTCGGCGGCGGCAGCCGGTCCAGGACTTCTCCTGCCCCGTCCGGGCCTGAAGCGCATGGGAACCGGGTCCGCCGACAACTATATTTGTCTTGACGATTAAATTCATCGGCGGGACACTTGCTTCATGATTTCAATTCAGACCATCGAGGACCGGAGCGCCGCCGTCGCCTCCCTCGACCCGATCAAGTCGCGGCTCCTTGAGGAACTGGCCGAGCCCGGCTCGGCGTCCTCCCTGGCGGCCAGGGTGAGCCTGCCCCGGCAGAAGGTCAACTACCACCTCCGCGCCCTGGAGGCCGTGGGGCTGGTCTCCCTCGTGGAGGAACGCCGGCGCGGGAACATGACCGAGCGCGTGGTGCAGGCGACGGCCGCCTCCTACGTGATCTCCCCCTCGGTGCTGGACCCTGTGGCACCGGACCCCGCCCGGTTCGCCGACCGGTTTTCGGCGTTCTGGCTGCTCGCCCTCGCATCGCGGATGGTCGGCGAACTGGGACGGCTCATCACCGGTGCCGCGAAGGCCGGCCGCCCCCTTGCCACCTTCGGCATCGATGGGGACATCACCTTCCGCTCGGCAGCGGAGCGGGCCGCCTTCGTCGAGGAACTCGGCACGGCGGTGGCACGCCTCGTCGATTCCTACAATGCCCCCGCCGACCTTCCCGGGGGGCGCCGCCACCGCCTGGTCGTGGCACTCCACCCCACACCCAAAGCAGACGGTTCACACCCAACCCCTCAGGAGACACACCATGAGCACTGACGGTTCCTTCGAGATCACAGTCGACACAACGCTGGGCGCCCCGCCGGAGCGTGTCTGGAAGGCCGTCACGGAGGCCGAACCGGCGTGGATGTTCCCCACCGACGATTGGGAAGCGGAGCGGGTCGTTAACGACTACCCCAGGCACCACGTCAGCCGGATGGAAGGCCCGGACGGGTGGTTCAACCAGCTCGAGCACGTCCTGACACCCGTGGGGGACGACGCCTGCCGGCTGCACTACGTCCACAGCGGGATCTTCGTCGACAACTGGGATGAGCAGTACGACGGTGCCTCGGCCCACACGGCGTTCTACCTGCACACCCTCGATCAGTACCTCCGCCACTTCGATGGGCTGGAGGTCGGGTTCACCGACATCCAGGCGCCCGCCGCGTCGCAGGGACCCGGGGGTTTCACCCGGCTGCTGGAGGCCCTCGGAGCCGGAGCGGCAGCGCAGGGCGACCGGCTCGTCCTGGCCCTGCCCGGCGAGGAACCCGCCGAGGTCGAGGTCGACTACCGGGCCGGGCACTTCCTCGGCCTGCGCTCCGCCGACACCCTGTACCGGTTCTTCGGCCGAAATGCCTGGGGCGCACCCGTGGGCATCACGGTTCACCGCTTCCGCACCGGCGCGGCGGCACCGGCCGCAGTTTCGCCGCGGGAGTGGGAAGGGTTCTTCGACAAGGTCTACTCCTGATCCGCCTGCGCCGACGACGGGAACCCTGCCGCGGGGCTTGATCGCCACCGCCGCCGGTGGCAGGGTTCCCCCATGGACTCTCAGGCCGATCCGCGCGTCGACGCCTACCTCGCGGCGCTGCCGCCCTGGCAGCAGGACATCCTCACCGAGGTGCGCCGGCTCATCCATGCCGTCGACCCGGAGGTCACCGAGACGATCAAGCGGCGTGTGCAGCCCTATTTCGTCCTAAAGGGCAACGTCTGCGCCTTCCTGGCCGCGAAGGACCACGTCAACATCTTCCTGTACGACGGCGCTATCGTGCCCGATCCGGAGGGCATCATCACCGCCGGGCACGGCAACACGACGGCCCGCACCGTGGCCTACCGGGAGGGCGATCCGGTCAACGCGCCGGCCCTCGCGGCCATGATCCGCCAGATCATCGCCAACAACCGGGCCGGCGGCTGGCGCAGGATCAAGGCCGGCCGGTAGCCGCAGCGGGCCCCGGCTTCACCGCCACGGCGAAGATCCGCCGAAAGGGAAACACCGTGCCGAAGGGTTCGGCAGGGTAGGCCGTGCGCAGCAGCCGGGCATAGCCCTCCTCGAACTCGGCGGCCTCCGCCGCCGACAGGACCTCCAGGACCGGACGCAGCCCGGTGCCGCGCACCCACTCGAGCACCGGGTCCTCCCCCTGCAGCACCTGGTGGTACACCGTCTCCCAGGCATCGACCAGAAGCCCCTCCCGCGCGAGCAGGCGGAGGTACCCGCCGGGTTCGGCCACCGCATCGCCGTGGCGCAGCACCTGCCCCACCACGGGAGCCCACCGCGCGGAAGCGGCATGCCGGCGCATCAGCGCATGCGAGGGCGCGTCGAAGTTTCCCGGGACCTGAAGCGCCAGCCAGGCGCCACCGCCGAGGGCGGCCGCCCACCGGCGCAGCAGCTCCTGGTGCCCGGGAATCCATTGGAGCAGGGCATTCGAGACGACCACGTCGTCCTCGGGGCCGGGGAGCCAGGCCGCGGCGTTTCCTGTGGTGAACTCGAGGTTGCCCGGCAGATCACCGCCCCCGCGCGCCCGGGCGATCATCTCCGGTGAGGAGTCGATGCCCACCACCGAGGCGTCGGGCCACCGGCGGGCGAGCGCCGCCGTCAGGTTCCCCGGCCCGCAGCCCAGGTCGACGACGCGCCGCGGGGCGGGGTGGCCGATGCGGGAGACCAGGTCGAAGAACGGCCGTCCGCGCTGGTCGGCGTACTCCGCGTACTTTCCAGGGTGCCATCGCATAGCTCACCCTAACGGCACCACGGGTAGGCTGAAACCACCATGAGGATCCAAGAGCATCTCCCCGCCACCCCGTCCGGAACACCGCAGGCGGATGCCGTCTACGAGGCGTTCACCGGCTGGGCCGGCTCCCACGGGCTGGAGCTGTACCCGGCGCAGGACGATGCGGTGCTCGAGCTCGCCTCGGGCAGCAACGTCATCCTCGCCACCCCCACCGGGTCGGGGAAGTCGCTCGTCGCCATCGCCGCGCACCTGCTGTCCTTCTCCGAAGGCCGGACCAGCTACTACACGGCGCCCATCAAGGCGCTCGTCTCCGAAAAGTTCTTCGCCCTCACTGAGATTTTCGGAGCCGAGAACGTCGGCATGGTCACGGGTGACTCCAGCGTCAATTCCGACGCCCCGATCATCTGCTGCACGGCGGAGATCCTCGCTAACCTCGCGCTGCGCGAAGGCGCCGCCGCGGAACTGGGCACCGTCGTCATGGACGAATTCCACTTCTACTCCGACCCGCAGCGCGGCTGGGCCTGGCAGGTGCCCCTGCTCGAACTGCCCCAGGCCCAGTTCCTGCTCATGTCCGCCACCCTCGGCGACGTGAGCCTGTTCGAAAAGGAACTGACCACCCGGACCGGACGACCCACCGCCACGGTGACCTCCGTGGACCGGCCCATCCCCCTTCACTTCTACTATGTGGAGACCCCGGTGCAGGAGTCCATCGAGGAACTGCTCTCCACCAACCAGGCCCCGGTCTATGTGGTGCACTTCAGCCAGGCCGAGGCGATCGAACGGGCGCAGAGCCTGATGAGCGTCAACGTGTGCAGCCGCGAGGAAAAGGACCGCATCGCGGAACTGATCAGCACCTTCCGGTTCTCCTCCGGGTTCGGCAAGACCCTCAACCGGTTCGTCCGCCACGGCATCGGCGTGCACCACGCGGGCATGCTCCCCAAGTACCGGCGCCTGGTGGAGCAGCTCGCCCAGGCGGGGCTGCTGAAGGTGATCTGCGGCACCGACACCCTCGGCGTCGGCATCAACGTCCCGATCCGCACCGTCCTGCTCACCGCCCTGAGCAAGTACGACGGCGTCCGGACCCGTCTGCTCAACGCCCGGGAGTTCCACCAGATCGCCGGCCGGGCCGGCCGGGCCGGCTACGACACCGCGGGCACCGTCGTGGTCCAGGCTCCCGAGCACGTCGTGGAGAACACCAAGGCGATGGCCAAGGCGGTCTCCAAGTTCGGCGACGACCAGAAGAAGCTGCGCCAGGTGGTGCGGAAGAAGCCGCCCCAGGGTTTCGTGTCCTGGGGCAAGCCGACCTACGAGCGGCTCGTGGATGGCGTGCCGGAGCCCCTGACCTCCTCCTTCACGGTCAGCCACTCGATGCTGCTGAACCTGCTCGAGCGCCCGGGCAACCCTTTCAAGGCGGCGCAGCGCCTCCTCGGGGAGAACCACGAGTCCCGCTCCTCGCAGCTGAGGCTGATGCGCCGGGCCATCGGGATCTACCGGGAGCTCGTCGCCGCCGGCATCGTGGAGAAGCTGCCCGAACCGGACGCCGACGGACGGCAGGTCCGCCTCAAGGTCCACCTGCAGGCAAACTTCGCCCTCAACCAGCCGCTCTCGCCGTTCGCCCTGGCCAGCCTCGAACTGCTCGATCCCGAGGCGCCGGCCTACGCCCTCGACGTCGTCTCGGTCATCGAGGCGACGCTGGAGAAGCCGCGCCAGGTGCTCTCGGCGCAGGAGAAGAAAGCCCGGGGCGAGGCGGTCGCCGCCATGAAGGCCGAGGGCATCGACTACGACGCCCGGATGGCCCGGCTCGAGGAGATCACCTACCCGCAGCCCCTCGCCGAGCTGCTGCAGCAGGCCTTCGAGGTCTACCGCTCGGCGGCGCCCTGGCTTGGGGACTTCGAACTCGCCCCGAAGTCGGTGGTGCGCGACATGTACGAGCGGGCCATGAGCTTCGGGGAGTACGTCGCCTTCTACGCCCTCACCCGGTCCGAGGGCATCCTCCTGCGCTACCTCGCCGACTGCTACCGGGCCCTGCGCCAGACCGTGCCGACCGACGCGCTGCGCGAGGACCTCAGCGACATCATCGAGTGGCTGGGTGAACTCGTCCGGCAGGTCGACTCGAGCCTGCTCGACGAGTGGGCGCGGCTGAGCGCCGGCGAGCCGGCCGGCGTCGATGTCGGACCGGAGGTGGACCTCCCCGATGAGCCGCCCTCGCTCACCTCGAACGAGCGCGCCTTCCGGGTGATGGTGCGCAACGAGATGTTCCAGCGGGTGCAGCTGTTCGCCGACGAGCGCGACGAGGCCCTGGGCGCCCTGGATGCCGACTCCGGCTGGACCGCGGATCGGTGGGCCGAGGCCATGGACGGATACTTCGAGGAGTACGAGGACATCGACGACGGGCCGGAGGCCCGCGGTCCGAACCTGCTCATCATCGAGAAGCTGCCGGAGGTGTGGAAGGTCCGCCAGATCTTCAAGGACCCGGCGGGCAACAACGACTGGGGCATCAACGCCGTCATCGACCTCGCCGCCTCCGACGCCGCGGGCACCCCCGTCGTCGAGGTCACCGGGGTGGGCGCGCCGTAGGGAGCGGTCCCCGCCGCGGCACCGGCCCTCGATAGGCTTGGAGGATGAACACCGTCCGCGAAGCCCGTCCCGGCGACGTCCCCACCATCCTCCAGCTCATCCACGACCTGGCCATCTACGAGAAGGAACCCGATGCCGTGAAGAACACGGCACCCCGGCTCCACGAGGCCCTCTTCGGTGACAGCCCCTCCGTGTACGCGCATGTCGCCGAGTCCCACGGCGAGATCCAGGGCTTCGCGCTCTGGTTCCTCAACTACTCGACGTGGGAGGGGGTCAACGGCATCTACCTCGAGGACCTGTACGTGCGCCCCGACGCGCGCGGCGCCGGCCACGGCAAGGCCCTGCTGCGCGAGCTCGCCCGGATTGCCACTGAGCGCGGCTATGCCCGGGTTGAGTGGTCGGTGCTTGACTGGAACGAGCCCTCCATCCGCTTCTACGAGAGCCTCGGTGCCCGCCCGCAGGCCGGGTGGTCCACCTTCCGGCTGACCGGCGCCGCACTGAGCGGCTTCGCGGGAACGGCGGCACCGTGAAGACCGCCGGCGTCGACGGCTTCTCCAGCGGACCCACCTTCGTGATGCGGGGCCTGCGCGCCACCGGCCACACCTTCACCGTTCCCCTGGACCACGGCCGGCCCGACGGCGAGTCCATCTCGGTCTTCGCCCGGGAGTACACCTCCACCGACCACGACGACGACGCCGTCGGGGCCCTCCCCTGGCTGCTGTTCCTCCAGGGCGGCCCGGGCGGGCGCGGGAACCGCACGACGCAGCTGGCGGGCTGGATGAAGGCCGCCGCCGAACGCTTCCGCATCCTCATGCTCGACCAGCGCGGCACCGGACTGTCGACCCCCGCCGACGCGCTGACCCTGGCCGCCCGGGGCGGCCCGGCACAGCAGGCGGAGTACCTCACCCATTTCCGGGCCGACTCGATCGTCGCGGACGCCGAGCTCATCCGCCGGCGGCTCGTCGGCGCCCCCTGGACGATCTTCGGGCAGAGCTACGGCGGCTTCTGTGCGCTGAGCTACCTCTCCTTCGCCCCGGAGGGCGTCGAGCGGGCCCTGATCACCGGCGGGCTCCCGCCCCTGCAGGGCTCCCCCGACACGGTGTACGCGGCGACGTACGCGCGGGTGGAGGAGCGCAACCGGGAGTACTTCCGCTGGTATCCCGGCGACCGCGGGCTGCTGACGCGGATCGCCCGGCACCTCGACGACGTCGAGGAGCACCTGCCGACCGGAGAGAGGCTGACCGCCCGCCGGCTCCAGATGATCGGCTCGTTCCTCGGCGGCAACACGCGCGTCGACGCCCTCCACTACCTGCTCGAGGACGCGTTCGTGCCCACCCCCGGCGGGCCGCGGCTCTCCCGGGTCTTCCTCGACCAGGTGGGCGCCCTCGTCTCCCGCAGCTCCAACCCGCTGTACGCGGTGATGCACGAGTCGATCTACTGCCAGGGCGGGGCCTCGGCCTGGTCCGCCGACCGGGTGCTCGGACGCTTCCCGCAGTTCCGGCCCGACGCCGCCGAGCCCCTGCTCACCGGCGAGATGATCTACCCCTGGTACTTCGAGGAGGACCCGGCCCTCGCTCCCCTGCGGGAGACCGCGGAGCTCCTTGCCCGGAAGGACGACTGGGGACCCCTCTACGACCCGGAAGCGCTGCGGCGCAACACGGTGCCTGCGGCGGCCGCCGTCTACCGCGACGACATCTACGTCGACCGCGGCCTCTCACTGAGGACCGCCGCGGCCGTGAAGGGCCTGCGGGTGTGGGAGACGGCGGACTTCCACCACGACGGGATCTCCGATGACGGCGAGGCCATCTTCCACCGGCTCCTGGCGATGACCGGGGACGAGTAGGGACGGGTAGGGGCGGCCCGGGTGGCGCCGCCCGGGCCGTGCGGGGCTCAGCGGGCGGGCGGTTCGTCAAGGATTTCGTCGCATTCAGCGCCCGTTTACTTGGCGCTGCAGCAAAGTTAGGTTGGTGCGATCGGCGGCGCCTCCGCCGAGCGGACGCCGCAGCCGGTTTCCGCCCCAGCCCGACACCGGGCCCGGGAAGCATCCGGGCCGCAAAGGAGCGAATGCGATGACTTCAAACGCAGAACAGCCGATGACAGACGACAGCATCCAGGTGCGCCAGCTCAGCCACTACCAGTTCTCGTGGATCGCGGGGGAAGCGGGGAAGCCCGGCACGTACACCCTGCAGCTTGTCCTCGACCAGGGCGCCTGGGAGGAAGTGCTCACCCTCGATCCCGACGACGCCGACAACCTCCAGGACCTGCTCTCCACCGCCAAGACGGTCTATTACGACGTGCGCCGGCGCACCCTCATGTTCGGCACCACCCGCACCGGCGAAAGCTAGGCGCGCGGCCCGGCAGCCGACGTCACGCAGCGGCAGGTCCCTGTTCAACCCGGCCCGGCCTCAGTACCCTGTGAACCGGGGCTATCGAGGAGGAAACCATGTTGGACGACCAGGATATTCTCGGGCGCATCAAGGCTCTCGTTCAGGAGGAGCACGACCTCCGGAGCGCGGCGGACGACATTGCCCGGGGCAGGGAGAACGCGGCCCGGCTGCAGCGTCTCGAGCAGAACCTTGACCAGTGCTGGGACCTGCTCCGTCAGCGCCGCGCGCGGAGCGAATTCGGCGACGATCCGGACAAGGCCGCGGCCCGGCCCATCTCGCAGGTCGAAGGCTATCTGCCGCGCAAGTAATCCGGCCGGCGGGTTCCCAGGCGGACAAGGCCCCCACCGCTTCGGCGGTGGGGGCCTTCGCGCATCCGAACTGCGGGCAGCACCGGCAGCAGTCCGGGAGCCTGCTCCAAAACCTTTCGGGGGGTGATGTCGAACACCACAGGCACGTAACCCGGTTTTCCCACCAGGACTCCCCCGTAGTGTTCAGTTCGAGGCCCGTTGACGAACCGGTGTCCACCGACGGCTACGGCGGGCCCGTACCCCACGGGCGCTGACCCCTCCAAGGGGAACGCCCAGAACGAAGGATTCGCATGTCCACCCCTCAAGAACCACTTCCCTCGGGCTTCGGCTTCGAGACGACGGCCGCCGACATTGTCGCCGCCCAGGACCTTACCGGTCGCACCGTGATCGTCACCGGCGGGTCCGCCGGACTCGGCCTTGAGGTAGTACGTGTCCTCGCCGAAGCCGGGGCGACAGTTGTCGCCGCCGTCAGGGACCCGGCGAAGGCGGCCGACACGCTCGCAGGGCTCGCCAGCGTCGAGCCGGAACAACTGGACCTCGCCAGCCCCGAATCAATCGATGCATTTGCGGATCGCTTCCTGGCTACGGGCCGCCCCCTCCACATTCTGATCAACAATGCCGGCTTCATGGCGGCGCCCCTCGCCCGGGACGCCCGCGGCATCGAATCCCATTTCGCCACCAACCATCTCGGCCACTTCCAGCTCACCCAGCGCCTGTGGCCGGCTCTAACGCGGGCCGGAGGTGCACGGGTCATCAGTCTCACCTCGCTTGCCCACCGCTTTGCCGGCGTCGACTTCGAGGACCCCAACTTCACGAACCGCCCCTACGAGAAGTGGGCCGCCTACGCCCAGTCGGTGAGTGCGAAGTCCTTGTTCGCCGTGGCGCTTGACGCTCGCGGCAGGGACTTCCAGGTCCGGGCGTTTGCCGTCCATCCAGGCACCATCCCCACGGGGATCGGCAGGCACCTCAGCCTCGAGGACCTCCAGGGTCTTGGCGCGGTCGACGAACACGGACAGCCCGTGGACAACCCTGCCTACAAGAGCGTCCCGCAGGGAGCGGCGACCACGGTGTGGGCCGCGGTCAGCCCGCAGCTGGACGGGCACGGCGGGGTGTACACGGAGAACTCGGACATCGCCATCGTGGTTCCCGAGGACCACCAGGGAAGGTCGGGAGTGCACAGCTGGGCAGTCGATCCGCAGGCCGCCGACCGGCTGTGGGACCTGAGCGAGCGGCTGCTTGGGCGCTCCTTCACCATCTGACCCGCTCGCCCGGTCCACCTGCGGTGCGGGATTAAACGAACGGGCCCGGTACCCGCGCGCTGCGCAGGTGCCGGGCCCGTTGGCGGCCGTGCTAGCTCTCGAGGTCCGAGTTCCGGGCCTTCGTGTCGGCGGCGGCGAGGTCCTCGTCGACCTCCTCGGTGCGTCCACGCGAGCTCAGCAGGCTCGCGACGACGGCCACGACGATGGTGGCCACGATGACGCCGAGGGACACGAACGTCGGGATTTCCGGGGCCCATTCGATGTGGCGCCCGCCGTTGATGAACGGCAGCTCGTTGACGTGCATGGCGTGGAGCACGAGCTTGACGCCGATGAACGCAAGGATGACGGACAGGGCATGCTTCAGGTACACCAACCGGGTCATCAGGCCGCCAAGCAGGAAGTACAGCTGCCGCAGGCCCATCAGGGCGAAGATGTTGGCGGTGAAGACAATGAAGGCGCTCTGGGTGAGGCCGAAGATGGCCGGGATGGAGTCCACCGCGAAGAGCAGGTCGGTCAGGCCGATCGTGACGAACACGACGAGCATGGGGGTGAAGACCTTCTTGCCGTCCACGACAGTGCGGACCTTGCCGCCGTCGTAGTGGTCCGACATGGGGAGCACCGAACGCAGCTTCGCGACAAGCTTGTTGTCCCCGGCGTCCTCCTCGTCCTCGCCCGTGTCCTTCGCCTGCTTGTAGGCGGTGTAGAGCAGGAACGCGCCGAAGATGTAGAACACCCAGCTGAAGTTCTCGATCACAGCCGCACCCAGGGCGATGAAGATGCCCCGCAGGATCAGCGCGATGATGATGCCCACCATCAGCACTTCCTGCTGATACTTCCGGGGTACCGAGAAGCGGGCCATGATGATGATGAAGACGAACAGGTTGTCGATGCTCAAGCTGTACTCGGTCACCCACCCGGCGACGAACTGGCCACCGAACTCGGGGCCGGTGAAGATGAACATGATCGCCGCGAAGATCAGCGCCAGGGAGACGTAGAAGCCCACCCAGAGGCCGGCCTCCCGCATCGAGGGCACGTGCGGACGCTTCACGACGAGCAGCAGGTCGAACAGGAGAATGATTCCAAGAACGACGAAGGTGCCGATCTCGAACGCAAGAGGTAATTCGGGCATGGAGCGCCTTTCGGGGGTCGCGACGGAGGTCCGTAAGTCTCTCCGCCGTGGCACCCTGCCAGCCGACCGCTACGCCCGGCGGGGCGGCACTGCCCTGCGTGTTGACGTTCGTAGCGCTTGGGATACTCCCCTACGTAGGGTCAATCCTACCGGCGGGGTGCCGATATGGGGAATTTCGTCCGCCTCCGGCCAGGGCTGCCGCATGCTTGATCACTTCCGGGGCGTTCCAGTACCCTCCGTGGCCCTGCACGGTGCCGGTCCTGTCGGGGTCCGGGAGCTCGAGGTTCACCGCACCCGGTACCGGGGTGCCCACCGGGTCGGTGGCCCGCCAGAAGTTCGCCCAGGTGGTGGCACGGCCCGCCACGCGTCCGAACCATCCGGGGGTGAAGTAGGCCGGAAAGAACGTGGCGTAGACGGACGCCAGGGGCGAGCCGGTGGTGACCAGGTGCAGTTCGCGGCAACCCCTGAGCACGCCGGTCTCCGCCACCAGCCAGGCGCAGATCACGCTGCCCTGGCTGTATCCCACGAGGGCCACCCGGCTGGGTCCGAGCCGGGCCGCCTCGCGTTCGATCCCGTCGATGACGGCGTCGCGGTAGGAGGCACCGGCCAGCGGGTGGTCGCGGACCGGCCAGAAGCCGGCGGCGTCGGCGGCCCGGCCCAGCACCTCCTGTACCGTCCGGAGCTGCCCGAGCAGGAGGGTGAGGACCGCGGCGGCGCCAGCGAGCTGGAGCAGCAGCACTGAGAGGGCGAGCCATGGCCCGCCCAGCCGGCCCTCCCCGAGGATCATCGCGGCGCCCATGCCCACCGCGCCCAGTGCCGTGCCGGCGGGCAGGACGCGCGGAAGGAGTGCGGGGGCCGCAGCGACGACGCGGTGCCACCACCGCAGGCGTGGCTCCCGGGTACCAAAGAGTGGCCGCAGCCCGAGCCGCCGGTCCAGTAGAAGCGCGACCGCGGCGGTGAGCACAGGTCCGGCCAGGGCGATCAGGGCGAGCAGCGGGAACAGGTCGAGCCGGCTGTCGCCGGCATCCAGCGGGTCGTCCCAGGCCAGCAGCACGCGTGCGGTGCGGGCGGCGTACTCCTGGCCGCCGAACAGCCGCACCACGTATCCGAGGAGGCCGTCCAGGAGCATCCGGACCAGGGCGTTGACCGAGTGCATGAGGAACAGGGCGAGCAGCAGCAGACCGGCCGCGGCGCCCTCCGGGGCCGGGAAGCGGCCGGTTGGTCCCACCCAGGCGGGCCGGCGCAGCGGGCTGACGATGGTGGGCAGCATCAGGACACCGAGGCTCAGGGCGATCCACAGCGCCATGGCGTCGAGGCGCGGGACGGCATCGGGGCCGGGGGTCGAGGGCCACGCCGGGGAGACGGTCTCCGCCGGGAGCGTCAGCGCCAGCAGCGCTCCGGCCGCGAGCAGGGCACCGGCGTGGAGAAGGGCCGAGGCGCGGCTGCGCTTGGGCACCTCCCGCTGCACCCGGATGACCCGGAGCCAGCGGTACGCGACGAAGGCGGCCAGCGCCGCCGCCGCGGCGGCGGGGGTTCCCCGGGCCGGACCCTCGGCGGAGCCCTGCAGACCGAGGGGGCCGGCCAGGTGTTCGAGGACCGTCTCGCCGAGGACCACCAGCCAGGCCAGCTGGCTGAGGGTGAGCAGCATCGAGCCCACCTGCAGCAGCACCGCCGACGGCGCGGCGGTGGCGTGCCCGGGGCGTTCGAGCATGCGGCCGGCAACGTTGGCCAGTGTGAACGGGAAGGCCAGGTACCACAGGAAGCCGGTCCTCCTGCGATTGGACCGCGACCAGTTGATCAGGCTCAGGCGGTGGCGCGGAAGCAGCGGCGGGTCGACGGCCTCGGCCCAGGGGTTGAGCCGGGTCACCCGGGCACTGGTGATGCTGCTCAGGTACTCCTGCTCCCCGACTCCGTGCACGCGGATCTCCGCGAAGCCGTCCCCCCGCTCCGGCATGGTGCTAGGCGTGCCCGGCCGTCTGCATCTGCCGGAGTTCCTTCTTCAGGTCCCCCACCTCGTCCCGGAGCCGGGCCGCCAGTTCGAACTGCAGCTCAGCGGCCGCGGCGTGCATCTGGTCGGTGAGCTGCTGGATGAGGTCAGTGAGGTCCTCGGCCGGCACCGCGGCCAGACCCTCACGGTGCACGCCCTGGCCGGGCTTCTTCTTCCGCCCCTTCGCGGCGGCCTCGAGGAGCTCCCGGGTGTCGGCGTCCTCCCGGTTGATCGTGTCGGTGATGTCCGCGATGCGCTTGCGCAGCGGCGTCGGGTCGATCCCGTGCTCCAGGTTGTGCGCCACCTGGATCGCGCGGCGCCGGTTCGTTTCGTCGATGGCCCGCGCCATCGAATCGGTGATCCGGTCCGCATACATGTGCACCTGGCCCGACACGTTGCGCGCGGCGCGCCCGATCGTCTGGATCAGGGAGGTGGAGCTGCGCAGGAACCCTTCCTTGTCGGCGTCGAGGATGCTGACCAGGGACACCTCCGGCAGGTCGAGGCCCTCGCGCAGCAGGTTGATGCCCACCAGGACGTCGAAGGTCCCCATCCGCAGCTCGCGCAGCAGCTCCACCCGGCGCAGGGTGTCGACGTCGGAGTGAAGGTACTCCACCTTCACCCCGTGCTCCAGGAGGTATCCCGTGAGGTCCTCCGACATGCGCTTGGTCAGGGTCGTCACCAGCACGCGCTCATCGCGCTCGGTGCGGGTGCGGATCTCGTCGAGCAGGTCGTCGATCTGCCCCTTGGTGGGCTTGACCACGATCTCCGGGTCGACCAGGCCCGTGGGCCGGATGATCTGCTGCACGTACCCGTCGGACTTCCCGAGCTCGTACTTGCCCGGCGTCGCCGAGAGGTAGACGGTCTGCCCGATGCGCTCGAGGAATTCGTCCCACTTCAGCGGCCGGTTGTCCATGGCCGACGGCAGCCGGAACCCGTGGTCGACGAGGGTACGCTTGCGCGACATGTCCCCCTCGTACATCGCCCCGATCTGCGGGATGGTCACGTGGGATTCGTCGACGACGAGGAGGAAGTCGTCGGGGAAGTAGTCAAGCAGGCAGTGCGGGGCGCTGCTCGGCCCGCGCCCGTCGATATGCCGGGAGTAGTTCTCGATGCCGTTGCAGAACCCCATCTGCTCCATCATCTCGAGGTCGTAGGTGACGCGCATCCGCAGCCGCTGGGCCTCCACCAGCTTGTTCTGGGATTCGAGCTCGGCCAGGCGCACCTGCAGCTCGTCCTCGATGGCCTTGATCGCGCGGGTCATGCGTTCGGGTCCGGCCACGTAGTGGGAGGCCGGGAAGACGTACATCTCCTCCTCCTCGCGGATTACGTCGCCGGTGAGCGGGTTGAGGGTGTAGATGTTCTCGACCTCGTCGCCGAAGAACTCGATGCGGAGGGCCTGCTCCTCGTACATCGGGATGATCTCCACGGTGTCCCCGCGCACCCGGAAGGTGCCGCGGTGGAAGTCCATGTCGTTGCGGGTGTACTGCATGCCCACGAACTGGCGCAGCAGGGCGTCGCGGTTCATCTCCTGGCCCTTGCGCAGGGTCACCATCTTCGCGATGTACTCCTCGGGGGTGCCGAGGCCGTAGATGCAGGAGACAGTGGCGACCACGACGACGTCGCGGCGGGTGAGCAGGGCGTTCGTAGCCGAGTGCCGCAGCCGCTCGACCTCCTCGTTGATCGAGGAGTCCTTTTCGATGAAGGTGTCCGTCTGCGGGACGTACGCCTCGGGCTGGTAGTAGTCGTAGTAGGAGACGAAGTATTCGACGGCGTTATTGGGCAGCAGCTCACGGAACTCGTTCGCCAACTGCGCGGCGAGTGTCTTGTTCTGGACCAGCACGAGGGTCGGCCGCTGCACCTGCTCGATCAGCCAGGCCGTCGTCGCGCTCTTTCCAGTGCCGGTGGCGCCGAGGAGCACCACGTCCTTTTCCCCGGCCTTGATCCGGGTGCTCAGTTCGGCGATGGCCGCCGGCTGGTCGCCTGCCGGCTGGTATTCACTGATGACTTCGAAGGGAGCTACGACCCGCTTGATCTCCTGGGCAAGACTCATATCTAGTACGTTAGCGCGTTATGCGGACAATCAGCTTCCGCTTTGCTGGCGGCTGAACCGGCGCGCGCTCCGGCCCGCCCCGCCCTCATCCGGCGCCGGGAACCCCCGCCGGGTGCGGCAGCCCGACATGGACGTCGGCGGCCCGGCCGGGATCGGCGCTCGAGTGGACGGCCAGCAGGCGGGCGGCGGTGCCCGTGCCGGGCAGGCCGGATCCCCGGGAGGCGGGAGGGAACCCGGCGGCGGCCAGCAGCGGCCGCAGGGCGTCCGCGTCGGCCGGTGCGGCCACGGCAACCCGGAGCTGGAGGATATCCGGTGCCCGGTGGCCGGGCACCGCCGTCGGCCCGGTGTGTTCGACGTCCAGCACGCGGGGGTCGACGGAGCGGAGCCTGGCGCCCAGCCGTTCCGCCTGCGCCGGCCAGCGCGGGTCAGGATCCACCGGGGCCGCCGCGGCGCGGGGCGCCGGGATCCCCGCGAGCAGGTTCGCGTTGAAGGGCAGGAGCCGGTCCTGCCAGAGGGCGTCGAGGTGCGCCAGGGTGTCGGCCTCGCGGCCGGCGTTGCCGATCACGACGTCGGCCGCCGCGTTGCGTTCCTCCGAGCCGAGCTGGGCGCGGATCCGGCTGAGCGCCGCCTCCGGGCTCATTCCGCGCAGGCGCACCATCCGGTCGACGCGCCGGGCTTCGGGGGCATCGATCACCACGACGAGGTGGAAGCGGGCCACCTGACCCGTCTCCACGAGCAGCGGCAGGTCCTCGACCACGACGGCGCCGGCCGGGGCCGCGGCGGTGCGGGCCGCGGCGAGGGCCCGGATGCGGGGGTGCAGGATCGCATTCAGGCGCTCCCTCGCCCCGGAGTCGGCGAAGATGATGTCGCCCAGCGCCCTGCGGTCGAGGGAGCCGTCGGCGGCGGCGAGGTGCGCCCCGAAGGCCCCGAGCACCTCCGCAAGTCCCTCCGACCCGGGCTCCACCACCTCCCGGGCGAGGGCGTCGGCGTCGATGACGACGGCGCCCAGCGCCCGCAGCCGCCCGGCGGCCAGGGACTTTCCCGCGGCGATCCCTCCGGTCAATCCAACTCTCAGCATCCGCCAAGGGTAGCGCGGAGGAAGGCTGCGCCTGTCAACCCCAAACCCGGACACGCACCGGCGGCCCCGCCCATTACGCTAAGTAGGCTTAGTACATTGCAAGGGGAGGTTATGACAGCAACACTTTCGGACCTCGAGGAGATGGCATCCACCGTCTTCGGGTGGGAGGACCTCCGGTCCGGGCAGCGGCAGGCGATGCAGGCCCTGCTGGAGGGGAGGAACGCCCTGTGCGTGATGCCGACCGGATCCGGAAAGTCGGCGATCTACCAGCTGCCGGGGCTCGCGCTCCCGGGCGTCGCCGTCGTCATCTCACCACTGATCGCCCTCCAGCACGACCAGGCCGACGCCATCAACGCCAGCGCCGGGGCGGGCCGTGCGTACGTCGTGAATTCCGGGCTGAACCGGTCCGAAACCGACGAGGCCTGGGAGGCGGCCGGGGAGCCCGATGAGGAACGGCGGGCGAAGTTCCTGTTCCTCGCCCCGGAGCAGGTGGCCAGGGAGGACGTCGCCGAGCGCCTGCGCAGCCTTGAGGTGTCGCTGCTGGTCATCGACGAGGCGCACTGCGTCTCGGCGTGGGGGCATGACTTCCGGCCCGACTACCTTCAGCTGGGCACCCTCGCGGACTCGCTCCCCTGCCCCGTTCTGGCCCTCACGGCGACCGCGGCCACACCGGTCCAGGAGGAGATCGCCGCGCAGCTACGCCTTGGCGACCCGGTGATCCTCGTCGAGGGCTTCGACCGGCCCAACCTGTACCTGGAGGTGGCGTCCCACGTCCAGGAGGCGGACAAGCACCGGGCGGTGCTCGAGCAGGTGGAGGCGCTGGAGAAGCCCGGGCTGGTCTACGTCGCCACCCGGAAGGCCGCGGACACCCTCGCGCAGGAGCTGTCCGGGCGCGGGATCAACGCCGCCGCCTACCACTCCGGCCGGCGCAGCAGAGAGCGGGAGCAGGTCCACGAGGGGTTCCTGGACGGCCGGCTCGAGGTGGTGGTGGCCACGACCGCGTTCGGCATGGGCATCGACAAGCCTGACGTTCGGTTCGTGGTGCACGAGGCCGTGGCCGACTCCCTGGACAGCTACTACCAGGAAATCGGGCGGGGCGGGCGCGACGGCGGGCCCGCCACGGCCACCCTCCACTACCGGCCCGAGGACCTCTCCCTGCGCCGGTTCTTCGCCGCCAAGACCGCGGACCGGGAGGGGCTCGAGCAGCTCTTCGCCGTACTCAGGGCGCAGGAGGATGCGACCGACCTCAAGGAACTGCGCGCCCGGACGGGACTGAGCCAGCGCAAGGCGGCCGGCCTGGTGAACCTGCTTGAGGCCGCGGGCGCCGTCCGCGCCGGCGCAGCCGGGTACAGCGCAGTGGACCTTTCCCCGGGTGAGGCCGCGGAACGTGCGGTCGAGCAGGCGCAGATCCGGGAGACCATCGATACCTCAAGGGTTGAGATGTCCCGCCGGTATGCGGAGTCGCGGGGCTGCCGGCGGCAGTTCCTGCTCGCCTACTTCGGCGAGGCGTTCGACGGACCCTGCGGGCACTGCGACAACTGCGCGGAAGGGTCCGTCGAGGTGAACCGGCAGCAGCCCGATGCGGACGTTCCCTACCCGGTCCAGTCGAAGGTGGAGCATGCCGAGTGGGGTTCGGGCACCGTGATGAGCTACGAAGAGGGCACGGTGACTGTACTCTTCGAAACCACCGGCTACCGGACGCTGTCCCTGGAACTCGTGGCGGCGAAAGGTCTGCTGCGCGCGGCCGGCTGACTGCGGGCGGCAGTGTCAGCCGGGCACGGCCGGGTCAGCGCGGCTGCGCCGGGTTGGTCGGGTCGCCCTGCGACGGCGGGTTGATCGGCGGTCCGGACGTCGCCGGGCTCACCCTGGACCCCGCCTGCCCCTGACCCATTTCCGGCAGGCTCTGCGCCGAGGCGTCGGCCAGTTCCGCGCCGTCGCGCACCGCCTGCAGCCGGTGCTCGAGCACCTGGGTCACGGGCAGCCGGTTCCCGTGCTCCCGCTCGTAGGCCAGCAACGCCTCCAGCCCGCCCTCATCGAGCGAGGTGATACGCGAAGGAAGTGTGCCAAGCGGGATGTGGGCGTAGTCGGCCAGCGGCAGTTCGCCGCGTGCAGGGGACTCGCTCATGTTCTCCTCCTCGGTTCCGCCGTTCCGCCAGCGTACAAAGGGCCCAATATGCCCGGCAAGCAGTACTGGCGCACCTGCGCGGCGGCCGGTTTGTTTATTGCCAACCACCGCCCCTGCCCATAATCTGGGAGAGGTTGAGCAGCCGGCCATGGAGCCCGTCACGGAGCGAAGCCATGGAACATCATCTGCCGACTCCCGGCTAGAAGCAGCACCGCCGCACAGCCGGCCGACACCGGCGGGCGCCCCTCTTTTGAACCGGCTCAGCACACCGGTCGACGCCGCCCCACACCGGACCACCCACGCATCGAGCGGGGAAGGTCCGCACCGGGCCAGCCCCTCCCCAGCCGGCCCGGCCCCTCTTTTGGAACCAGCGGCTCAGCCGCACCCGGTAAGGATCACCGCATGAGCATGGACCACCTCAAGTCATTGGCCGTCGCAGCAGCACAGCTGGAGTCGGCGGAGTTCAGCCGCGACCAGGCGGCCAGCCTGCTTCAGGCGATCGTCCTGGAGGCCATCGACGGCGGCAGCAGCGTCGCCGACGTGGCCCAGGCGGCCGCGCTCTCCCAGGAGGCCGTCTTCACCATGTGCGACCAGGCCTGCAGCGCCCCTGCGGGGCTGCTGGTGATCTGACCGGGCACTGGCGGCGGCCCGGGAACGCGGGAGGCGGCTGTGTAAGCTGAAACCAGTTGCCGAACATCGGATCCGAGCCGCATGGAGCGTCGACAATGAACGTACCGCTTGATGACCTGACATCGGTTCTCGCGCGGCTGAAGGGCCTGCTCCTCACCGAGAGCAAGGCGGCCCCGGCCGTCGAGGCCCCCGCTGAAGCCGTCAAGAAGTCCGTGGCCGGATCCCTTGGCGCAGGCGTCAGCCTGTTCGGCGTCCAGGGCCGTGCGGGCAGCACCGGTTACACCGACCAGGTTGTCGCGCGGGCCGATGAATTCCAGTACGAGCTCGGCCAGGGCCCGTGCCTTACGGCCCGGGCCGCAGGCTCGACCGACCAGATCGACGACGTCTCCACCGAGACGCGGTGGCCGGAGTGGTGCGCCGCAGTCGTGGACCTCCCCCTGCGCTCGACCCTCAGCACCGCCCTGATCCACGACGGCAGCCCCATCGGGGCACTGAAGGTCTACTCGCCGCTGCCCAACGCCTTCTCGGACCAGGCCCGGAGGCAGCTCGCGCTGCTGGCAGCCCCGGCGGCCGTCCTGCTCGGCAATGCCCAGCCCGGCAAGACACCGGCCGAGCTTGGCAGAACCCTCCAGGAGGCCGTGCACAGCAGGGACAGTATCCATACCGCCTGCGGGATGCTCATGGAGCGTCGGCGCGCCAGCCCTGGTGAGGCGATGCGGAGCCTCCTCAACGCGGCCATCCGCAGCACGACCGACCTGCTCACCGTTGCCGCCGGCGTGATTGACGGATCCGCCAACGTCCGCCGCTGAGGAGTCCACATGGAGAATCCCTCAGACCACGAGCACCAGCGGCTCCTGCTCCTCCGGGCGATCCGGCACGCCCGCATCAGCGTCGGTGAGCTCTGGCTCCACTTCTTCGCCATCGGCGGCGACGCCGGGGAGTACGAAGTCGAGGCATATCTCCACGGCTCGTTCACGCTGCCCCCGCTGCAACGGGACCTGCTCGCCCACGCGGCGAACGAGCTGATTGACGACAGGCCGCCGCCCCGGGCGCCGTACAGCACCGATGCGTCCGAGCCCGCGGACTCCCCCGGCCCGGGTTCCGGGCCGGGCGGGTACGGCGCCGCCATCGCTTTCGCCGACGGCGTGGTGGACGCGGCGGACAAGGCGGCCGCCTCCGGGCCCGGTGGCCACCGCCAGGGCAGCTTCGCCCGGATCGAGGACGGGCAGGACGGCGACCGGGAGTGGGCCCCGGACGAAGGCGGCGGAGCCGACGGACGCGACTCCGTATAGGGGACGGTCCGGCTTCGGGGCTTCCGCTCCCTCGGAGCCGGACACCGCGCTCCAACGGCTAGGATTACAGGAATGACCGCTCCGCACCGGCACCCCACCGCCTACTCGACGGTCCGGGGCGAATTCCGGAACGAGCTGGAGATCCGCCGGTCCCCGTTCATCACGGTCCTGCGCGGGATTGAAACCGAAGCCGAAGCCAACGGCCTCCTGGCACAGCTGCGCACCGAGTTCCCGACGGCGCGGCACCACTGCAGCGCCTACCTGATCGGGCCCGGCCGCTCCGTCCAGCGGGCCCACGACGACGGCGAACCAGCCGGCACCGCCGGCGTCCCGATGCTCGAGGCACTGACCCGGCACGGTGCGGCGTCTGGGACAGCCGACCTCAGCGACACCGCCGCCGTCGTGGTGCGGTACTTCGGAGGCATCCTGCTGGGCGCGGGCGGGTTGATCCGCGCCTACTCCTCCTCCGTCACCCAGGCCCTGGACCGTGCGCCGTTCCGCCGCCGGAGCCTGCTCGCACTGCACACGGTGCCGGTGGCGCACGCGGATGCGGGACGCGTCGAGAACGACCTTCGGGCCGCCGCCACCGTCGTGCTCGGCACCTCCTATGCCGCGGAGGAGGCGCTCATCGAGGTGGCGCTCCCACCGGACCCCGAAAGTCTTGAGGAGTTCCAGCGGCGCCTCGCGGCGGTAACCGCGGGACGGTCGGTGTCCCGGCCGGCGGGCACCAGGTGGGTGGACCTTGACTGAGTTCGACTTCGACCGCCTGAGCCGCCGACCCGACGTCGAGGCGCCGAACCTCCAGGCCTACGACGCCACCGACCGGCTGCTGCTCGACTCGGCGGCCGCCCGGTTCGCCTCGGAACCCGACGGCGTCGTCCTGCTCGGTGACCGGTACGGTGCCCTCACCCTCGGGGCGGCCCTTCGCCACTCGGTCCCCCGTCCCCGGGTGTACCAGGACCCGCTCTCCCACGAGCTGGCGCTGGCCCGCAATGCCGCTGCCCTCGGGGCCGTGGGACGGTATGAGCCGCAGGACCTCGGGCCGGACCTGCTGCGCGGGGCCCGCACCGTGCTGCTCCAGCTGCCGCGCTCCCTCGACGCCCTCGAGGAGGCGGCCTGGAACATCGCCGCCTATGCGGACCCGGCCGTCACCGTCTACGCCGGCGGGCGGGTCAAGCACATGAGCCTGGCCATGACCGCCGTGCTCCAGAAGTACTTCGGCTCGGTCACGGCGGGACTGGCCCGGCAGAAATCCCGGGTTATCACGGCGTCGCTCCCGCTGCCCGTGGGCGGGCCGGTGTTCCCGACCACCGCCCGTCACGACGTCGGACTCCCCCGCCCGTTGATCCTGCACGCCTTCGGTGAGACGTTCGGTGGCGCCGCCCTCGATCCCGGGACCGGCTTCCTGCTCCCCCATCTCGCTGCCGCCGCGGAGACCGATTCCGCCATCGACCTGGGCTGCGGCAACGGTGCCATCGCCGCCTACCTGGCGCTGACCCGGCCCGGGCTGCGGGTGACGGCGTCGGACCAGTCGGCGTCGGCCGTCGCGTCGACGCGGGAAACGCTGAGGGCAAACGGTGTCCTGGACCGGGTGGCGGTCGTGCGCGATGACGCCCTGTCGTCCCAGCCGGATTCGTCGGCGCGGCTGGTCGTGCTGAACCCGCCGTTCCATATCGGCGCCACAGTGCATGCCGGCATCGCGGTGAAGCTGTTCACCGACGCCGCCCGGGTGCTCGCTCCGGGCGGGGAACTCTGGACCGTGTGGAACAGCCACCTTGCCTACCGGCCCGTGCTCACCCGGATTGTCGGCCCCACCCGCCAGGTCGACCGCAACCCGCGGTTCACGGTGACCTGTTCGGTCCGCCGCTGACCGGACGTCTCAGGCAGGAGCCCGGACGCGCCGGCGCCCATCGAGGACGCAGCACTGACGCCCCGGAGGGCCATCCACCGGTCAATACTTTGTCCTCGATGGGAGGGCACAGGGGCCTCCGACGGCAAAAAGAAGGACCCCCACCAAACGGCGGGGGTCCTTCTCTTATTCGGCGTCAGCCGGAGGGTTTAGGCTCCGGTCAGCTTCTCGCGGAGAGCGGCAAGCGCCTCGTCCGAAGCAAGCGTTCCCGAACCGGTCTCGGCGGCGACGGGCTCCGAAGAGTAGCTCGTTGCGTTCGACTCGACAGGCTCGTTCGCTGCGGCGGCGTCGTCGGACGCGTGCTGCACAACCTGCTTCTTGTGGGACTCCCAGCGGGCCTGGGCCTCGGCGTACTGAGCCTCCCAGGCGGCGCGCTGGGTCTCGTAGCCTTCGAGCCATTCGTTCGACTCGGGGTCGAAGCCCTCGGGGTACTTGTAGTTGCCCTCTTCGTCGTACTCGGCAGCCATACCGTACAGCGCCGGGTCGAACTCGGTGCTGTCGGCGTCGACGCCCTCGTTGGCCTGCTTGAGGCTGAGGGAGATGCGGCGGCGCTCGAGGTCGATGTCGATGACCTTGACGAAGAGCTCGTCGCCAACGGAAACGACCTGCTCTGCAAGCTCAACGTGGCGGACAGCCAGCTCCGAGATGTGGACCAGGCCTTCGATGCCGTCTTCGACGCGGACGAACGCACCGAACGGAACCAGCTTGGTGACCTTACCGGGAACAACCTGACCCAGCGCATGCGTCCGGGCGAAGGTCTGCCAGGGATCTTCCTGCGTGGCCTTCAGCGAGAGCGAGACACGCTCGCGGTCCAGGTCGACCTCGAGAACCTCGACGGTGACTTCCTGGCCGACCTCGACAACCTCGGACGGGTGGTCGATGTGCTTCCAGGACAGCTCGGAAACGTGAACCAGGCCGTCGACGCCGCCGAGGTCCACGAACGCACCGAAGTTGACGATCGAGGACACGACGCCCGGGCGGACCTGACCCTTTTCGAGCTTGTTGAGGAAGGTCGAGCGGACCTCGGACTGGGTCTGCTCCAGCCAGGCGCGACGCGAGAGCACAACGTTGTTGCGGTTCTTGTCGAGCTCGATGATCTTCGCTTCGATCTGCTGGCCGATGTACGGAGCCAGGTCGCGCACACGGCGCATCTCGACGAGCGATGCGGGCAGGAAGCCGCGCAGGCCGATGTCGAGGATAAGACCACCCTTGACGACCTCGATGACGGTACCGGTGACGACGCCGTCTTCTTCCTTGACCTTTTCGATGTCGCCCCAGGCACGCTCGTACTGAGCGCGCTTCTTGGACAGGATCAGACGGCCTTCTTTGTCTTCCTTGGTGAGCACCAGTGCTTCGACCTGATCGCCAACGGAGACGACGTCTCCGGGGTCGACGTCGTGCTTGATGGAAAGCTCACGGGAAGGGATGACACCCTCGGTCTTGTAACCGATGTCGAGCAGGACCTCATCGCGGTCGACCTTGACGACTGTGCCTTCGACGAGATCTCCGTCGTTGAAGTACTTGATCGTCGCGTCGACTGCTGCGAGGAAGTCCTCAGCGGTGCCGATGTCGTTGATAGCGACCTGCGGGGCACCTTGCTTCTCGGTGGTGGTGATGGTCATGTAGTTGGGGCTCCGTTGTGGAAGTTTTCTTGATCCGGTCAGTGCGGACGCTGGAAGAACCGGCCAAAAGGCCGGGCCATCCAGGGGAATCCGTTGTCCGGAAGCGGACAGATTGGATAAAACCTAAAAAGCGGTTCTATTGGTATTGCGCCGGAACTCGCACGGCGGATGCCGGCCCGAACCACAGCGCAATACGCGCCCGTCTAGTCTAACGGCGGGAGCCAACCCCGTCAAAGCGGGCCGTCGGGTGCCTCCCAGGCTCCGCCCGCCTAGAAATGGGTGATGCAGTAGGGGTTTTCGGCGTCCCGGAACAGGTCGTTCAGCCGCTCGAGGGCCCCCTCGGTGCGCTGCTCCACCAGCCCGGCTCCGACGAGGGCCGCGGGGCTGACCCCGCCCAGGTAGAGCGACCCCAGCGCCGCGACGTCCAGGGCCACGTCGACCTCCGAGTCGGCGTCGACGCGCTCCACCCGTGCCCGGCCGCCTGTTACGGCCAGCTCGTAGGTCCCCCCTGCGATGCCCATCGGATCGGCCACCTCGAGCACGAGCCGCCCGGCGCTGCGGTAGCCGCGCCCCTCGAGGGCCTTCGCGACGTCGAGCAGGCGGACCCACAGGACGTCCTCGACACCGGTCACCCGGTAGCAGCGGCGGTCCGCAAGCGCCCAGGGCAGCGGGTCGTCGACGGCCGCGCCGTCCCACGTGATCTCCTGGATAAGGTCGAGCGCCCCGAGGTAGCGCCACAGGGCGAGGTAGGACTCCTCGGTGCCGGCGACGAGGTCGATAATGCTGACCGTGTAGGGCTCCTTCGACCAGCCTTCGAACCGGTAGGCCACGTAGCCGACGGCGTTCCCGGCGTCGTCGTAGTGCACGGCGGTGCGCACGGCCCGGTCCTCGACCGGACGCTCGCGCCCCCATTCGCCGGAGACCCGCCGGGCGTAGGAATACTGCCGCCCGACCGAGCCGCGGGTCCGGCGGTGGAAGCGGGCAAAGACCTCCGCCGAGAGCGCGGCGACCGAGCCGGGCTCGGCCAGCTCCGTCCGCCCGGTGGGGGTGCCGAGCACGGCGAAGCGCTCCCGCACGTTCACTGTGACGCTTGAGGTGAAGGTGGCGCAGCCGAAGCCGAACCGCCCGTAGATGGTGGCCTCGGACGCCGTCAGCACCGCCAGGCGCACGCCGGCGGCCGCGGCATCCTCGAGGTCCTCGGTCATCATCCGGCGCAGCAGGCCGCGGCGCCGGTGGGAGGGCCGGACCGTGACGGAGGTGATGAGGTGCGCCTGGAGCGGCTCCGGCCCGCCGGCGTTGACGGTGTTGCGCATCGAGGCGTAGGTCGCCACGGGCACGGACCCGTCCACGGACAGGGCGCCGGGTGCGTCGTCGTGCACGCCGACCAGCACCCGCCCGTCGGCGGTGAACGCCTTCGCATAGGCCGGAAGGTCCTCGGGATCGACGCGGGGCTCGAAGAAGCCGACCCTCATGGCGTAGGACCAGTTCGCGAACCGCCCGTCCGGCGAGGTGTCCTCCTCTTCCGTGACCTGGAACCTCTCAAGGCGCAGTTCGGTGGAGGTGTCCGGCGTCGTCGTCTGTGTGCTCACGCTCCAAGACCCTAGCCGGATTCCCCGCCCTCCACCACAGCCCGCGGTTCGTCAGTGCGCCGCTTCGTGCCAGCTCAGCCCGGTGCCGACGGAGACGTCGAGGGGCACCGAGAGGTCCGCCGCGCCGGCCATCTGCTCGCGCACCAGCGCCTCCACGACGTCCTTCTCCCCCTCGGCGATCTCGAGGACCAGTTCGTCGTGCACCTGCAGCAGCATGCGCGAGGACAGGCCCTTGGCCTTCAAGGCGCCGTCCACGCCGAGCATCGCCTTCTTGATGATGTCGGCGGCCGACCCCTGGATGGGGGCGTTCAGTGCCGCCCGCTCGGACATCTCGCGCAGCTGGCGGTTGTCGCTGGAGAGATCCGGGAGGTACCGGCGCCGGCCCTCGATGGTGGAGGTGTAGCCGTCCTTGCGGGCCTGCTCCACGATCCCGCGCAGGTAGTCGCGCACCGCGCCGAACCGCTCGAAGTAATCGCGCATCAGGGTCCGCGCCTCGTCGACGGAGATGGCCAGCTGCTTGGAGAGCCCGAAGGAGCTCAGCCCGTACACCAGGCCGTAGGACATCGCCTTGACCTTGGAGCGCATCGCGCTGGTGACCTCCTCGGGCGCCACCCCGAAGATGTGGGAGCCGACGAAACGGTGGAGGTCCTCCCCCTCGCGGAACGCCGAGATCAGGCCCTCATCCCCGGAGAGGTGCGCCATGATGCGCATCTCGATCTGCGAGTAGTCGGCGGTCATCAGGGTCTCGTAGCGGGTGCCATCGGTGCCCTTCCCGACGACGAACACCTCGCGGATCCGCCGGCCCTCGTCCGAGCGCACCGGGATGTTCTGCAGGTTCGGGTTGATCGAGGACAGCCGGCCCGTCGCGGCGACCGTCTGGGCGTAGGTGGTGTGGATGCGCCCGTCCTCGGCAACCGACTTGCGCAGGCCCTCCACGGTCTGGCGGAGCTTCGTGGCGTCGCGGTAGGCCAGGAGCTGCTCGAGGAACGGGTGGCCGGTCTTGACGATCAGGTCCGTCAGGGCGTCGGCGTCGGTGGAGTACCCGGTCTTGATCTTCTTCGTCTTCGGCAGTCCGAGTTCCTCGAACAACACCGTCTGCAGCTGCTTGGGCGAGCCGAGGTTGATCTCCTTGCCGATGATCCGGAAGGCCTCGGCGCCGGCTGTGCTGATGGTCTTGGAGAAGTCGTCGAGGAGCCGGTCGAGGCGTTCCACGGAGACGGCGACGCCGGTGAGCTCCATCTCGGCGAGGACCTCCGACAGCGGCAGCTCGAGCCCCCCGAGGAGCTGGTTGGCTCCCTTCTCGACGAGCTGGCCGGCGAAGTGCTCGCTGAGCTGGAGCGCGGCGAAGGCGCGCATCACGGCGGGACCGGCGGTGTCCTTCTCGCCGAGCTCGAGGGCGAGCTGGCCGGAGGTATTGCCGGGAGCGGCGCCCAGGGACAGGCGCAGGTGGTACTGGCTCAGGTCGGCCAGGTCGTAGCTGCGGCGGTCGGGCTGGATGAGGTACCCGGAGATGGCCGTGTCGTCCACCTCACCGGCCAGGTGCAGTCCGCGCGGTGCGAGCAGCTTGTAGGCCTCCTTGAAGTCGTGGACCACCTTGGGCGCATCGAGGTCGGCCAGCCAGTGCGCGAGCACCTGCTCGGCCTCGGCGTCGAGGCCCTCCAGCGGCACGAAGGCCGCGGAGGTGGAGGTGACGATCGCGATGCCGGTGACGTCGGTTCCGCCGGCGGTGGCCTCGGTGGCCAGATGGACGGCGGCCAGGGCCTGGTTGGTCGAGGTCAGCCACGCGGCCAGGGGCGCGGCGTCCGTGAGGACGACGTGCGGGGGTGGGGTCAGCTCATCGCCGGTCTCCTCGACCTCCTCCTCACCGAACAGGTCGAACAGCCGCTTGCGCAGCGTGTTGAACTGCAGCGAATCGAAAAGGTCCTCCACGGCGGAGCGGTCGGGGTGCTGGGAGGCCATCGCGTCGAGGTCCACGGGCAGCTCAAGGTCGGTGAGCAGCCGGTTCAGCCGGCGGTTGCGCCGGACGTCGTCGGCGTGGGCCCGCAGCGCGTCGCCGACCTTGCCGCCGATGGAGTCAAGGTTCTCGAGGATCCCCTCGAGCCCGCCGTAGAGCCGGATCCACTTGGCGGCGGTCTTGGGCCCGACGCCGGGCACGCCGGGCAGGTTGTCGGCGCTCTCCCCCACGAGTGCGGCGAGGTCGGAGTACTGGTGCGGCGGCACGAAGTACTTTTCCTCGATGGCCTTGGCGTCCATCTGCGGGATATTGGTGACTCCCTGCTTCGGGTACAGGACGGTCACCCGGTCGTTGACCAGCTGGAAGGCGTCACGGTCGCCGCTGACCACCTGCACGTCCCAGTCCTCGGCAGCGGCCTTGGTCGCCAGGGTGGCCAGGATGTCGTCGGCCTCGTAGCCGTCCAGGGAGATCGTGGGGATGCGCATCGCCTCCATGACCTTGATGATGAGGTCGACCTGCCCGTGGAATTCCTCCGGGGTCTTTGAGCGGCCCGCCTTGTACTCGGTGTACTCCTCGGAGCGGAAGGTCGGCGTATCGAGGTCGAACGCGACGGCCACGTGCGTGGGCTTCTGGTCCTTGATGAGGTTGATCAGCATGGCGGTGAACCCGTACACGGCGTTGGTGTGCTGGCCGGTGTCGGTGGAGAAGTTTTCGGGTGGCAGGGCGTAGAACGCCCGGAACGCCATTGAGTGTCCGTCGATGACCAGGAGGCGGTTGCGCTGTCCCGTCGCTGTTGTCGGGGCGGGCAGGGTGGATCCAGGTTTGGTTGTTTCACTCACAGGTGCCAGCCTAGTTCCCATGGTCGACAATTTCACTCAGCCGCCCGAGCGCGGCTCCGCAGACAACCCGTACGCCGATGAGCTCACCGCCGCGGGCGTTCCACCGGAGATGCACGACTGGCTGGGCCGGCACGGGATCGGACGCCTTACCGTGAAGATGGGCATCACGTTTTCCGAGATGAGCGCCGAACGGATGGTGGCGAGAATGCCGGTCGCAGGCAACGAGCAGGTGGCGGGCATCCTCCACGGGGGCGCCCACCTCGTGCTGGCGGAAACCCTTGGCTCATTCGCCGCGGGAATCCACGCCGGCCCGGGCCGGCACGCCCTTGGAATCGAGATCAGTGCAACCCACCACCGCAGCGTCGCCGCCGGCACGGTCACCGGTACGGCCACCGCCGTCCACCTCGGCCGCACGCTGACCACCCATGAGGTCGTCATGACCGACGAGGAGGGCCGGCGCCTCTCGACGGCGCGGATCACCAACCTCATCCGGGACGCCCGCTAGGGCGCTAACACGGGGAGCCGCGCCCTGCCAGCGCCGTCTGCTGCCGCGTCCGTCCGGCTCAAATCGTTTCCCCGCCCCGATCCGCCGTCCTACGGTTTAAGCACAGGCGAACGAATTCCGACGGAGGGAAGTGAGAACGGTGGCAGGCGACGTTCTTAAGAAATATCCGCTCATCTTCGCCTTCAGCGCAATGCTTCTCGTAGGCTGCGATGATTCGGCCACCCAGGACGGCGGGGGCTCCTCACCGGAGAAGTCCTCGCAGTATGACGAGAACAACGGCATCGACACCGACCAGGACGACGACGCCCGCGGCAACGACCAGTAGGGCACCGACGCAGCGACACCGGCCGGACACGTGCCGGGCGGGACAGGAGCGCACGGATGAAACGACGTAAGAGGCGGCTGCGCAGTGCGACCGGAGTGCGGCTGACCCTGATCCTTGGGTCCGCGGTGCAGGGGGCCGCCGCGGGCCTGGCGGGGACCGCCGTCATGACCCTCGGGGAAAAGCTCGAGCAGGCCCTGACCGGCCGCCCGAACTCGTACGTGCCGGGACGGACGCTGCGCGCCCTGCTGGGACGGCCGGTGTCGGATCGGGCCAAGCCAGCCGCGGCCAACTCCGCCATGCACTGGGGTACGGGCGCGGCGTTGGGTGCCGTGCGCGGCATCTGGGCAATCACCGGCATCCGCGGGGGCGTCGCGAACGCCACGCACACCGTGGTGCGCCTCGCGTTCGACCAGACCCTGGAGAACGCGACGGGCACCGGAGCGCCCCCGACACTCTGGCCGGTGGGGGAAAAGACCGTCGACTACCTTCACAAGGCCATCTACTCCATCGTCACCGGAGCCGCGGCGGACCGGTGGATCGCTCCACGGCTCATCTCCCGGCGGGGCGTCCGCAGCCACTAGCCCCTGAAGGCGCGCGCACCGCAAGGGCGGTGCGTGAGCCTAGGCGACCGGCACGCGGCGTTCGTTAAGGCCGTCCTCAATGCGCCGGCGGAGTTCCGCGGGCCGGAACGGCTTGGTCAGGTACTCGTCGGCGCCTGCCTCCACGCCGCGGGCCTCATCGCGCGGGTCCGCCCGCGCCGTGAGCATGACGATCAGGGTGGAGGAGAACCGGCGGATCCGCCGTGCCACCTCGAATCCGTCGATGTCGGGCAGGCCGACGTCGAGGGTCACCACCTGCGGGGCGATGCGGCGCACCATCTCAACTCCGGCCTGGCCGCCGGGGGCGGTGTGGACGGTGAACCCGAACCCCGTGAGCACTGCGTGAAGGAGGTCACGGACGTCGTCGTCGTCTTCAATGACCACCGCGGCAAGCGCCGGCTTATCGTCTTGCATGAGTCGAGTCTACTCACCGCCGGGCCGACGGATGCCGGCGGCCGAACAGGTAGTAGGCGAGGGGGCCGGCGAAATTGATGAAACACGCAGCGGCCCACGCGGCGCGGCTGCCCCGGACGGCGGCTTCGGGGCGCCGGGCGAGGTCGGTGAGCGCCGCGCCCATCAGCGCCAGCTGCACCGTCGCAAGGGCGATGACCGCCCTGCGCTGGTTCCGGTCGAGGTCCCTGAAGGACTTCCTGCGGGCCCCCGAATCCGGCCTTCGTCGAGTCATCCCGTGGTCCTTTCCGTCGGTGGTGCCCGGCGCACCGGGGTGCCGGTGCTAGGCCGAATGTGCGGTTTGGGGGGCCGTGACCGCCACGAGCCCGATCCTCAGCTGAGGGTCGGGACGGTGCACGACGTCGGCGGTGATGCGCAGCTGCCAGCGGACCCGGAACTTCCCCGAGTCGAGCGACGGCGCCGGCAGGAAGCGCGGGGTGGCGACCGTGAACGGAACCACGGCCTCGGTGCCGGTTGCGGGCAGCCCCTCGGTCAGGAGCGTCTCGGCAATCGTGTTCTCCGCGGAGCGCGGGTGCTTCTGGGGGCGGCCGCTGGGCAGCCGCTCCGGCTTCGGGCCGTAGGCCACCGCCTCAAGCATCACCAGGCCCACCCGGAGCGAGCGGAGCGTCCCGTGGTGGGACGCCACCCGGAGCCGTCCGGTGACGGGCGTCCCGTTGGTCAGCACCCGCGTCGGAAGTTCGACGAGCTCGAGGGAGACGGTTCCCTGCCCGCTGGCCTCCGGTTCCACCGCGGCGTCGGCGGTGCAGCCCGCCGCCGCGGACTGGACTGTGAAGATTCCCTCCCCCACCGACTCCTGGTCGTCCCGGGCGGACATGCGCACCCGGAGGATCCAGGAGATGCTGATCAGCTCGCCACGCACCGAGGGCAGGTTCAACCCGGGAACGGCGACGACGGCGCGGGTCCGGTAAGTCTCCCCGGCCATCACCCGGCCGGCCGGTGGCAGGGGCTGCTGCGAGATGACGTGGGTGGAGCGGTCGCGGGCGGTGTAGATCACGCCGTGCAGGTTGGTGCGCCCGTACCCGTAGTCGATCACCTGGACCACCTCGAGTACGACCTTCTCGGCCACCACATCGCGTTCGGCCACCGCTTCGACGTCGACGGAAAAGCTCTCCCCCTCGGCCACGGCGCGTTTGGTGGGCAGCGGCCGGATGTCGATGTCCAACGGGGGTGTTCGATGCTGCTCCATGATTCCCCCCTTGTTCCTACCCCTGCGGAAGCGGCGGGTTGAGCGGCGCCGCCATCTGCCGCCCCGCGGCCTGATCGGACTTCAGCGCGACAAAGCGCAGGTCCTCGGCCGTCAGCTCCAGCTGCCCGTGGCGTGACTCCCCAAGCTGCCGCCCCGCGGCACGGCTGATGGACGCGGTGACGGTCCGTGGGAGTACCCTGCATCCTCGGTTCGTCGTAATCCACTGGCGCGTGGGTTGGTCCAGCTGATCCCAGATTTCCTCGAGGCTCATCGAATGCTCCGATCCGTTGAAGGTACTGCGGCGTCCGCCTCAAGTACAACCCATGTTCAGCCCCGTGCACAGAGACTTTCGTCCCGCACCGGTCCTGGACGGTGGTCCCTACTTGGGCAGGGGCGCCGTCCAGGACAGCCTCGTGCCGTGGCCCGGGGCGCTCACTGGGGCGAATGTTCCCCCGACGGCGAGCGCACGGTGGTGCATGTTGGACAGGCCACTCGTGCGTTCGGGGATGGAGAAGCCCTTCCCGTCGTCCTCGATGAGCAGCTTGACCTGGCGGGCCCGCACCGAGACGGTGATCGTGATGGAGCGCGCTCCGGAGTGGCGCAGCGCGTTCGAGAGCCCCTCCGAGAGCACCGCGAGCAGGTGCCCCGCCACGGGTTCCGGAATGCCGTCCACCGGCCCCCGCATCTGCAGCTCCGGGGTCGTGCCGGCCTGCCAGGTGCCGTCCTGCACGGCCCTGACGATCCGCGAACTGAGGCGTTCGCGGCCGCCGTCGTCGCCCAGCGCGTAGATGGTGTCCCGCAGCCCGCGGATCGTCTCATCCAGCTCCCCGGTGATCGAGTTGATGCGTTGCTGGGCTACCGGGTCCGTGGTGTGGCGGCGGAGGCTCTGCACGCTCAGGCCCGCCGCGAAGATGCGCTGGATCACGAGGTCGTGAAGGTCCCGGGCGATGCGGTCCCGGTCGGAGAAGACGATCTGTTGCTCGCGCATCAGGTGGGCGTGCGCGAGTTCGAGGGCCAGGGCGGCCCGCGAACAGTACACCTCATTCATTTCGACGTCGACCTGCCCGTAGCCGGGGGCCCCGGTCGGGCGGGCGAGGATGAGGATCCCGGCGTGGGTGCCCTTGTGGCCCAGCGCCGCGACCAGCACCGGGCCCAGTTCCGCTGCGGGGGGAGGACCGTCCCAGAGCTCCGAGGCCTGGCACAGGACAGATTCTCCGGTGCTCAGCAGGTGGGCGATGGGGGCGCTGTCCACGGCGATCGCGTGGCCCTTCACCAGGTGGCTGGCGCCGACGGCCGTCCCGCAGCGCAGTACCCGGCCGCCCGGATCCGGGAACGCGATCATCGAAACCACGGACTCGGACTGTTGGAGGGCACCGTCGGCGATCAGGTCAAGCCCCGCGGCTTCGGCCGTCGGATTGCCCATGAGTCGTTCGCTGACGTCCATTCCGGCCTCGAGCCACTGCTGGCGCCGCGTCGCGTCCTCGAACAGGCGCGCGTTCTCGATGGCGACGCCGGCCGCGGCGGCCAGCGCAACGGCAAGCTCCTCGTCCTCGGCGGTGAAGTCCTCTCCGCCTTCCTTTTCGGTGAGGTAAAGGTTCCCGAAGGCCACCCCGCGCACGCGGACCGGAACGCCGAGGAAGGTCCGCATCTCCGGGTGGTGTTCGGGGAACCCGCTGGCCTGCGGGTGCTCGGTGAGGTCGGAGAGCCGGATCCGCTGTGGGTCGCGGATGAGGTGCCCGAGCACCCCGCGGCCCTTGGGAATGTCCCCGACGAGCCGGGCCTGGTCCTCCTCCATGCCGACCGTGACGAAGTGGGTCAGCACGTCACCGGGCCCGATCACCCCCAGCGCCCCATAGTGCGCCCCGACGAGTTGGCAGGCCGAGGTCACCACCCGGTCGAGCACCGCCTCGAGGCTGAGGTTCTCCGCGAGCGACATCACCGCGGACAGCAGGCCCTGGAGCCGCTCCTGGGTATGGAACGGGTCCTCGGTCCGGGGAAGGAACTCCTTGAGCACCCGGCCGGCGTCGGGCAGCGAGGAGGGCTGCACGAAGGACACGCGCCGGGCTCCCGGGGCCGGCACGTTCACGGCCGTCCGTCCCCAGCGGCGGCCCGGCCCGGCCGCGCGGAAGGCACCCCCCGCCGGCCTCCCTCAGGTGGCCGGTTAACCCCCGGCCCGTCGATCGCATCGAATCCGGCCATTGCACTCCCCCGACTTCAGCAAACCCACTTGGCAACGGAAGATTGAGCCTTCCGTTGGTCAGCACCCCAGCCTGCCTGCACCGCGACCTGCAACGTGGGACGCTCCTCCGTCCCGCCGTTTCCTCAATTTTTCCTCTAGTTTTCCCTGTCCACTCCATTCTGCGGGAGTTCTCGGGGCGAGCGCCAGCCCAAGGGACCTGCGGCGTCATATGCCGCCGGCGTCAGCCCTTGGCGCGCGCCCGGCTTGGCTGGACGCGCGGCGGCTCGCCAGGCATCTTCGGGTAGTCGGGCGGGAAGGGGAGTTCACCGAGGCCCGCCTCGGTGTCCCGGTTCCACCAACCAAGCAGGGTGTCGATGGAGCCCGGATCGGAGTGCATCCCGGCCCACGGGTCGCCTCCGCTGCGGAGCCGCTCCGGAACGGTCACCATGGTGAAGTCGCGGGGGTCGGCGGTGGCGAGCTCGTCCCAGCGCAGGGGGCAGGACACCGGGGCGTGGGCGAGCGGGCGCGGGCTGTACGCCCCGGCCATGGTTCGGTCCCGGTTCGCCTGGTTGTAGTCGACGAAGACGAGCCGCCCGCGCTCCTCCTTCCACCACGCCGTCGTGACCTTTTCGGGCATGCGGCGCTCAAGTTCGCGGGCGGCGGCGATGACGGCGTGGCGGACCTCAAGGAACTCGGAGTCCGGGCGGATCGGGGCGAAGACGTGGAGCCCGCGGTTGCCCGAGGTCTTGACGAAGGAGGTGAGGCCCGCCTCGGCGAGCACCTCCCGCAGCTCGAGGGCGGCCGGAATGGCTTCTTCGAAGCCGGTGCCCGGCTGAGGGTCGAGGTCGATCCTCAGCTGGTCCGGGTTGTCCGGGTTGCCGGCGCGGGAGGCCCACGGGTGGAACACGACGGTGTTCATCTGCGCGGCCCACACCACCGCTGCCGGCTCGTCGAGGACGAGCTGCGGGTGGGACCGGCCGCTGGGGTACACGACCGGCACGGAGCGGACATAGTCCGGGGCGCCCTTGGGCGGGTTCTTGGAGAAGAACTGCTCGCCGTCGATGTCGCCGGAGAACCGCTGCAGGGAGACGGGCCGGTCCCCGTTGGCCTCGAGGAACGCCTCCTGCACGTCCAGGAGGTAGCGTGCGAGGTCGAGTTTCGTCAGGCCCAGTTCCGGCCAGAGCACGCGGCTGGGACTGGAGATGCGGACATCGCGGGGACCGTTGGGGCCGGGGACGGCGAGGGTCGTTTCTTCTCGGGCCATGGGAGCACCCTACTCCGCGGTGCGCGGCGCGTCAGTGCCGAACCGCCTTCCGGGTGCCCGGCGTGAACCCCGGAGCCGGTCCGGCTGCGTTCGCCTATGGTCGTTGCAGTTCGAGCACCAGCCTTGGTGGGGCCGCAGTCTCCCTGGAGCCAAAGTCGGCCCCGTCGCTGCTGGTGGTGTCGACGCCAAGCGACAGCACGCCGCCAAGCTCACCCTGCAGGGCCGACGCCGACAGCGGCACTTCATGGGCGGATTCCACCGTGACCGGTCCGACGCTGCCCAGCACGCTGCTGCCGAGAGCCGGCCTTGTGTCGTAGGTGAGGCCGTTCTCGGTCCAGGTGTCGTCCGTGACCAACCTGACGTTCTGCATACCCTTCGAGCCGCTGGTCGTCGCCCGCAGTTGGAGCTTCGCGCCGACGATCGTCCTTCCTTCGAGTCCCGACAGGTCAAATTTCAGGTAGGCATTCTCCACCGCACTGTTGTCCACTGCGAGCTTCGGCGCCGCCCCGTGGTTCGTCGTAGCCGCCGCGCTGGAAACGTAGGCGTCCGCCGTCGGTGCCAGGCTCTCGATCTGGGGCGCCGACATATCGACGACCCAGGTTTTTTCCGCAGGAGTCGGGTCGGAGTTGCTCGCGGCGTCGGTCGCCCGCACCGCGAAGACGTGCCGGCCAGCTGCGAGATCAGCGTATTTCTTCGGCGACGTACATCCCTCGAAGGCACCTCCATCCACGGCACACTCGAACGTCCCAGGCTCTGTCGCGGTGAAGGTGAACTCAGCCGACGTGCTGCTACTGGCCCCTGACGGACCGCCCGTAGTCGAGGTATCGGGGGGCGTCATATCCGATCCGGGGCCGCCTCCTCCGCCCTCTGCTCCTATTTGGCGCGGATCAAAAGTGGTATCCACGAGCAGCCGGGGGCTGAAAGCATCGGCGATGCGCTGCCAGGAGACAAGCTTGTGATTCTGGTTGCCGCTGTTGTCGTTGCCCGCATCGGTGTTGGCGTGGTCCTGGCTGGTGAAAAGTCCCGCTGGATAGGAGGGTCCGAGGGGGAAATTGGTGACATCGATCCCGTCCTGACCGGTCACACCGTCGACGCCGCCTCCATCGCTGATGTTGAATGAGCCGACGAAGGCGTTGTCACCGCGGTTGTAGATGACGAAGTTGGATCCGCCCTGGCTCGACACAACCAGGTAGCCGGTCCCCTTCCGGCCGTAATAGATGGCGGAGTTCTTGATGTTGTCCACTATTCGTCCACCGGTTGCCACGGTGCGATCCACAAGTGTCCTGGTTGAACCGTCCCCGGGCTCGGCTCCGTAGCGCCACAAGCCGACTTCCTCCTCGGACACATAGACACGTTGCAGCTCATCATCCGCCGAAATGCCTTCGGAGCTGTTGCCGTTGTCAAATGAACGCACGGCCGTCCCTCGAACCGATCCGTTGGAGCCGTCCAGCTCGAACTGGGTTATCTCGTTCGTATTGAAGTCATGCACGAAGGCGTAATACTTCCCAGAGGCGGGCGAGTGATACATTCCGAAGCCGCGAGGCCTGCCTGGAGTGCTAATGCGCCCTACCTCTGCCAGGGACCGGTCCGCGACGTTCACCTTGTAGAACCGGACACCGGTCGACGCCTCATTCCTCTCCGTCACGCCGACGAGCGCAATGCGCTCGCTGCCCAGCGGGAAGTTGTACCGGAGGTCGACATTGTTCATGCTGCCGTGCAGGTAGAAGTGCAGCTGGCGCCCCGACAGGTCGTAGACCCCCACGCCTCCGGTAGTCAATTTGTCCGTACCGATCACCACGCTCTGCGATGGATCCGTGGGGTGGATCCAGACCGCGGTGTCGTCTGCCGCGTCACTGGAGCTCGGAACGGGTGGTGTTTCGGCCGACGGGGCCACGGGGACATCCGCCGCATTCGCCTCCGGGGTGCCCTGCGGGGCGACGAATAGGTTGAGGGCTGCGAGGGCGGCAGCCAGAACCGCGACAATCAGGAGCAGGAGCCGGAGCAGCTTGGGCGCTCGTCGGGAGGATCCGCCAGCCGCCTGCGTGCGTCGAACAGTGTGAGCCATGGCTTTCCCATCCAGTGGCCGGTGCGCTGCACGAACACCCCAGGCGGGGCTCCGAGCTTCGCAACTCGCTCCCCATCTACCAAAAAGCCTACGGGGCCTCAAACGTGCATTCAACAATCCGCACGTTGGTGACATCCGGCCGATGGACAGGGCCGCTCCGGCACGCAGCCCCGACAAGCTGCTGCATCCGACGGACGGGGCGGCGCGCGGGACACCGCCGGCCCACCGGCACCGCGCACCATGCTGCCGGCGCCGCGTCAGGGATGCAGGCCGGCCGCGTCGGCAAGAGCCCGGCGCAACCACAGGGCGTAGTTGGTGGAGATGTGCTGAGCATCCTGGTGGGTGGCGAATGCCTCGACAACTGCGGGACAGACATCCTCCGCGCACAACCACGGAATGACGTCCACGTAGTCCGCGCCACCGGCCTCGGCCACGCGCTTCTCCATCTCATTGTGTTCCCTGTCCACCGCGTAACTCCGCTCGGTATGGCAGCGGCGGACGTCGTCCGAATTCGATGTGACACAGTCCCCGGGATCCTTTTCCGCATAGGCGATGTCCCCGATGACGACCACCCGATCACTTATCGCGCTCAATGACTCGATGGTGGAGGCGAGGCCCTTCTCCCAGGCGGCGTCCGTGTTTTCCTTGTCGGGGCGCCCATCCTTCTCAAGCCACGTACCCTGATGCTGACCCGAGATGAGGACGACGTCCGGACGGAGTGCCTCGATCTTCTCCAGCGAGTCGGCACGGAATGCCTTGCACTCGGGATAAGCGCCCTTGCGCTTGAAGTTGTAGACCGACAAGTCGGCCGGCGGACATGAGTACATCGTAAAAACCTCGAAGCGCCACCCATGTTCAGTGGCTGTCACGCCCAGCGGCCTTGCCCACGTCTCGGCGTGCGAGTCGCCATAGACAACGATTGTCTTGTCGCCGTTGACGTCGCCATAACTGCATTTGGCCTTACCTGTTGGGGCATCAAGGCCCCTGATGCACGCATGCTGATTGAAGGGGAAACTCCCAATAGGCGGCTCCGGCGCCCAGGTTGCAATGTCTACGCTGTCAGCGACGGCCTGTGCCACTTCGTCAGCGGTCGGCAGGTCGCTGCCCGCCGCCGGTGCAGCTGTGCCGAACGCGGGTGAGGGCTTGGGCGGGAGCGACACCAGGATGCTCGTGAGGCCCAGTGACAGCGCCACCAGAGCGGCGCCGAAACCCACGCTGACCGATGGCCGACGTGCCTTGAGCCAGTTGGAGTTCCGTACGGGCAATTCCACGTACTTATAGGTAACGACGGACAAGGCCAGCGCCACACCGACGAAGACGAGCTTCGTGGTCATCGCCAGTTGGGTCCCGAGCAACGCCACGGCGAGGACCAGCACGGGCCAGTGCCACAGGTACAGCGAATAGGAGAGCCTGCCAAGCCATTGCAGCGGGCGACACCGCAGGAGCACTTCGGCTCCCTGCCCCGGCCTGATTGTTCCGCCGATTATCACAAGGAGCGTTCCGCCAACCGGAAGAACAGCAGCGGAGCCTGGGAACCTGGTGTACTCGTCCAGCGTGAGCGCTGCTGCCACAATCACGAGGAGTCCCGACACACTCGTAACGGCCGAAAGAAGAACCGGCAGCCGCATGATCGTCGGTGCGAGCACGGCAAGAATCGCGCCTGCCGCAAGTTCCCAAATCCTCGTCCAGGGCGAGAAATAGGCCGCACCCGCGTTCTCCGTAGTCGCGTACACCGACCATGCAAGGGAGACTGCAATCGTGACAGCGAGGAAAAGCGTCAGCCGCGTGCGTAGTGGAACTCTCCGTCCGATCACAGCGACCGCGATCATTGCGGCCGGCCAGAACAGGTAGAACTGCTCTTCGATGGCCAACGACCAATAGTGCTGTAACGGAGATGGAGGAAGGTCGCTGGCCCAGTAGTCCGTCCCTTGCGAGATCTCGCGGAAATTGCTGGCAAAAAGCGCGGCCCATTGCCCGTCTTCGGCGGTCCGGGTAGCACTCCTACCGCCGATCAGCGCAAAGTACGAGACCACTGTGACGGCGAGGACAAGAGTCGCGGCAGGCAGGATTCGCCGGGCCCGTCGTGCATAGAACCCCAGGAGGGAGATCCGCCCGCTCCGTTCAGCTTCTTTGAGCAGGAGGCCGGTGATGAGGAAGCCGGAGACCACGAAGAAGACGTCGACACCGACGTAGCCTCCCTGCAATGCCGGCACGCCCGCATGATGCAGCACGACCAGTAGAACTGCGACCGCGCGGAGGCCCTCTATGTCCGGGCGGAACGTCCGGGGAGCCGATGAGGGGCGATCGGCTCCGTTCCTGGTGAGCGGAGGTGTTGGCAGGCGGCGTCGGCGTTCACGCACCTCGACGTGGTTTCCATTGAGCAATTCCCTAGCCGGACGCATCATGTCCCTTCGTCGGCCCGACATCTCTTACCAGCTGGTGCGGCCGACGGTACCGCTCTTTGAGGCCAGGCTCAACGCAATTTTCCGGAGTTGGCGGTTGCCGCCACTCCCGACCGGGCGCGGCAGGCCCGGTCCCGTGGCATCGGGTCCCGGCGCTCCCTAGGATGGGACTTTGAGTCCCGGGCACGAATCGACGTGTCCGGCCAACAGCAAGGAGAACCATGGCTACCGTTCGCACAGCCCACACCGTTTGGAGTGGCGACCTCGCCTCAGGCTCGGGACAGGTCACCCTCGATTCATCCGGCCTCGGCACCTACGACGTCACCTGGAAGGCGCGCGCCGAGCAGGCCGAGGGCAAGACGAGCCCTGAGGAACTTATCGCCGCAGCCCACTCGGCATGCTTCTCGATGGCTTTCAGCCACGCACTGGGCGAGGAAGGCAAGACCCCCGAGCGCGTGGATACCAAGGCGGAGGTGGACTTCCAGCCCGGCACCGGGATCACCGCGATCCGGCTCACGCTCGAGGCCACCGTGCCCGGGCTCTCCGAGGAGGACTTCCAGCGCCTTGCCCAGGCCGCCAAGGAGGGCTGCCCTGTCTCGCAGGCCCTTGCCGCGGTCAAGGACATCTCGCTGGCAGCCACCCTGCGGGGCTGACCCACGACGCACCGGGCTTTGCAGGAGGACCCCGGACATCGTTTCGGGGTCCTCCTGCCTCCGTTGGCAGGAGCATCGGGGGTGGGGACACCCGATGCAGCAACCTGCCGAATGGTGCCTCTGTATTGCCCGCCCCACCTCGACCCGGGCCTCGTGCGGGACGGCGATGATGACGCGAAGGGTAACTTTCCTCCCTCCCCGCAGACGCCGCGGGACCCGGCGCATAGTCTTGGGTCAGTCGTACACCGATCCTTCGAAGGAAGCCCATGCCCGTCTCCCCGCGCCCGTTACGCAAGCTCGGATTCCTTACCATCGGTCTGTTTGATCCGGCGGATCCGGCCAAGGGGCACGAGTCGACCCTGCAGATCATCGAACTCGGCGAGCGGCTGGGATTCGACAGCGCCTGGCTGCGCCACCGCCACCTGCAGTTCGGAATCTCCTCGCCCGTCGCGATGATGGCCGCCGCCAGCCAGCGCACCTCCCGGATCGAGATCGGGACCGCGGTGACACCAATGGGCTGGGAAAACCCGCTGCGCCTGGCTGAGGATCTGGCCACGGTCGATCTACTTTCGGGTGGGCGGATCAATCCGGGCCTGAGTGTTGGGGAACCGATGCACTACGACACCGTGAAGGAGGAGCTGTACCCGAATTCGTCGGCGTCGGAGGACTTCAGCTACGCACGGGTGGAACGCTTCGCCCGCTTTGTCGCGGGTGAACCGATACGGGCGTTCTCCGGGAAGCAGGGCGTGGTCGAGGAGTTTTCCGACCGCGTCGAACCGCACTCCCCCGGCCTCCGGCAACGCCTGTGGTACGGGGCCGGGACCAGGAAGTCGGCTGTCTGGGCCGCGCAGAATGGGTTCAATCTGCTCTCAAGCAGCGTGATCTTCCCCGACGAGGACCAGGACCCTGTCTTTGCCCGGATCCAGCAGTCCCAGATCCGCGCCTACCGTGAAGCAGCGGCGGCATCACATCAAGCGCACGGCTCGGCCCGGGCCTCGCAGGGCCTGGTGGTCATCCCGACCGATTCGGCGTCGCCGGGCCAGCGGGAGAAGTACAAGCAGTACGTGGATGAACGCCTACCCCGCACCCGGGCACCGCAGGGGCCGAAACGGATGCTGTTCGCCCCGGATCTCCTTGGCACAAGCGACCAGATCGCAGAACAGCTCTACGCACACGCCGGCTTCCAGGAGGTCGATGAGGTGGCTTTCGCCTTACCCTTCAGTTTCGATCATGAGGACTACGTCCAGATCCTCACCGACATCGCCATCATGCTGGGTCCCGCCCTGGGCTGGTCCCCGGCGGAAGTCGTCCAGGACCCACAGTAGGAGCACCGGCTACGGCCCCGCACGGCAACGGTGAATCCATCATGACTTGGGATCACCAACCTTGGGACCCTGTCCACAGTCAGAACTCGGTCCAACCCCGTGGCGGCAGCACCGCCTCGGACGCGCTTTCTCCTGCCCCTACCTCTGTTCTATTTAGGGTAGGCGCAGTCGTTGACACGCCCAGTGGGCGGATTTAAGTTTGGTTGCCAAGAGAAAGGGCGGCTGGGGGCCGCCGCCCGGAATTCTCTTCGTCGCCGAGCAGGCACCGTGTTTCCAGCTATTCATGACAGCGCTGGCGTCCTTCGTCATGCCCTGCCTCCTATCGGAGAACAATCATGACCAAACTCATCTCCCGACATAACGGCGAGGGCACCCTCATGCGCCTACTAAGCCTTTTCATCGCACTGCTACTCGCGGCGGCCGTCGCATTCGTGGCCCCCACCGCCGCCCAGGCGGCCGACGTCGGGCAGCCCGGGCCATCATACGCAGGCGACGGCGTCAGAACCCCGACCGCGGACAAAGCCCAGAGCAAACTCTGGTTCCAGGACGGGAGTTGGTGGGGACTGATGTGGAGCGCGTCCGCTAACGCGACGAAAATCCACCGGCTCGACGCCGCAACGCAGAAGTGGCAGGAGACGGAAACGGCTGTTGACGCGCGGCCGAATGCGCGCGGTGACGCGCTCTGGGACGCAAAGGCCGGCAAGCTCTACGTTGTGTCGGGCACGACGGTGGTCTCGGAGTGGAATTTGCCACCGTCGCTCTCGGAGGTGAGTTTCGCACCGTCCCAGGCGGAGGTGACCTCCGGATCCGCAGAACTCCACCGCTTCAGCTACAACCCGTCGACGAAGACCTACTCACAAGACGCCGGATTCCCCGTCACCCTTCACAGCGGGAGCTCGGAATCGATTACGGTGGCCAAAGACTCCGTCGGGAAGTTGTGGGTCACCTACACCGTCGTTTCGCCCGACAACAGCAACCGCGTCTACGTCAACCACTCGACGACGAGCGACACGGCGTGGGGGACTCCGTTCGTCCTACCGACAAGCAACGCCTTGGCGCACCATGACGACATCTCCGCAATCACGTCCTTCCAGGGCAACAAGATCGCAGTCATGTGGAGTAATCAGCGGTTGGACCAGAAGAGGTTCTACCTGGCCATCCACCAGGACGGTCAGCCGGAGAAATCGTGGCAGACAGAGGTCGCCCACGGGGGAGGAAACAACTGCTCCGGGGGATGCGCAAACGACCATCTGAACCTCAGGCAATTGACAAGCGACGGCAGCGGCCGCCTCTACGCAGCGATCAAGACATCCGCTCAGCAGGTCGGCCAAACACTTGTGGCGCTCCTGGTGCGGGATAGTAACGCCAAATGGACCAGCGCGCCGTTCGGCGCTGTCGAAGACCTCCATACCCGTCCCATGGTCATGATCGACGAGGAGAGCCGTCAGGTTTGGATGTTCGCGGTCGCGCCGGAGGGCGGCGGCACCCTCTTCTACAAGAAGGCGCCGCTTGACAACATTTCCTTCGCGCGCGGCGCCGGTACGCCCATCATCAGCAGCAGCACCGACAAGGACATCAACGACCCCACAACAACGAAACAAAACGTCAACAGTCAGACCGGCCTGGTGGTGTTGACCGCCTCGAGGACCAACGCTCGGTACTGGCACGCCTCAATAGATCTCGGGAACTAATCCACCCCGACGGGTGGTGGTGATGCGGCGGGATTCCGGTTATCCACAACCGGAATCCCTAACCGCGGCCCAGCAGTCTTTCCCGGTCCGTGGCCACCTGTTGGCGCAGGGCGTGAACCACGGCGGCCACCGCAGGCCGCCGCATCGAGTCGGGCCGGAGCACCATCCAATAGGGCAGTCGTTCGGCGACGTCGGCAGGCAGCAGGCGGACGAGGTCGTCATGGAGGTCGCCCATGAAGCAGGGCAGGAAACCTATTCCGGCTCCCGCACGGGTGGCTTCCACATGGACAAAAACGTTGGTTGACGTGAAGCCGTCCCGCATCTCGGGCACCAGCCGCCGTGGGGCGTCCAGGGCATCCACCTGCAGCATCGAATCCACGAAGTAGACGAGCGGATGCTCCTTGAGATCGGCCATGGTGGCCGGGATTCCGTGATCCGCCAGGTAGCCGCGCGAGGCGTACATCCCCAGCATGTACTCGCCCAGCCGGACCGCCTCGGCCCGGTGGACCTGCGGTTCACCGACCACCACCTCGATGTCGAGTCCGGAACGCTGCTGTAGGGCACGCCGGGTCATCGTCACCACCTCCACGCTCAGCCCCGGATGTTCGCGCCGCAGCCGCGCGACGGCCGGCGCGGCAATGTAGGCGCTGAACCCGTCCGTGGCCGTCATCCGCACGACGCCGGTGACCGGATCGGGCGCCCGCCCGGCGGTGCCGAGTGCGCCCACCGCCGCTTCCACCTGCTCCGCCACCAGCACCGCCTGGGCTCCGAGCGCCGTTAGCTCCCAGCCGCTGGTGGCCCTGGCCAGAACCCGGCCGCCCAGATCCTTCTCCAGAGCGGCTATCCGCCGCGCGACGGTGGTGTGGTTCAGCCCCAGGGCCTGGGCCGCCGCAGTGAACCTGGCGGAACGGGACACCTCGAGCAGGACCAGCAGGTCATCAGGACGGGCGTTCATATCTGCAATTATGCACAGTTGTGGTGCTCCATTGGTCATGGACGCCGCGATTCTGTGCAGTAAAGTCCATCGAAGCATTAGTGCTGAAGATCACAGCACGCGTCATTCCATGCACTGAGGAGAACCCCATGAGCGTAGAGCAACGCCCGCCGCATCAGGCAGCCGGACCTGCATCCCAAGGATCCGGACTCAAGAAAATCGTCGCCGCCTCAATGGTGGGCACCGTAGTGGAATGGTACGAGTTTTTTCTCTACGCCACCGCGGCCACCCTGGTTTTCGGCACGTACTTCTTCCCCGCCACCGGGAATGAGCTGGACGGCATCATCCAGGCCTTCCTCACCTACGCCGTCGGGTTTGTAGCACGCCCGCTGGGGGGCATCGTGTTCGGGCAGATCGGTGACAAGCTGGGCCGCAAGCCCACGCTCCAGCTGACAATCGTGATCGTCGGCGTGGCAACGTTCCTGATGGGCTGCCTGCCGGGCTTCGCCGAAATCGGCTATCTGGCACCTGCATTGCTGGTCGCGCTGCGCTTCATCCAGGGTTTCGCCCTGGGCGGCGAATGGGGCGGGGCCGTCCTGCTGGTTGCGGAGCACAGCCCCGCTAAGTCCCGCGGATTCTGGTCCAGCTGGCCCCAGGCCGCCGTTCCGGTGGGCAACCTGCTGGCCACGCTCGTACTGTTCATCATGTCCTCCGTGCTCAGCAGCGAGGATTTCCTCAGCTGGGGCTGGCGCGTGGCATTCTGGCTCTCAGCGGTGATCGTCTTCGTTGGCTACTACATCCGCACCCATGTCACCGAGGCGCCGATCTTCCTGGAGGCCAAGGCCTTGGTGGAGAAGGAGCAGGCCGTCAGCTATGGCGTCTTCGAAGTGGTCCGTAAGTACCCCAAGGGAATTCTGCAGGCCATGGGGCTGCGTTTCGCCGAAAACATCATGTACTACCTGGTGGTCAGCTTCTCGATCGTTTACCTCAAGACCGTCCACCAGTACGACACGTCCTCACTCCTCCGGGCGCTCTTGATTGCCCACCTGGTGCACTTCCTGGTCATCCCGCAGGTGGGACGCCTCGTGGACAAGTGGGGCCGGAAGCCGGTCTACCTGGTCGGAGCCGTCCTCGGTGCCAGCTGGCCCTTCTTTGCCTTCCCCATCTTCGACACGCGCAATGCAGTGGCCATCGTTGCCGCCGTGACCATTGGGCTGTGCCTGCACGCGTTCATGTACGCCGGGCAGCCGGCCATCATGGCCGAACTGTTCCCCACCCGCATGCGGTACTCCGGCGTCTCGCTCGGCTCTCAGGTGACTTCCATCTTCGCCGGTTCGCTGGCTCCGCTCCTCGCCACCCAGTGGCTGAAAGACACCGGCTCATGGGTGCCCACCGCGATCTACCTGATCGTGGCGTGCGCCATCACGTCGGCTGCCGTGCTGAGCCTGAAGGAAACCAAGGGCATCGCGTTGGAGGAAGTGGACAGGGCCGACGCCGCCCGCGAAGGAGTGGCGCCGGCCGGCAAGCGCTGAGCTGCTGGTGGGACAGTCCGCTGGAACAACAGAGAAAGCCGGGATGGAAATGGAAGACGCATTGAAGGGCCGTAAGGCATTGGTGACCGGAGGCGCCAGCGGAATCGGTGCCGCGTGCGTCAGGGAACTGGCGGGGCGGGGCGCGGACGTGGTGGTGGCCGATGTCGACGGCGCCAGCGCCGCCGCTCTCGCCGAGGAGGTGGGCGGCACCCCATGGGCGGTGGACCTGCTGGACGTGGACTTGCTCGCCACAGTGAGTCTGGACTGCGACATCCTGGTGAACAACGCTGGAATCCAGCGGATAAGCCCTATCGAGGAGTTTGATCCGGCGGAGTTCCGCCGGATCATCGCCCTGATGCTGGAGGCCCCGTTCCTGCTGATCCGGGCCGCCCTGCCCTCCATGTACACCAACGGCTTCGGGCGGATCATCAACGTGTCCTCCGTGCACGGACTGCGCGCTTCGGCGTTCAAGAGCGCCTACGTTTCCGCCAAGCATGGCCTGGAAGGGCTGAGCAAGGTGACGGCGCTCGAAGGCGGCGGCCATGGCGTTACCTCCAACTGCATCAACCCCGGCTACGTCCGAACCCCCCTGGTGGAGAAGCAGCTGGCGGAGCAGGCCCGCGTTCATGGCATCCCCGAAGCCGAGGTCCTGGCCAAGGTGATGCTCACCGAATCAGCCATCAAGCGCCTGGTGGAGCCCACGGAAGTAGCGTCACTGGTGGCCTGGCTGGCGTCGGACGACGCCGGAATGGTGACCGGCGCCAGCTACACGATGGACGGCGGCTGGTCCGCACGGTAACGGCTACGGTCCGGAAAACAGGGCGACGCATTCCGCGAGGCCGGCGGCAGGATGGCGGAAGGACGGCAGGCGGGGTCTTCACGCCGGGTTCATGGCACGTTTACTTCCTCGTGGAAGCCTTGGAACACATCGATCGTGCGGGGCGGAACAGGAGGACGACGTGTCACAGGCAGCTGACGGGCAAGAGAGTGCAGCGGGCATCGGGTCACCGGAAACCGGGATGAGCTGGAAGGACCTGCGCCGCGGGCAGGCTGTGACCGTTGAGCCGGTCGATGGCCACAGCCTCCCCGGGTGGGTCGACGATCTCGCCGAGGACCGCAGCATGCTGTGGATCCAGCTCGGTGAGGGGCGGGGACGCCGTCTGATCCACGCTCAGGATGGTGTCGCCGTCCGGTCCCGCCGGCGGGGATAGGGCTACTTGCGCGCATCCTCAGTGCGGGAGGCCGGCGCCGTCGGCAGCCCGAATTGGTGTTGCCCGTCGACTACGACCAGGCAGGCGCGGTTGCTGAGCATACCGGTCGGGTCCTGCGTCAGGGGGTCCACTTCCAGCACGGTGAAGACCGCCAGTGAACCCGCGAGGATGCTTCATTCCTGGTGCTCCGCCCTGCAGGAGTAGGCGGCGTCCCGGGTGGCGTGGTGGAGAGCCGCCTCGAGATCGAGTGCGTACTGGGGCAGGTTCGCCGGCCGGGATTGGTCCAGGGCGGATCTACGGGTCGCCGCGATGTACATGTTGGGCAGGGGTTGGTAGGGGGTGGTGCGCGCGCCGGTGCTGAGGGCGGGCGTGGCTCATCGGGTGCGGAGAGCCAATGGGTATATAACGAATTGATTGCTGAATCGTTGTTCGAGGATTAAACTCCAAGATAGCTCGCATCAAGCCTTCGTTGTTTCTCGGTCGACGCTGGCTCCGGGCAGCCGGATACATCAAATCCCTAGTAGAAACAGCGATAATCATGGGGGCTCCGAGCATTCAGGCGTTGCCAACTCAGCAGAACCGACCTGGCATGAGGTTCCGGCTTCGATGCGTAGCGGTTGCATCGTCGATATTGATGATGTTCGCAATCATCACTCCGACGACCGCAAGTGCCGCAGCGACAACCTCGTTGGTCATGGACACCTACGTGCAGGCGGACAGAGCGACGTCGAACTTTGGGACCAGCACCCGTTTCACCACAGAAGGCCGTGCGTATATCTGGCGGAACTCGCTCATACGGTTCTCCGTGCAAGTTCCCGCTGGCGAACGCGTTGTTTCAGCCAAACTTCGGATGTATTCCGAGGCATCTGCAACTTCCACTGAGTTCGTGGATGTCTTCACTACATCCGGCGGCTGGACAGAGAGGGGCGTCACGTGGAACAACGCACCGGCGCGCGGGACCTGGCTTGGGAAAGTTGGTGGATTCGCTGCCAACTCCTGGGTTGAATGGGATGTAACGAAGGGCGTCAACGCGAAGGGCGGCGAGCAGAACTTCAAGTTGGAAAGCAACGCGCGGAAGTGGCTCGCGTTCAAGTCGAAGGAATCGTCAAATTCCGCTCTGCGCCCACGACTGGTGGTGACGACTGCGCCTGACACCATAACGTCCACGGAGGCGGCCGTAGTCCACGGGTGGGGCGCGCGTGTAGCTGGAGACGAGTTCAACTATGTTGGCGCGCCCGATGCCACGAAGTGGATTGTCTACAACAGTGCCGGCCACGCGGGCAACGGAGTTCGGAGCCCCCAGCAGGTGACCGTGGATGGTTCCAAAATGGTCATGACTGGAACCCCGGATGGCACGACTGCTGGGATGGGCGCGAGGTTTGCAAACCAGAAGTACGGGCGGTGGGAAGTTCGCGCGGCCGGGTCCGGCGATAACGAATACCATATGGTGTCCATCCTGTGGCCCGATAATGAAAATTGGCCGTGCGACGGCGAAATTGACTACGCGGAGACGACCGGCGACTGGAACGTCATCAAGTTCTTCCACCACTATGGGTGCTCGAATCTCCAGACGTCGTCGTTCAGGCCCCTGGACGTTACCCAATTCCACAACTACGCGCTTGACTGGTCTCCGCGCGGCATCGTGGGCTACGTCGACGGCGTGAAGTGGTTTGAAGACACCGACCCCGCGCATCAGCCTCCCGGACCGATGCACCAGACTTTGCAGCTTGACTGGTTCCCCGACAGCACTGCCAACGGCGTCGGCGAGATGCGGGTGGACTGGGTCCGCGTGTATGCGGCGGGCTGAACATCACCCTTTCGAAGACCCGTCATAGTCGCCCCGGTACTCAACTGGGCAGCCAACCGGCTCAAAAAGAGGATCTTATGCGCTGTTTTCTGCGGGTGCGCTCTCCTCCGTTTCAGACCCTGCCTCGGTGGGCCTGCGCGAGTGGGCGACCTGCCACCTACGGGGTAGGCGCCGGCCTTAAACCGTCGGGTGTGCAGGTCTGGTGTGGAGGACCCACCCACCAGCATGCAAGGAGATCTGGCATGGATGTCCGGCCGGTGGTCATCATCGGTGCCGGGCCCGCGGGGCTCTCGGTAGCCGCGGCGCTCACGAGCCGGGGGATCATCGCCGCCGTCCTGGACAGATCGGAGGCCGTGGCCTCTTCCTGGCGGCACCGCCCGGAGAGGCTGAGGCTGAACAGCGGCCGCAGGATGTCCCAGTTCCCGGGAACCACCTTTCCCCGACACGCCCGATTGTTCCCTACCCGGCATGTTGTCGCCGCCACAGGCCTGTACGGTTCTCCCCTGCTGCCCCAATGGCCGGGGCTCGAATTGGTGGCGGACCGCCTGATCCACTCCTACGACTACATCGGGCCCGAACCGTTCAACGGAGAGCACGTGCTGGTCATCGGGTCGGGCACCTCAGGCTTCGAAATCTCCGGTGAGCTCGGCACCGCACACGTCCTCGCCCTCCCCCGGGGCGCCCGTTACCGCTAGGCCTAAGGCCGCGGCAATGCCCGCGCGGTGGGCGCTGGGATGGAGTGTTACGACCGTGATCGGCGTTGGGGTTGGGGTTGGTGCGAAGCTGCCCATGCTCTGCAGAAATGGTTGGTCACTTCGGCACGCCGCACGGTTGGTGGGAAGCCCGGTCCTTGGCGGACGCGGGCTTCTCATCTCCGGCGTGCTGGGTCCCTGGGTTCAGGGTTTGGCGTAGTCGGCGAATCCCTGCCAGTCAATGACCACACAGGGTTCGTCTCCGAGTACCCAGGCGTCGTGCCCGGGTGCCATGGTGGCGAAGTCCCCCGGCCCATACTCCATCTCTTCGCCGTCGTCCATAACAACCTTCATCCGGCCGGAAACGAAATATCCCATGTGGGCGGCCTGGCAGCTGTCGGTCTTGGCGATCGGCTTGATGTGCTCGGACCAGCGCCATCCTGGATTGAACGTGGCGCGGCCCACGGCGCCCTGTTCCAGGTTGACGAGTTGGAGTTGGCCCGTACCGCCCTCGAAGGGGCGCGTCTCCTCGGGCGAATCGAGGCTCTTTCGAACTAGAGCTGACATTTTGACCTCCTGCGGATGGTACTGCTCGTTGATGTGGCTCACGCTCCCGTAACTGCTCTCTGGTCTTGTTCACCTCCTCGGATGGGACTGAATTTCAGGTGACGATGCCTTCAGCCGAAGGACCGCCATCGCATTGGGCTACTTTCATAAGGTCTAGACTTCATCGCACTCATTGCCTAGGGCACATCGTCCCTATATCAGTTGGGCCTGCCACTCGACAGGACCGCTGCAACAGAACACTCTTTTAGCTCGGCTTCTCACCGTTCGCGGTCGCCTCAACCCAATCGACAGCTTCGTCGGGAAAATGGTGTCCGGAGGTTCCGCTCCGCTTGGCCCACCATGAATCGGCGGCGGTCGGCCCGCCCGCCCGCCTCGGCAATTTCACCCATCATCGCCGCGGGTATCACGTCACCATTGTTGTCCATCAGCCATTGCCGCGTTGCTGGCTGCAGTCTCGCCCACCACTGCTCGATGCTCATAGCCGACGTCTTCCACGTCAGCAGTAGCTCAGGAGGACCATTGCGGGAGGCCCGCCGGCGACTGCCCGCTGGTTCACCCCATTGCGTCCCCGGCCCGGCGTGGCCGCGCAATAACCCGAGTACTATGAGCCCATGCACGAGGTGCGGGCAGGACATGGAGTTTCCGACGCTTTCCGCCACGCTGTCGGGGAACTGCGCAGGGATCCCGGGCCCCGCCCGGCGGACTGGATCTGGCAGGAGAAGGTCTTCCAAGCCAACCTGCTGGGCGCCCCCATCGCGGAGATTATGGCCTTCACCGACGCGGACGCCCCAACAATCCAGGCCGCCATTCAACAGGCGCGCCGGAGGCACCCCACCAAGGGTTCCCTCGAGGACCGTGTGCCGTTCGAGCTTCACCTTCAGATTGCCATGCATCTCACCTACGAGGAGGGCCGCGTCCGCGCCCTTGCCCAGAACGGACTGGACTGCCTCATGGGGTACCAGCACAGCGCCCGGACCAGCTCCCGGCTGAACCGCTGGCAAACCATCCTCTCCTTTTCGGTTGAGCGCCTGACCGCCGTGATGCTCGAAAACACACAGCAGGCCTCGGAACTGCGCCGGATAAGCCCGTTCGAACGCGTCCTGACGCGGAAGGACCGGGTCCTGGCTATTCAGATAGCCGGTGCCCTTGCACGCCCGGCCACCCGGACACGGTGACCGACACCCTGTCATCCGCACCCGGCGACTGGGCAGAAATCATCGAAGTCAGCTTCACTCCTCCCCTGCGCGTTAAACCCGCCCAAGCGGGCACTCGCTGAAGGATTGGTGAGCGGGACACCCGAAACGTGTAGCCTTCCTCTCCCACATAAAAGAGCGATTGGATGTCACGGTCGATTAGGGTTTGCGGCATGGCATTCACTCTGGACGGCCCACCCGAAACATCGGAGGAAACCTGCTCGACGTGCGGGTCGGCATTCCGGCTGATCCTTCACTTCATCTTGAAGGATGACCACACATATTCCATTGCGAAGTCCCAGTTGCACATCCACGGAAGCAAGCCTGAAACCTGGATCAACGCGGTCTTCGGTTCTTTCAGCGAGGACAAGTATGACGACCACGTGACCTTCGGGTGCAGGGTCGGGCTGTTCACCGAGGACCGCGAGCCGGCCGCCGGTCTCATCGACGCAGCCGAGATTTCAGGTGATTCTTCTGTATGGGGTGCGCGACTGACCCGCGACCAGGCCCTTGACCACGGCCTGCTTCGGGCTTTCTGGGAGGTAACCGACTGGCTCATTTTTGAAGACCCGCAGATCCATTCCCACCTGTACGGGCACACCTTTGAACGGCCACCACTGTAACATCCGCGGGGGCATGTATGGGATAAAAAGGCGCTGCCTAGCGGCAGGAGTAGTCGTAATCGAGTCCGGCCGACACATACTGCGTCATGGATACCCTGCTGCCGCGCGTCAGGCCAGGCAGGGAACAATTCTCCTTCGCTCCCCGCAACGTCCTGGCACCTGCAAGCCAGCTCGGCAGTCCCGTAAGGGAGCTGCTGGAGGGTACTGTTCCGGCGATGATTCCCCACTGATAGCCCGTCGAGTAGATCCCAACACCGGCGGCCTTCCCTGCGGCGTCCTCACCGCCGGCAGTGATGCTCTTGAAGTAGGCGACCATCCCTTCAAGGTCCGCCCGATTCAGGGCGGTGTCGGGCTGCCAGCTGTTGCCCGTCTCCACATCCAACCACCAGAAATACGTGCCGGGGTTCGCCACGCCTCGGCTGTTAGCGTCGTCATACGCCATCGCGTAGCCATACATGTAGGAGCAGGCGGGGTCGACTGGGCCTGGTCCGCCGATTTCTATTGGGGTGCATTCCCCGTAGGGATTGGGAACCACCACGCCGTCATAGGTGTTTGACGACGGCCACCAGGAGCCCGCATGTCCTGGGTTGCCGGTGTTCACGTACAACGCAACCTTGGACTGCGCTGTTTCCCCGGTAGAGCGGGAGGCCCACGTGAGCTGCGCGGAGAGGCAAGGGTTGGAGTCATTGGCCCGTCCGCCGGTCACGCCCACGATCGCGAATGCTTGCGCTCTGGGAAGGGTCCTGCCGCACTGGGGCCAGGAAACGTCGTTGCCCACCAGGTCCGTCTTTCCGGGTGGCGGAGCCGCTGCCACCGGTGCCATTCCTGTAACCGATAGTCCGAGAAGTGCCACCAACGTGCATGCCATCTTCATCCCGAAACGACGCATATGCGATAGTACGTCTGTTTCGGGGACGAAACGCCGGTGAGCCCTGGCGTTCAACTGGTCGGCTGTCAAGTGCGCTCGCTGGGTTTCCGCCGGTGTTGCTCCGTGATTGCGAGATGTGACCCATTCCTACACGCCACCCAGGTCATCCTCGTCTTCTCCGGCATCCGGGTCAGCGGCGTGAGGAATACCGCCGCAATTCCCAGGTCCCGGACCGCGAAGGCCATGGCGAAAGCCCCGGCCGGAGGCTAGAGTTGGGAACCGGTCCTGTCACTTCGACGGACCGCAGCAGAGAAGGGAGGTGTTTTTGATGACTGTCATTGCCGTGCGCGCCCGCCGCCTTCAAACCATCAAAACAACCACCCCCGTCTCCCGCTTCCGTACCGCCTAGGGCACTGCCCGCGGAACGCCACAACACCTTGGGTTTTCGCCCGGGAGTGGCCGGTGCCAGGGGACATTTCCCGAGGTATCCCAGTGAAAAAATTTTCAGGCTACGGCCTAGACAGTCCTGCTGCATTCAGATCGGTTCGCACCGGCCCAACCCTTTACGGCTACACCGCCGTCACCGCACGTTACTTCGACGAGAACCCGCCACCTGATTCCAGCGCGGACAATCCCTGCGAGCCTGGCCGTGTGGTGCGGGTTGACCGCAGCCTGGTCCTGGTGGCGGTGGGCATGGAGCTCCTGCACCTTCCCTACCCGCTTGATGCCGGCGTGCCGGTCACGGGCGACTGGGTTTGGGTAGGCCCCAACCGCGCGGGTGATCGCCAGATTCTCGGCGTGCTGCCCCGTCGTTCGGAACTCAGCCGGAAGCGCGCCTTCGAGGCCTCCTCCGCCGCCCAGGTCCTGGCTGCCAACATGGACGTGATCGGGGTGGTGGTTCCGGTTGACCGGCCGCTCACGCACAACCGTCTCGAACGGACCCTCGTCGCCGCCTGGGACTCAGGCGCCGTTCCCCTGGTGATTGTCACCAAATCGGACCTGGCGCAAGTGGCGGAAGACGTCGTCGGGCAGGTCATCCTGCAGGCAGCAGGTGTTGACGTGGTCACCACCTCCGCAGAGACCGGGGACGGGATCGAGGACCTGCTGGCACTTCTGCCGCCGCGCAGCACGCTTGTCCTCCTAGGGCCCTCCGGCGCAGGTAAATCCACACTGATCAACGCGCTGGTTGGCCACAACGTGCAGCACACCGGCGAAGTCCGCTCCGGCGACTTCAGGGGCAAGCACACCACCACCTCCCGGGAGCTTGTACCGCTGGCGGACGGCACTGTCCTCATGGACACTCCCGGCGTCCGCGGGTTCGGGCTTTTCGACGCCGACGACGGGATGGAGCAGATGTTCGCGGATGTGGAGGAACTCGCCAGCCGCTGCCGGTTTTCCGATTGCGCCCATCAACAGGAACCGGGCTGCGCCGTGCAGGCCGCCCTCGCTGACGGCACACTGGAGGACCGCCGCTGGAACAACTACCTGAAACTCCAACGCGAAATGGCCGCGCTGGCCCGCCGCAAGGATGCCGCAGCCAGCCGGGCGTACCAGCGTGAGTGGCATCAAAAAACGATCGGAGGAGGAAAATCCCAGCGTTCTGCAGAGCGCGCCAGATCGGAGCGGGAGGAGGAGCAGCGGTCAAGGCGGAAGCGGCGCTGAGCCACTGCACCTGGGAAGGCCTGTCGTCCCCCGAGCCGTGTCGAAGTTGATTACGACATTCTCACTCCGCGTGAGATATCTCGAACCAGGCCGCGGCGCCGGCACTATAACCAGAGGAAAGGCGTGGTGCTGAGAGACGAGCTTGTGGGTCGGGCGACTCGCCTCCGGGCCCCGGCAGGCGGGTCAGGTTGTTGCTTTGATGGCCGGGGTGGAGACTCGGTGCATGACCTCCTTCATCTCGCATACGACCATTGATTGCGCCGATGCCTATTCTCTTTCGAACTGGTGGAAGCCGGTGCTCGGCTACACCGACATCGACGGTGATCCCAACGGGGCCGGTGACGAGGAGTGCATGATCCATGACCCAAGTACCGGTCATCGGCTGTTGTTTATCGAGGTGCCAGACGCCGCGGCGACCAAGCGGCGGTGCGGTAAGAACCGCCTTCATCTGGACCTGCGGCCGCGTGATCGCACCCGCGACCAGGAACTCGAGGTGCTGTTGGCTCACGGAGCGACGACGGTGGATGACCTGCGCGGCAAGGATGGACCCGGGACAGGGTGGGTTGTGCTGGCCGATCCTGAGGGCAACGAGTTCTGCATCCTGCGCTCCGAGGCCGAGGTCGGTCATTCCCACGGCACCGGCTGAGAGGCCGTGGATCTACCTCGCGCGCAGGATGAAGACAACTCCCCGCGGAACCACAGGTGCCACCGGGGACGCTTCAACGCACCCAGCCGACGACTTCCGCCCGACATCCGTTTCATATCCATCGTGCCACCCTGATCCCAGACGCAACGACCCACCCGCTCCGGCCACATCAACCAGTGCAGGATTCCGCGCCCACAGAGCGGTCTCACAAGGGGCCTGCGCTGCGGTAACTTTCCCGGAATCTTCGACCAACTCAGGAGTTCGCACGATGGTGGCCTCTACGCTGGGACGTGGCCTCACCGATCCGATCTGAGAGAGGAACCACCATGGCGACCAAGGACGTGGCGGAACAGTTCGTGCAGCGGCTCGGAGCCGGAGACGCAGAGGGCCTGGGCGCCCTGTTCGCTGAGTCAATCGATTGGCGCGTACCGCTCAACGAGAAGCTTCCGTGGACTGGCACGAGATCGCAGAAGTCCGATGTGCCCGAGTACTTCCGCACGCTCTGGGCCCGCCTCGAGCCCGGAAAAAGCGTCGTAGACCTCGACACCGTCCTCGTCGACGGTGAAGACGCGGTACTCCTGGCCCACTTCTCCCATATGGCAGTGCCGACCGGGAAACGCTTCGACACCGACGTCGCGATACGCCTGACCGTCACCAATGACAAGATCACGCGCCTGCACCTTTACGAGGACACGTTCGCCGTCGACCGGGCCTTCAGAGAATGAGCCCATGTGTAGGCAGCCCGCTCGCGACGTGAATTCGTCAGCGAGTGCAGGAATTGGGCTTCCCCGCCAGCCGGAACATTTGACGGAAGGACCCTCGGCCTGACGCCGGAGACGGCGGAGGGCCGCACCCGGTGGGTGCGGCCCCTCGCCGATACGACATTGCCCTAGAAGACGCCACGCGGGTCGTATGCCGCGCGGATCTCTGCCAGCCGGGTGCGGATCTCGGCGGGCCACGAGTTCAGGGCCGCCTCCTCCGCAGGCCGGGCCTGAAAATTAATGAGCATGTCCCCGGACAGCCACGGCTTCAGCCGGTCCGTGACACTCTCCATCACTTCGGGCAGGACGGCCTCGAAGAGGCTCGGGTCGGGGACCCCGGCGAGCAGGAGCGAGTATTCCGAGCCGCGTCCACCCGCGGCGCTGCCTTCGGGAACGTCGCGTCGGGTGGCGCCGCCGAGGTGGCGTACTTCGGCCGCAACGACCGGCACGTTGACTTCGGGGCCGACCGCTGCGAGCAGTGCGGCGGCGAAGCCGGCATCGGCGTGGGTCAGCAGCCGCTGGACGCTGCCGTCCCACAGGGGGATGGGGTCGGTGGGGTCATTGTGGATGATCCCAATGTCCGCTGCGGCCATCGGTCCGACGGCATCGATGAGTGCCGGGGCGACCCCGCGCAGGGACGACAGGAGCCGCTCGCCCTCAGCCGGATCACCGACGTAGGCGACCCGGAGGTGCAGCGCGGTCTTGCCCCGCAGCGGCTCCGGAATGAAGTCCAGCGGCGGGAACCGGACGATGGCCGCCGACAAGGTGAGGGCCTCCGGAACCGTCTTGGTCCAGTCGAGCCAGGCAGTGAAGACGGGTTCCACGTGTTCGGGGTCGAAGAACATGGATCCGCCGTAGAGGGTTTCGATGGGCACCAATTCAAGGTCCATGGAGGTGACGACGCCGAATCCACCCTTGCCTCCGCGCAGGGCCCAGAACAGGTCCGAGTTGTTCATTGCGTCCGCCGCAACGATGTCTCCGTCGGCCGTGGCAACACGGAAGCCCCGGACCCAATCCGAGGACATTCCGTAGGTACGCGCCAGCGGGCCGACACCGCCGCCGAGGATGTAGCCTATCGCCGAAACGCTCGTGGAGGACCCGGCAACCGGTGCCAGGCCGTGCTTGGCCGCTGCGGCGACGACATCGCTGACGCGGTGTCCGGCGAGGACAGCCGCCGTGCGGCGCGCCTCGTCGATCACGACGTCGCCGGTGAGCCGGGACGTCGTGATGATCATGCCCTCGGTCACGTTGACGTAGGAGCCGTGGCCCGTCGACAGGACCGTCAGGGGAAGGGAGTTGGCTGCGGCGAAGCGGATGGCCGCTGCCACGTCGGCCTCCGATCGCGCGCCAACGACGAGGTCTGGGCGGTGCTCAACCAGCAGGTTGTAGGCGGCGACCTCGGCCGCCAGACCGTCGTCGCCACGTGCGAATACTGGACCGGAGATGAGAGTGCGAAGCTCGTTAAGCTGATGGACTGATACTGCTGCCATGGGGTGTGGCCTTTCACAAAGGAAGACGGATGAAACGCTTTTGCTCCGGTGGCAAGGCGACCGATTCGGCCGACGGCGCACGATTGCGCGGCCGTTCTGATGTGCTCCGGGGGCGGCCCTGCTGATCCGTGGGGGAAGCAGGGCATCAAGGACTTTTTGTCCAACTAATGGATATACGGTTGTGCCGTCCAAACGGTTCAGCGGGTTCCAGGCCCGATGAGAGAACAGGCGGGCATGGCCGGGCAACGTGGGTGAAATAGCGTTCGCGACACCTCATATAGGCCTGCGCCGGGGGCGGAGACCGCGCCCGGTCACCCGCTTCATCCTGACAGGGCTCATCTGGCCGATGTGGATCCTCAACACGCTGTGATGGGGGCCGTCAGTTTCAAGGTGCGCGGTGATCCGTCACCAGTCTTTCCACTGGCTGACATACGGATGTCCGTTGGGTTGATGGCTGGAAGGGTGTGACGTGGGTCGTTCTCTGAGTGGATTGACGGCGAGCCGGAGTCCGCGCGGTGGCATCGCATGGGGACTATCCGGGCTTGGGCCGCCGGCGGTTCGGCGTTGCCACGGCGGTGCTCGGCAGGCTGGGATTGGGCGGAATGGAGTGCTGGAAGATGACACCGCGGGAAACACCTGCGGCGTCTACAACGTCTTACTGGGCACTCTGTATTCCTGCTATCCGTGGCCGGTGGTTCGGCAGCCCACGGGATTCTCTCATCCGGGTTGACCCTCCGACAGCAGGGTGCGGCTAAGGAAGTCCCTGATCACGCCGCCCGCTTCTTCAAGATGGCTCTCGAGCAGGAAATGGCCGCCGTCCAGCAGATGGATTTCCGCATTCGGCAGGTCCCGGCTGAACGCCGTCGCTCCGGGGTGGATGAAGATCAGATCGTTTCTCCCCCAGACCGCCAGCAGCGGCACCTGGCTCTTCCGAAAGTACTCGTGGAGCCGGGGGTACACGTCCCGGTTGGTGGAGTATTTGGACAACAGGATCACGTGCGCGTCCAGGACCCCGGGGCGGCTGATCAGCGCGAAGTCCTGGGTCCACCCGTCCGGGCTGATGACAGAGGGGTCCGCAACCCCGTGGGTGTACTGCCACTTCATCGCTTCGAGGCCGAGGACCTCGGCGATGGCGGCGGCCTTGTCCTTTGTCGGGTCCGCGTTGAAATCCCAGACAGGGGCCCAGAAACCGTCGTCGAAGCCATCCTCGTACCCGTTGCCGTTCTGGGTGATGATCGCCGTTATGCGATCCGGGTGGTTCAACGCCAGCCGCCACCCGACGGGGGCTCCGTAGTCCTGAACGTAGATCGCATAACGGTCCACGCCCAGCTGTTCCAGGAGCCCGTTGACGTAGCGGGTGAGTGAGTCGAAGTCGTAGGAGAATTCCTCGGCCGACGGGGCGGAGGAGTGCCCGTAGGCGATCAGGTCCGGGGCGATCACGTGGAAGCGTTCCTCAAGCATTGGAATCAGGTTCCGGAACATGAAACTGCTTGTCGGGGCGCCGTGAAGGAGCACCACCGCGGGGGCGGCCGGGTCTCCTGCCTCCCGGTAGAAAACGTTCAGACCTTCAATGTCGGCGTTCCGGTAGTGGACAGGCATTACGACCTCCGAAGCTGACACAAGTGGTGCCCACAGAGACTGCAGGTCCCGAACACGAGCGGCCGTTCCGCTCTCTGCTGTATTGGGTTCATCGGGATACGCACGCGTCTATGCCGCTTGGGCCTCGGGGTTTTGCTGTGCGTCGCTGCGCACGGTGGCTCCGATTACGTCATTGAAGGCTTCGGTGGAACTCGGGTGCGTGAAGATCGAATCCTGCAGCTGGGTCGCCGTGGTTCCGCTGCGCATCGCGAGGGCTACGACGTTGATCATTTCCTGCGAGTCGACGCTGAGCAACGCCGCGCCGAGAATGAGGTCGGTGTCGAGGTCGATGATGAACTTCATCATCCCCCGGATGTCCTCGACGATGTAGGCCCGCGGCATCGCGAAGATCTCGCCGACGTTCTGGCTCCCCACCTTGATCCGGTGGCCGGCGGCCCGCGCTTCCCGTTCCGTGAGCCCGACGGTTGCGAGCGGCGGTGAGATGAAGAGGGTGCGCGGGACCGATTGGCGGTCGGCGGTGTTGCGCTTTCCCTCGCCGATCAGCTGATCGAGCACAATGCGGGCGTCGTCGAGTGAGACGTAGGTGAACTGTGGGCCACCGTTGACGTCACCCAGCGCGAAGATGTGCGGCTCACTCGTTCGGAGGTGCTCATCAACCACGATGGCACCGCGGGGGGTGGTGGTGACGCCGGCGGCGTCGAGGCCAAGCCCTTTCGTCGCCGGAGCCCGGCCAGTTGCCGGGAGCACGGCATCAGCTTCGACGATGAAACGCTCGCCGTTACGTTCGTAGCTGACAACGGCACCGTTATTGGCGTCCCGGATCTCGAGCACATTGGTGTTCGGGATGATGTTGATGCCCTCGTTCTCAAGGATGCGGATGGCGACCTGGGCGATGTCATCGTCTTCACGGCGGAGGATCTGGGATGTCATCTCAAGGATCGTAACCTCGGAGCCGAATCTCCGGTACACGGCACCGAGTTCAAGGCCGAGGTACCCACCACCGATGATCACGAGGCGGGCGGGCAGGTCCGTCCGGTGAATGAGGTCGGTGCTCGTGATCACATGGGCGCTGTCCGTGATGCCCGCAATGTCCGGGACGATGGGCTTCGACCCGGTGTTGATCAGGATGGTGTCGCCCGTGACGGTGACCGGGCGACCATCGACGTCGACGCTCACGGTGTGGGGATCGGTGAACGTCCCCTTGCCGGTGAGAATGGTGAGGGACTCGTGCGCGTCAAGGACGTCGTAGTTCACGTCGCGGAACGTGGAGGTGAGTTGGTGCACTGTGGTGACCGAGCGGCGGTACCAGTCCTCCGGGGAGTCCTCCTCCCGGCGGTTATGCGCGTGATACACCAGCGCCTTGGTCGGCACACAGCCGACATTTGGGCAGGTCCCGCCGTACATCAGGGGGTCCTGTTCGATCAGAACAACCCGTTTGCCGAGATGCCCGAGCGTCGACGCAGCGGTCTTGCCGCCCTTGCCGAAGCCGATCACGACGACGTCGGCGGCGATGGTGGTGGGTGTGGTGTCCATCTCACAAGGATGATCGCCGCAGGCGGTGCATACCATGAGAAGTCAGCATATTACTGCCCGTAGGCAAGCCGATCGTAACCGGTAAGCATCGCCCGCCCACTGCGTCACGCCTATCCATCCGGGTCCTAGTCGTCGGCCCTGCATACGGGTCGATTTCGGCGCGGCCGCCTGATGCGCCGCCCCAGCCCGAGAAATCGGCCGGAGCGGCGGAGGCGAAGGCTGCGCCTCAGGTGCTGCTAGAGCTCGGACGCCTTCACGACGGGGAACTCAATTTCGGTGCCGGCGATCTTGTTGAAGAAGTTGGTCATCGTATTTAGGGCAATGACTGCCACGGTCTCGGCAATCTCCTCATCGGTGACACCGACGGCACGAAGGTCCTCAATCTGCCCTGTCGTGAACTCGCCGCGAGTCTCGACTGCAGTGACCGCGAACTTCAGCAGAGCGTCCGTCTTCGCGTCCACGGCCGACGCCTTGCGGGCGTCACGGATGTCCTCGGCGCTCAGGCCGGCCGCCGGGCCCATTAGGGTATGGGCCGAGAGGCAGTAATCGCACTCATTGGTCTGAGCCAGCGCCAGGGCCATACGCTCCCGGGTGTTGGCGCCGAGGGCTCCGCCTGCAACGGCTCTGGACAGGGCGAGGTAGCCCTTGAGGGCGGCGGTGCTGTTCACCATGGCCTTGGTCATGTTCGGCACGACACCGAGGGCGTTCCGCACCTGCGTCAGCAGTGCCTCCTGGACTGCAGTGGCTTCTTCGAGCTGGATCAGTGGCATCCTGGGCATGATTATTTCCTCAATCTAACGTCTAAACGGTCGGTGGACCGTGAGATTCAGTAGAGCACATCGTTCTAACGCATGCAACTTCTACGAAGCGTGAGAAGCTGGTTAGATGACCGCACAAACGCGGACGACCGGATTGAGCATCCTGCAGTGACGGGCCGGGTGTGGGTTCTAGCCGACGCTTCCGGTGGACGTCGTCAGGCATAGGTATTCCTCTGCGCCCTAGAGAGCGATGGCGCGCAGGCGGGTGGCAATCTCCGGCAACTGAGCGAATGGCCAGCGACGTCGACCTAATGGTGTTGAGGCACACTCCCGTAACCGTTGGAGCGGGGCATGGTTCGAACAACTCCGCCCTGGGCCGCGTCTTCAACGCGCCGCTTCGCGGGCATGGCTTCGGAATGCACCCCGTCCACCCTACGATGCTTTACAACGCTGTAATGACTAGGGGGACTTCGCATGGCAGCTGGGGAGGCGCGCCGCACGGCGCTGCGGGATTGGCGGACCGCCCTCTTGGTGGCTTTCGCTGTCGGGGGTTTCGCGTTGTCGAGCTGGGCCACGCGCCTGCCGGCGATCCGTGCTTCCCTGTCGCTGGAGCATGCCGAGCTTGGACTCGTGTTGCTTGCGCCCACGGTTGGTTCGGCGGTGGGGTTGGCCGGCGCCCCGGTGCTGCTGCGTGCGGTGGGGGCCCGTTGGGCCCTGCTCGGAATGGTCAGCGCGGCCGGTGTGGGGATGGCGATCGCCGGCTGCGCCGTGGGTGTCGGTGATGTGACCGGTTTCCTTGCTGGACTTGGACTTGCCGGTTTCGGGATCGGCGCTGTGGACATTCTGATCAATATTGACGGGGCGACCGTTGAGCGGCTCGCGCACCGGTCGCTTTTGCCGCTGCTGCACGCGGCCTGGCCTGCCGGTGCGGTCGTTGGGGCCGGTCTCGGTGCCGCCTGTGCCGCTTCCGGAATTCCACCGCAGGCGCAGTTGCTGGTGCAGGGGCTGCTCGTGCTCGCTGCCGGCGTCGTCATGGTGCGCGCGGTGCCTGGGGGCTCGAGGGGACTGCGTCGGCGGAGGGTCTTACCGGCCCAGCGCCGGGTCCCGATCGGGCGGGTCCTTGATGCCCGCCTCCTGGCGGTCGGGGTGGTGATGTTCGCGGCGGAGTTCGGTGAGGGCGCCGCAAATAGCTGGTTAAGCGTCGCGGTACGGGACGCGTTCGAGCAGTCGGAGGCGTTCGCCGCTGCGGTGGTTGGCGTCTACGCGGCCGCTCAGGTGGTCGTCCGCGTCGCTGGCGGGCCGCTGGTCGACCGCTTCGGCCGCGCTGCAGTCATCCGTGCCACCACGGCGGTCGGGTCGGCCGGCGTGCTGCTCATCGTGCTGGACCTCGGGGTGCCGGCCGGGGTTGCGGGCGTGGTCCTATGGTCCGTGGGCGTGTCCATGGGTTTCCCGCTCGGCATGTCCGCGGCAGCAGAAGGGCCAAACGGCCCGGCCCGGGTGTCCGCTGTCGCGGGCCTGGGCTACATTGCCAACCTGATCAGTCCACCCCTCATCGGGTTCCTCGCGGCCGGCTTCGACATCCTCACGGCTTTCTGGCCCCTCGTTGTGCTCTTCGCCCTCAGCGCTGTCCTGGCCCCCGCCTTCCACGCTCCGCAACGCTCCGTGCCTGTCCCGGCGGTCCGTTGACGGCGAGACCGTTGGGGCAGACCCGGGCCGGACACCGCCCGGTGCCCCATGGGACCATAGGGTATGGGCGAAAACGACAGGGCACGTGACGAAGGGCCGCCACCGCGGACCGGGGTGAACGATCATGCCTGGGAGCGGGAACACCGCCATCCAACTGCTGAGCAAGCGAAGGCGATTGTCTACCGTCGCAGGGACGCCGAGGCGAAGCTGAGGCAGCATCAGCAGGAGGCCCGGCATAAGGCCGACGAAGAATCGGAAGGACACGAGTAGGGACAGCTCCTTCGACTCGGCCTCCAAGAATGGGAGACACACCGCTCTGCGGCTCAGCGCATGATGCTCAGCGCTTCTGCCCGCTTTCGGAGTTGAACTGTAGCCAGCGCCCTTCGGAGATGATCTTCACAGTGCCATCCACGACGGAGATCGCCGTTTGGTCGTCGATCGCATAGGCCGGTCCAAGAATATCCATAGCCCACCGACGCGCGCTCTCGGACGTGTTCGCGGACCACCACGGATAGTCCAGGTGAGGGAAGATCGAAAAGTCCACCACCCCCAGCGCTTCGTCGCCCCCGCGGGGGTTCCAGTCCACAAACTGCGCGCCGATGCGCGGAGTCATCACCATGCTCCCGGCGCTCACCCCGACCCAGACGGTGTCCGGAAGAAACGGTAGTAGATCTGCCAGACCCGACTGTCGCATCCAATGCGAGAGGTAGATTGCCTCTCCCCCATCCACCAGGAGAACGTCTGCTTCCAGCACCCAGGGCAGCCAGCGGCTTTTCGCCATGCTCGGTAACGCGGTCAACTCCAGAACTCCAACTGACTTCCAGCCCAGCCCGAGCAGACCCTGCCGGCCGGGCCCGGGGCCGGCCAGTGTCATCCAGACCGTCTGCGGTGAGCACAGAGGATGTGCCCATTGGGCGGTCGGGATGAATAGGGCCTTGCATTCCTCCACAAGTCTGCCGAGTCCCTCCCCCGGACACCACCCAGGCACCCGCGTCCCGAAGAACAAACGGTTCCCAAGTCAGGAACTAACGTCCTGTGGGCGACAGCGGATTCCTGCTTAGAGGTATGCGGGGGCCACCGTGAAAACGGCGGTCAGCACGTGCCGTTGACGCAGCGATACTTCACGCATGAGCCGCGGTGCGTCCTCGTACGGTACGACATCGGTCACCAGGTGCTTGCGGATCACATCGCCGTGTGAGCGAAGCAGTCGAACGGTCTCGGCGGAAAGCCGTGCCCTGTCCCAGTGCCCTGCTAGGCCGCGCGGCACCCGGCCGATCTGTGCGCAGCGCAGGTTCAGCCCGTTGTGATGAAACTCCTCCCCCAGCCGAACGGCGTCCGCTCCGCTGGTATAGAAGGCCAGATCGATGATGGTTCCCTGGGGGCGGGCGGCGCGGAGGGCCGCATGGAGTGCTTCGGCACGTCCGCGGCACTGGAATACGACGTCGGCGCCCCGGTCCGCCGGCCCGTGGCGCCACCGTGTCTTCAATAGCCTGCCCGGATCGTCGTCAAGGTTCAGGGCGAGGAATCCCAGTTCTTCAGCCAGCCGGCGGCGGCGCGGGTCCGAGTCCGCGACGGCCACTTCCCGTGCGCCGAGTGAGCGGGCGAACAGGGCGGTAAGCAGCCCGATGGGGCCGGCTCCGGTGACCAGCACCTGACGTCCGTCCACACCGTCGGAGAGGCTGCGGACCTGGCCACCGGTTGCCTCGGCTGCGGCATGCAGCAGGCCGTTGGCGCAGATTGGTCCGAGATGTGCCACGAAGACGCCGAGCAGCGGGTCAAGGTCGTCCCCGAGCGGCACAAGGTGGTCGTTCAGCGGGTCCGCCACATGGGCGGTGGCGTGCCCGTATGCGCTGGCGAGGATATCCCCTTCCGAAAAGGCGGCGGTCCGCGATGCGGCTACCCGGGCAACCTCCATGTAGCCAAGTCGGCGAACCGGGTAAGCAGTGCCGGCGGAGTCCGGCAGGAACAGGCCCAGGTCGGAGTCCAGGCGCGACCGCAGCCCCGGGTGGTCCCCCTTCACGAAGGCCAGTTCGGTGCCCGCGGACAGGCCCGTGACAAGGGTCTCGAGCAGCAGTCCGCCCTCCGGGACGTCGGGCAGCTGCTCCTCGACAATTTCGAGGACGCCAGGTGCCGGGAGGACGAGGTTCCGGCGCATCATCGCGTCGCTCCCGGTGCAGCGGAGCGCTCTTCGGGCAGCTTCACCGGGAGTCCGGTGCGGGCCGATTCAGCGATGGCGCAGCCGAGCCGGTGGCTGCGCAGGGCCTCGGCGTAGGGAGCGCGTGTGGTTTCGCGCTCGCCGCGGACGGCCTGGATGAATTCCCGGTCCACCTTTACGCGGGGATCTTCCCCGCAGGCAAGATCCTTGCGGGTAGTGCCGTCGAAGCTGCTGAGGCCGGCTTCCGACAATTCCAGGTACAGGCCGCGGCTCACGGTGTGCAGAGCGGCGCGGTGCTTGGCCGCCAGCACGGAGGTTGCCGCCAGCGTCGCGACCGCTCCCGAGGCGAAGCGCATGGTGGCCGCCGTGGCATCGTCGACGTCGTCCGGTTCCCCGCCCGTCCCGGCTGCCGGCAATGTGTCGCCGGCCTGAGCCCCCCGGACGCCGGCGGCGTACACCTCGACGACTTCTCCGAGGAGGAAGCGGGCAGTGTCCAGGATGTGGGTCAGCTGTTCCACCACCTGGCCGCCGGAGCGGTCCACCCTGCCCCACCACGGGACCGGCGGGCGCTTGTCCAGCCAGTAGCCGTTGGCCAGCAAAGCCGGTGCCTCGGCCAGCAGGTCGCGTGCGTGCTCCATCGCGTCCATACAGCGCCAGTGGTAGCCGGTGCCCGTGATAACACCGGCGGCCCCGACGAGCACCCCGATTTCCTCTGCCGTTTCCCGGCCCAGGCCCACCGGTTTTTCCACGAACAGGGGCAGCTCCCGGGCGAGTGCGGCGAGCTCACCCGGACCGTGGGCGAAGGGAGGCACGCACACATAGACCGCGTCGGCCTCCGTCAGGTCCAGCGCCGTATCGGGGTCCGTAAACGCCGGCGCGTCAAGGTCGCGCGCCAGCCGTTCGGCCGCGGCCGGCTGGGCGTCGGTGACACTGGTGATCCGGACGCCGAGCCCCTGCAGGTTCGAGGCATGGCGCTGCCCCACCGATCCGGCGCCGATGAGGGCTACGTTCACGGTCATGGGGCCTCCGAAAGTAGTTGGTCGTACAGACGCAGGTAGCTGGCAGCCATCGCCTCGGGGGTCCAGACCGACGCGGCCTCGATGCAGTCCTCGGCACGGATACTGTCCAGTTTGGAAAGGAACCCGGCCAGATCGTGTTCGTCGGCGGCAAGGAACCCGGTGCGGCCGTGCTGCACCAGTGAGGGCAGCACTCCCAGCGGCGTGCCGACGACGGGAACGCCCCGTGATAGGGCTTCCACCACCCCGGTTGCTCCGGGCTCGGCCCATCGGTTGGGTGCCAGCAGCACCCGCGCGGAACGCAGTACACGTTCCTTCACCTCGCCGCCGATGCCTCCGATCCACTGGTAACGGTCGCCGTCGAGCAGCGGACGGACCTCGTTCTCGAAGTAGGCCACATCCGGGTGGGACATCAACTGGGTGTCGCCGGCGGCCAGACGGCGATCCAGCTCCTCAGGATCGTTGATGCCGGCGACCGGCCCGGCGAGCACCAGCGGCAGGCCCGCCTGCCGACAGATCCGAATGGCTGCATCCTGTCCCTTGTCCCGGGTGATGCGGGCCAGCACCAGGGCGTGGTCTGCCTTGTCCGCGTGGATTTCGAGCGCCGGCGGAGCCGCCAACGGGACGACGCCGATGGTCTGGCGCCGCAGTGCCGCCGGTGCCCTTTCCAGCTGGGACTGCGACACTGCGGCGAACCGGACCCGGCCGCGGCCGTCGAATGATTCGTAGAACGCCTTGTGCTTGCCCAGGTCCCAGTGCAGGGTCTGCAGCACCGGCGGGGCGGCCCGCCCCATGGCGGCAAAGACCGCCGGCCCCACGACTTCAAGGTGATCGTGGACGAGATCCCAGCTGCCGCCGTCGTAAATGGCCTTCACGATCCCCTGCATCTGGGCGTGCGCGATACCCGACACCTGGTTGTAGGGCCGGGCGACCGAGGCGAACTGCGGCTCGGCCACCGGATGCAGGTAGCCGTCCGCTTTGATCGTGCTGGTTCCGACGGTGGCCAGGGTGACATGGTGGCCGGCGCGGCGCAGTTCGGGGATCAGGGTGGCGATGACTGTTTCAATGCCACCGTAGCCGGAGGGAGGAACGGGCAGCCACGGTCCGGCGTTGATGAGGATCCGCATGCTCAGGCCCACTTGCCGGTAGTGAACGAGTGCTGGCCGATTTCCAGCATCGGGGGGCGTTCGGACACTCCGATAACGGTGCTGTCACCGATGTAGTGTTCGCCGTCACGCAGGAACTGGGTCAGCTCCACGGTGGGCGGGGCGGCCGGGGCGAGCCCGCGCCGGTGCAGCCGCGACTGCACGGTGAGCTGGATCTGCATCGCCATCCTGGCCAGCTCGCCATCGGTGGAGTTGCGGTGACGGCGTTCGCCGAGGTCCACCTGGGCCATGCCGCCCAGGCCCACTGTTTCCAGCACATCGATCAGCATGCCGATCTCTACGCCGTAGCCGGACACAAACGGTATGCATTCGAGCAGGCTGCGGCGGGCGGCGTACTCCCCGGCCAGCGGTTGGACAACGCCGGCCAGCTGGGGCCAGAACAGATTCAGCAGGGGGCGCGCCACGAGCTCTGTCACGCGGCCACCGCCTGCCGGCATGACCCGAAGCCCGTTGTCGAGGGGTCGGTCGTAGTAGCTCTTGACGAAGTGGATCCGCGGATCGGTCAGCAGCGGGCCGAGCAGGCCGACGGCGAACTGCGCGTCGAATCCGTGCAGGTCCGCGTCGATGAACACGATGATGTCCCCCGAGGCGATGGCCAGGGACTTCCACAGCGCTTCGCCCTTGCCTGGAATGCATCCGGCGTCCGGCAGGATCTGGTCCTGGTGCGCGATCCGGGCTCCGGCGTTCGCCGCAACGGCGGACGTATCGTCGGTGGAGTTCGAATCAATCACGATGAGCTCATCCAGCAGCGGAACTTCCTCCATCAACTCGACGCGCAGCGCGGTGACGATCGCCCCAACGGTTGCTGCCTCGTTCTTCGCAGGAAGCACCACACTGACGCGTTGGCCCTGCTTGCGCGCCACGAGGTCCCACCGGTCGAACACGCTGCCCTGAAAGCTCCGGGCCGAATACCAATCCTGGACCTCTGCGCGCATGCCGGTTCCCTCTCACCAAGGGCGCCGGTGGTCCCCGTCCCGGCTATCGATAGGATCAGGTCGAAGCCTACGGTTCCGCCGGCCCTTTGGGAATAGCTCAGTACCCTTTCGATCCGGAACCGCAGACCGCCCGGACAGGAGCGGCCGCCGCCCGCATTGGAGCCGGCGTCCCTTGGAACGCAAGCGGCAGTGAGGAGAACTGATGCAGGAGGTACGGGCCGGCGGCCCACGTCCCCGCCTGGTGTTGTGGCGGCATGGCCAGACCGAATGGAATGTGCTTGAGAAGGCGCAGGGCCACGCAGACATCCCGCTCGATGCGACCGGCCGCCGCCAGGCGAGGCGGGCGGCGAACCTGCTGGCGACGCTCAAGCCACAATTCATCTGGTCCAGCGACCTGGAACGTGCCCGGCATACCGCTGACGAACTGGCTCGACTGACCGGCCTCGAAACCGTGCTTGACAAACGGCTACGCGAATACGATGTGGGCATTCGCCAGGGCACCACCTTCGGGGAGTTCCGTCAGCAGCACCCGGATATCCATCGGAAGTTCTTCGCCGAGGAGAATTACCGGGTCCCAGGTGCCGAGCTGCCCTCGGAAGTGAACGATCGGATGAAAACCGTGATGCGGGAGGCGGCCCTGACCCTGCGGGACGGCGGAACCGGTGTCCTGGTGGGCCACGGAGCCGCCCTGCGCAGCGGACTGATGGCTTTTTTCGACGCCCCTGCCCACATGCGCGAGATGTTCGCCGGCATGGCCAACTGCGCCTGGACCGTCATGGAAGAACACGCCGACCGCGGCTGGCAGATCATTGACTATAACGCCCGGACCCTCCCGGCCACTTCATCGATGCTGGCCGACGATTTGCCGGCGGAGCACGACAGCTAGGAATCGACGTGCGAGGTCCGTTCGGTTACGCCGGCAGACCCGATCGATGACCCAAAAACCGGAGGAGAAAACCATGCCAGCAAAAGATGTCCTGAACCAGGAGCAGATCCAAGCAGATCTGCTCCAGTTGCCGGAATGGCGCTACGGTCTGGGTGCCTTGCGGACCGCACTTAGGTGTGAATCATCCGCCGCTGCCTTGGACCTGCTGTCCACCATTGGGGGGCTGGCACAGGAAGCCGACCACCACCCTGATGTGGACTGGCGGTATGACACATTGTTCATCACGCTCACTTCGCACGATGCCGGAGGCAGGGTGACGGCGCGTGACGTGGCGTTGGCCCGTGCGATATCGAGGCAGGCCCGCGCCGCCGGCGTCACGCCTCGGCCGGAACTCCTGCGCACAGTGGAGATAGCCATCGACACCGATGCCCCGGAAGCCGTTTCGGAGGTCTGGCGAACCGCACTGGGCTACACGAGGCGGGACGACGGAAGCCTGACCGATCCCTATGGCAGGGGTCCGGCCATCTGGTTTCAGGAGTCCCAGAGTCCCAACGTGAATCGTCTCCACGTGGACGTCACTGTCCCCTTCAGCGAAAGCGCCTCGACTCTGGATGCTCTGGCAAGCGTTGGTGCGATCCTCGATCATGAACACGCGCCCATGTGGGTGGTGGCCACCGACGCCCAGGGCAACCGGCTGTGCATCAGCACCGAAGCCGGACGCGGCGATTAGCGAGGCGCCCTATCCAGAGAGCATCCTTGACATATACCCCCTGGGGGTATAACTTCGGGTTGTGGGTGGCCCCGCGCACCTTCATTACACAAGGCACCACTGGTCCTCCACGCGAACATCAGTGTTCACCTCAGCGACATACGACACGTCTGTAGGACTTCCCTTCGCTCGTCGGGGGTGATGCCAACCGGGCGAACTGCCCGCCTTTCGACGGGCTCCCACTTCATTCGAGCATTCCCACGTCTGGAAACGTCCCATGGCACAGACCAGTCATCACGTATCTTCCCCCGCAAAAGACGAACCGAAGGTGAAGCACCGCCATCCACGTCGCGCGGTGAAAGTCACCGGCGCCGTCATTCTTGCCGCGCTGGGGTTCACTCTTGCATCCACAGCCGCCAACTCCTTCCTGGAACAACAGGAGAGGTCGAGCCTTACCCCCTACGGCGACCCCGTGGACGTCGTCGGCGGCTCGGTGAACGTCTACCGGGCCGGCACGGAAGGTGCACAACCCCTCGTCCTGCTCAGCGGTCTCGGCACGACCGCACCGGCGCTGGATTTCGCGCCCCTGATCCGGGAACTGAGCTCCTACGACGTCATCGTCGTCGAGGGCTTTGGATACGGCTACAGCGACATGAGCGCGCCAGAACGGACCGTGGAGAACATCAGCACTGAACTCCACCAGGCCCTTTCCTCCCTCGGCATCGGAAGACCATATGTGCTCGTCGGACATTCAATCGCCGGCTTCTACACGCTCGACTATGCCAACCGGTACCCCGACGAAGTATCCGCGGTGGTCGGAATCGACCCCTCCGTGCCGGCCACCGACGCCGATACCGCTTCCTCGAACAGCGGCGAAGGCATCAATATCGCCCAGATCCTGTCGACGATCGGGCTGGTCCGAGCCGCGCTCTGGGTCGCGCCGAGTCTGGCGGACCCCTCCGGCGAGGACTTCACGCCCGCCGAGTTGGAACGCATGCGCCAAATGACGACCTGGAATTTCGGCAACGCGGCGGTCGCTGATGAAACCGCTCGAATCGGCAGCAACGCCGCGGCACTCAACGGAGTAACCTACCCGGAGAACCTGCCCGTTCTTGACCTACTTGCCAGCGACAGCATTGCCACCGATCCGAAGTGGCGCGAGACGCACGAGAACCAGCTCAGGAACGTCAGTCGCCACGAAATCGTCGAACTCGAGGGCCCGCACTCCCTGCACTGGACCCAGTCAAAAGCCATGGCCACGAAGATCACAGAATTCCTCCAGGCAAGCGCCATATCCCCGGGGCCGGAGACACCGCCTGCCGCGGCGGCCGAAGCATCGCCGGCCGAAGGGACACGGCGGAACTAGGAAACCGCTTCCGGGCATCCCGCGAACGGCCCGACCGTCGGCACCGGGGCCGACGGTCGCCGTCGTGTGGGGATGGTTTCCGGAGCAGTGCAGGCAGCTTCACCGCCGCTGTTGGACTTCACCGACCGTCGCCGAGGCTTTCCGTCCGGTCAGAGGATCCTTCGCAGGGACGACGCGCACATCCTGCGGCACGCGGTAAGGGACCGGCCTATCTGCGTCCTTCGGGGCGGCGTAGCCTCATGTGAGATGGTGCGATGGCCACCTGATTACCAGCAAGAGGGGAGGCCGGATGCGTGGAGAGTATGTCGCCACTTCAACGATCTCGATCGAGGCGCCGACAAGCCGCGTGTGGACGGTGCTGACCGATCGCGAGGCAATCAAGGAGTTCATGTTCGGCACGGAGGTCGCCACCGAGTGGAAGGTCGGTGGCCCGATCGTCTGGCGCGGCGTATGGGAAGGCACGGCATATGAGGACAGGGGCACGGTTCTCGAGTATGACCCGGGACGGCGGCTGGTGGTAACCCATTTCAGCCCGCTGAGCCGCCAGGAGGATAAGCCCGAGAACTACCACACGCTCGCGTGGACTCTGGAGAGCGCAACCGGCACGACGCGGTTGACGCTTTCACAGGATAACAACGCAAGCCCTGAGGAAGCTCAGCACTCGCAGGGCATGTGGGACACCCTCGTGACGAGCATCAAGACAATCGCCGAACGAGGATGAACGATGGCTAAGAGCACCTCGTGGTCCGAGGCCGCAGCTCACGGCAAGTCGTCGTGAACGGTCGCTGACATCCGTACGGCCCACGAAGGAGAGTCATCATGAGTCGCATCCTCATCACCGGGTCAGCTGACGGACTGGGCCGCCTCACCGCGGAAGCCCTGCACGCCCAGGGGCACGACGTCATCGTGCACGCCCGAAACGCTGACCGCGCAGCGCACCTGCGCCCTCTCACCGACAAGGGTGCCGGCATCGTCATCGGAGACGTCGCCGACCGCGACGCCGTACGTCACATCGCCGCCGAACTGGCCGAGCAGGGACCGCTGGACGCCGTCATCCACAACGTCGGCGTTTGGAGCGGGCGAAACGTCATGCCCGTCAACATCATCGCCCCGTACCTATTGACTGCCCTCCTTCCGCTCCCGGAACGGCTGGTCTACCTCAGCAGCGGGTCCCACTTCGGCGGCCGACCCCGCGTGGCAGGCGTCGACTGGAAGGGCAAGGGGGCCGGCTCCTACGGTGACAGCAAGCTTTACGTCACCACCCTCGCCGCGTCGATGGCGCGCCTGTTCCCGGCTGTCCTGTCCAACTCCGTCGACCCAGGATGGGTACCCACCCGGATGGGCGGAGCCGGAGCACCGGACAGCCTCGAACTGGGCCACCGCACGCAGGAGTGGCTCGCCACCAGCGACGACCCTGAAGCACACACCAGCGGCGGCTACTGGTACCACCAGCACCGACGAGAGCCTCACCCCTCCGTTCAAGACACGGCGTTCCAGGACAGGCTCCTCTCGGCCCTCGCCGACGAAACCGGTGAACGCCTCCCGCGACGCTGAGCCAGGCCCCGAACAAGCTCCTCCGAGTACTCGCCAAAGTCAGTGCATAGCGGGGGGCGGCTCGACCCGGTACCGGATATCTACCCGCTCGAGGTCTGACTGCGGGCCGCATCGCCTCCGAATTCGACCATGCCAGAGCCCGGGCCCTGATCAAGGGGTTGCCTGTGGCGGCCAGCACCTGGCTGAAAGCCGAAGAGACGCCCTGGCCCCCCGGAATATGATCACCCGGACGGCGGTTGTCCTAAGTCATGAAAGCGATGACTTACAGCCAGTACGGAAGTCCGGATGTCCTTGAACTGACGGAGCAGCCCCTGCCCAAGGTCGGGCCCGGAATGGTCCTGGTGAAGGTGAAAGCTGCGTCGGTGAACCCTGTCGACTGGAAGATCATGGCGGGTTACCTTGATCCGATCATGGATGTCCAGTTCCCGATCATTCCGGGCTGGGACGTCGCTGGCGTGGTGGAGTCTGTGGGCATCGACGCCCCGCATTTCCAGCCCGGCGATGAAGTGGTCTCCTACGGACGCAAAGACTTCGTCCATGGCGGCAGCTTTGCCGAGTACATTGCCTTGCCCGAGCGGCTGGTGGCCCGAAAGCCGGAAACACTGAGCTGGGAAGAGGCCGCGGGTCTCCCGCTCGCCGGACTGACCGCGTACCAGGTCCTGGACCGGCTTGACGTCCAGCCGGCGGATACGCTCCTGATCCATGGCGGATCAGGTGGCGTGGGTTCGCTGGGGGTCCAGATCGCGGTGGCAGCCGGCGCTCGGGTGATCGCGACCGCCTCGGAAAAGAACCATGACTTCCTCCGCGCCCTCGGCGCCGAACCGGTCAGCTACGGCGAAGGTCTCGCTGAGCGGGTCCGGGCGCTGGCCCCCGGCGGCGTCGACGTCGTTGCAGACTTCGTAGGCGGCACCCTGGACGCCACCCTGGCCGTCCTCGCCCCAGAGGGACGGCATGCCTCCATCGCCGACGACACCGTGGAGCAACACGGTGGCACCTGGATGTGGGTGAGCCCAATCGGGGCTGATCTGGAGCGCTTGTCCCACCTGGTGGATGAACGTCGGCTCACGGTCGAGGTGGACCGGGTCTTTCCGCTCGAGAACGCAACCGAAGCATTGCGGCTGAACATGGAGGGTCACACCCGCGGAAAAATCATTGTAAAGATCGCCGGCGACTGACCGGTACTCGGGCAACGCTTCCATGCCACCCAGCGTGGCCCCTTCCTGAATTACGCAACCTGCCGGGTCTCCGCGGGCACAGCCGCGGCCGGACGCCCGGCCGCGGCCGTGCCCGTCAGCTGACCGTGTTGAGGAACTCGAGCAGGTCGTTGTTTAGGCGTTCCTTGTGGGTGTCCGCCAAGCCGTGCGGGGCCCCCTCGTATGCCTTGAACTGGGCCCCTTTGATTAGGGTGTGGGAGAGGTTGCCTCCGACCTCGAACGGCACAATCTGGTCCTCCGTGCCGTGGATGACCAGCGTCGGCACGTCGAATTTTTTCAGGTCCTCGCGGAAGTCGGTCGCGGAGAACGCAGCGATGCTCTCAAAGGCGTTGCGGTGCCCCGAGGCCAGGCTTTGGGTGACGAAGGACATCTGCACCCCTCGCTGGCCGCCCCAGGGTTCTTATTGTTGCCAAAGAACGGCCCCGAAGCCAGATCCCTGTAGAGCTGGGCCCGGTCCGCCAGCGAACTCGCCCGCAGCCCATCGAAGACTTCAATCGGCACGCCGCCGGGATTGTCGTCGGTCTTCAGCATGAGCGGCGGGACGGCCGAGATCAGGACCGCCTGGGCCAACCGGGACGTGCCATGCCGGCCGATGTAGCGGGTAATCTCGCCGCCTCCGGTCGAGAAGCCCATCAGGGTGACGTTGGTCAGGTCAAGGGAATCCATAAGCGCGGCGAGGTCATCGGCGTAGGTATCCATCTCATTGCCGTCCCACGTCTGGGTTGATTTTCCATGCCCGCGCCGGTCGTGGGCGATGGCCCGGAATCCGTTGCTGGCCAAAAAGAGCTGCTGGGATTCCCAGCTGTCGGAGTTCAGGGGCCAGCCGTGGGCCATCACCACGGGCCTGCCGCTCCCCCAGTCCTTGTAGAAAATTTCGGTGCCGTCTTTGGTGGTTACAAAGCTCATCGCTACGCCTTCCGACTCTGCTGTGGGGGATCCGCGCTCCGCATCGAGTACCGGCGCCCGGTAGTGCAATGGTCGCGCAGACCCGCCAGCGGCCGAACGGTATGCGTCAAACGGCCCGAATGTGACGGCGCAGCCGGCCGGGCTCCGCCGCGTCGGTCCGCCCTTTCCCGGCAGGGAAGCGCTGTCGGATTGTCCGGGGGACGGCCGGACGATCTCGATTCCCTCAGCGCTCCAGGGCCCGGTGCTGCATGTCACGGAGGGCTCAGGAATACATAACCGGTTATGCACTGTTACACGGGCAAGATACATAACTGGTTATGTAGTTCCTCCAGTGAAAGGCACGTACGATGCAGTTCGGAATTTTCTCGGTCAGCGACATCACGCGGAACCCGGTGACGGGGTACACGCCCAGCGAGGCGGAACGCATCGATGCAACGGTCAAGATGGCAGTCAGGGCCGAGGAGGTCGGTCTCGATGTCTTCGCCATCGGCGAGCACCACAACCCGCCGTTCTTCTCCTCCTCGCCGACAACCCTGCTGGCCCATGTCGCAGCCCTGACCAAGCGGATCATCCTTTCGACGTCGGTCACCCTGATCACGACGAACGATCCGGTCCGCATCGCCGAGGAGTACGCGCTGGCGCAGCATCTGGCCAAGGGCCGGCTGGACCTGACCCTCGGACGCGGCAACACTGTCCCGGTCTACCCGTGGTTCGGCAAGGACATCCGTCAGGGCCTGCCGTTGGCGTTGGAGAACTACAATCTGCTGCACCGGCTGTGGCGCGAAGACGTCGTCGACTGGGAAGGAAATTTCCGGACCCCGCTCCAGGGATTCACTTCCAGTCCCCGGCCCCTGGACGACGTGCCTCCCTTCGTCTGGCACGGCGCGATCCGCACACCGGAGATCGCCGAGCAGGCCGCCTACTATGGCAACGGATTCTTTGCGAACAACATCCTGGCTCCAAACTTCCACTTCCTGCCACTGGTCAACTTCTACCGCGAGCGCTTCGAGCACTACGGGCACGGCACCAAGGCCCAGGCGATCGTGGGCCTCGGCGGGCAGGCGTACATCGCCAAGCGCTCCCAGGACGCTGTGCGCGAGTTCCGCCCGTACTTCGACGAAGCACCGGTCTACGGGCACGGCGCCCCGTTGGAGTACTACGCGCAGCAGACCCCGCTGAGCGTCGGAAGCCCCCAGCAGATCATAGACAAGACCCTGGAATTCCAGGAGAAGTTCGGCGACTACCAGCGCCAGCTCTGGGTCATGGACCATTCGGGCCTGCCGCTGGCCGCCGTGCTCGACCAGCTCGAACTGCTCGGCGGGGAGGTCGTTCCCGTGCTGCGCAAGGAGATGGCCGCACGGCGTTCCCCTGGCGCGGCGGACGCCCCTACCCACGAGTCCCTCACGAAGGCAAAGTACGGCGACGCCGCACCGCGACAGCCGCGCCCCAACCCCAACCGGGGGGACAACGTCACGGGCACCTCGCCCTACCAGGACAGCGACGCCGCAACCCCGGCCCGCTATCCGCTGATTGGATAGAAGGGCGATCCGGTGAACCGGCAAGACAAAAACGAGATCCGGCTGGCAAATGAGTCCTGGGAGGCTCTGCTTCAGGCAGAGACCGCACTTGCCCGGCGGTTCGCCGCCGACGAGATCTGGGATGAACTCTCAACGCGGGAATACGACGTCCTCTTCACGTTATCCAAGGCCGACGGCGGACTGGGGATCAGCGAGCTCGGCCGGAGGATTCTGCTCTCCCAGCCGGGTATGTCGAAACTCGTGACGCGGCTTGAGGAGCGCGGGCTCGTGGAAAAGCGTTCGAACCAGGTGGACCGCCGGGAAGCCCGCATTCTATTGACCCAAGCGGGAACCGAAGCCCAAAAACGGGTGGGGCGGAAGCACGCGCGGGCCGTCGCCGACAGAATGACCAGCGCCCTCAGCCACGCCCAGCTCGAACAGCTTCGAGACCTCTCCCGGCAGATCACCGCCGTGATTAATCCGGACCTCCTGAACAAGCCCACCACCGAACGGACCTCCTCGTGAACCCCACTTCCCCCCAGAACGCACATCCGGACCCGGAGCAGACCCGCAGCATCGTGGTCCTCAGCGGAGGCATGAGCGACACCTCCTCCTCCCGGATGCTTGCCGACCGCCTGGCCCAGAAGACGCTCGACCGCCTCAACGGGCAGGGCATCCCGGCCGCGGTCAGCATCATCGAGCTGCGTCCCCTCGCCCCCAACATCGCCCACGCGATCGTTTCCGGTTTCCCTGACTCGGACCTCCAGGCCGCCATCGACAGGCTCGCCGCCGCGGACGCCGTGATCGCGACGACCCCTATCTATAAGGCAGGCATCAGCGGGCTGTTCAAGGCCTTCATGGATATCCTCGACAACGATCTCCTCATCGCCGTGCCCGTGGTCCTTGCGGCAACCGGCGGCAGTGCCCGGCACGCACTTGTGATCGATGATCAGCTCCGGCCGCTCTTTGCGTTCATGCGCACGCTCACCACGCCCACGTCGCTCTTCGCCGCACCGGAGGACTGGGGAGACAGTGCACTCACCACCCGGATCGAACGTGCGGCGACCGAACTTGTGGCAATGGTCACCACCGGCATCAGGGCCGCGATCACCGACGACGCCTGGAGCCAATACCAGCACGCCTTCGCCGGGAACGCCCGCCCCGCAACGGCCGTCCCGGAGGTTGCCTTCGACACCGACCTGATGAGACTGGCAACCGGCGGCACCTTCACCGCCGGGGCCTAGCGGGGCCTGCGGTCGGCGGGCGACCCGCCGCGCCCCGTCGCCCAGGGGAATCCAAACCGCCGCCGGACTACCAGATCCCTTCCTGATACCCGCGCAGAGAGGTGTCATTAGGGTTCGTCGGCCGGTCCTCCGACCGGACGCTATGGTCCTCATGCTTGTTTGCGTAGGTGCGTGGGCGGTTCATCTCAGCACGGCGGCGGATCGTTCCCATGACCAGCAGCGCTCCCCCAAGCACGAGCAGGACGGCCGATGTACCCAGCAGGACCACGGCCTGCGACAAATCCCCGCCCGCTGTCCCATAGGTCGCGGTGTTGTACCGGTCGGTGCCGGGCAGAAAGACCAGCACACCGGCGATGATTGCCGCCGCGCCGGCAGCCGTCTGCCATACCCCGGGCCTCATTCTTGGACCAACCACGGTATACCTCCCCTAAGCGGTGCTGTGGCTTCGACGTTGGGCAGCACCGGAAACCCATACCGGACGGCCGTGTCGGCTGCACCCGATCCTACGCCCGGGGCACCGAGCCCGCGCCGGAACTCAAGGCGTCGATGGTGGACCAACAGGAAGACTATGCGAACTGAGCCTATAGAAATTTCGAAAGACTCTGTGTCGCGCTGAGGGATCCCTGCAGCCGGCCGGGGTATCAGGTCCTGGGTTCGTGCGTCCTAGCCCAGATGGCCGTAATGTTTGTCGCCTTGGTGATCGTCGCGCTGCACCAGGACGATCACGTCGTCGAGAGCCTCTGACCTCGCCGAAGTAAGTACAGGTCCGCTGCGGGCCGAAGGGTAGAAGGGTAGAACTTACGTATGACACCAACTCCCCTGGTCCTGGGTCCCATCCTGCGGTACGTCGACGAGACCTCGGCAAGTATCTGGGTGGAGGTCGGCACCGCGGCACGCGTCGTCGTCCGGGCCGCCCAGCGATCCTGGGAAGCACGCACGTTCGCCGTCCACGGGCACCATTACGCGCTCGTCGAGGTGGACGGGCTCGAGCCGGGAAGCGTCAGCCCCTACACGGTGGAGATCGACGGACATCAGGCCTGGCCCGACCCGGGATCGGCTCCCGAATTCCCGCCGTCGAGAATTGCGACACGCACCCCGGGGAAGCCCCTGCGACTGGCCTTCGGGTCCTGCCGTACGAGCGTCCCCCACACCAAAAAGAGCAATCGGACCCACGGCATCGATGCCATGCGTGCGTACGCGCTCAACCGGATAAAGGACGACAGTTCACCGCGGCCGGACCTGATTCTTTTCCTCGGCGACCAGGTGTACGCCGATTCCACCAGTGAGGAAATGCAGCAGTTCATCCGCGGGCGGAGGGACATCCAGGAGGAGCCCGGCGCCGAGCTGAAGGACTACGAGGAGTACGCCCACCTGTACAACCTGGCCTGGTCCGACAGTGCCAACCGCTGGTTGCTGTCCACCCTTCCCAGCGCCATGATCTTCGACGACCACGACATCCGCGATGACTGGAACGCCTCCGCCTCCTGGAAGCAGGAAATGGAGACCACCTCCTGGTGGCAGGACCGGATCGTCGCGGGCCTGGCGTCGTACTGGGTGTACCAGCACCTCGGCAACCTGTCACCGGACCGGCGCGCCGAGGACCGCATCTGGCAACGGATCGTCAACCATCACGACGCCGCCGAGCTCGACCTGAGCGAGGAGCTCGACGCCTTCGCCGACCGGGCGGACAAGGACCCGGCCAGCTACCGCTGGAGCTACTGCCGCGACTTCGATGACACGCGCCTGATCGTGGTCGACTCCCGCGGATCCCGAGTGCTGACACCCGATGCGCGGTCCCTGCTCACCCAGGAGGAGACGGCGTGGCTGGATTCCAGGATGGTGGGCGGATTCCGGCACCTGCTGGTGGGAACCTCGCTGCCGTTCCTCCTGCCGCTGGGGCTGCATCACATCGAGTCGTGGGACGAGGCCCTCGCCCAGGGTGCGTGGGGCGCGCGGGGCGCACGGCTGGGTGAGAAGCTGCGGCAGGGCATGGATCTCGAACACTGGGCGGCCTTCCAGAACAGCTTCCGCGCCGTGGCCCTCATGGCGACGGAGGTGGCGGACGGCAACCGGGGCCCGGCACCGGAGACGGTGACCTTCCTGTCGGGAGACGTCCACTTCTCCTACGTCGCGGAAGTGGACCGGACGTCGGGCAGCCGTATCCTCCAGGTGGTCTGCTCCCCGATCCGCAATCCGCTGCCGCGGCTCCTGCGCTCCTCCACCGCCATCCTGTCCTACGCCGTGGCGGCGCCTCTTGGGGCCCTCGTGGCGCGCTCCGTGAAGGTTCCCCACCCGCCGTTCCACTGGCGGAACATCAGGGGACCATGGTTCGACAACAACCTCGCCTCGCTCGAGGACACCGCGGACGGGCTCACGCTGTCGTGGCAGTCGGGAACGGTGGACGGCGAGGACCATCTCCACCCCCGGCTCAGGGAGGTTGCCGCGATGACAGTGCCGCGGCGTGGGTCTGGGAATATGCCGGGAGGGGAAGCTGTGCCCGAGACAGCGCTCTCGACTTCCAAGGGCACTCGGGCACGGAGAGGACGGCGACAGTAGGAAATGCCTCCAGCGCGGCGTCCCCGGTCCGAGCGCATGGATCTGTAATCCATTGAGTACCCGCTCCATCGGCATTCCCGAGTCATCCTCGGCTGGTACCCATGCCTGACTACCCGTGCCGACGGACACTCTAGGGACAAGTTGCCGGATGCACCTTATCGCAGTTACGAACCGGTAAGCGCAGGCTCCGAAACCCGCCGTCGACGCCGCGGCGAAGGGTCCTCGTAGTGCGATGGGAATGGAAACGAGCGCCAAGGACCAGGTCTTGGTGGCCGTGGGCTTTCACGCGGTGCGTTGCTGTTAGCGCCCCCTCATCGTGCATTTCACCGTGCGGGGCCTACGTACCTTGAACGCCTGCAGAGCGCACTCGATCAACGGGCTTTAGGAAGCCGCAGGGCCGGGAAACGGTGTTCGGGCAAAAGGCAGCTCGCGGTGAAGAGACCAAGGCCTCGAGTACTTGCAACCGCGTTCCTGGTGCAGAATCTTGTATGGCCTTCATCCACGACCCACCTATACCGCCCGACCTCAGCGGTGCGCAGATTCGAGCGCTGATCCAATACGCCGAGAGGATGAGGATTTACATGGAGATTGAATTGTCACGCGCCGACGAGGATGGCCTAGGACACGCAGCATTGCATCTTCCTGCTGTCATCGAAGGCTGGCGATTCACAGCACAAGCAATCAGCGAAACCTATGACGGAGAATTTTGAGCACTCACCTTCATGGGCTCGGAAGGCGTCGCGGTGAATGATCCCTCAGCGGACAATTGAGCGGTTTTCTGCGGCGGCACCAACGCCCCGCGAGGGGTTAGGCTCGCCCTGTGAAATCTCGGGGAACGTTCATGGTTTCCGCCGGTCTTTTGGCCGCGGTGTTCAGTCTCGTCTTTGTTGGAGTGCTGTCCAGCGGTAACCGGGTGTGTCCGGCAATCGGGTACGAGTATGTCGGTGATGTGGAATTGGACTTCTCCAAACAGCCACAGGCCGTATCGGCCTGTTTCGGTGAGGGATGCACCCCCGAGAGCATAAAATTCCGTGACGGAAAATGGTTGGCTCCCCAGTCGCCCCCAAACCTGCTGCCACCCGCCGAGGTCACCTCCATTTACGTAGAGGCAGTGACCGCGTCGGGTGGGCGCTTCGCTCGCACCTTGCCACTCGAAACCGAATCAACTGGGGAGCAGCCCTTCGGGCCCCGTTGCCCTGGGCCTTTCAAGTTCAAGGCCGTGCACGTGGCACTCGACTAAGCAAATCACCCCGTCGATGAACCGTCACCATGCGCCGCCGTCGGGGACTGCAGGTTTTGGGCCGAGCGGATACCCCGGGCTGTCGCGGCGAAGAATTGCTTGTGGGACGGTGCTGGCATGCCTCGACACTGAGCATTGGCCCTGGAGGTGGACCGGCAACTCGGAGCGGGCATCGCCATAGACTCACCTCATGCCAGTGACGATTGAACGCCTTGACGCCCGGACCCGCGCCGATGCGGAGCTGGCTGCGCTCTCCGAGGGGGCGTGGCCGGCGTTCATCTCCGCGGACCAGGTGGTGGCCGGCATTTGGGACTGGGTGCGCGCCGAATTCGCCCACCCCGAACTCGCCGCCGTCGACGAATCCGCGCTGGTGGCCACCGGATGGGCCGTCCCGGTCCACTGGGACGGGACCCGGGCGGATCTTCCCGCGGGATTCACCGGAACCCTCGTGCGCGCCCTGGAGAACCTCGACGCGAACGCCGCACCGAACACCCTGGTGATCTGCGCCGCCCAGATCCACCCCGGCCTGCAACGGACCGGGCTCGCCGCCCAGTTCCTGAACGCCTTCATCGACTTCGCCCCGGGTATGCACTGGAATCGGTGATCGTTCCGCTGCGGCCAACCCTGAAACACCGCTACCCCCTGACACCGATCAGCAGCTATAGCGTCTGGACCCGCGATGACGGGCAACCCTTTGATCCGTGGCTGCGCGCCCACGTCGGGATGGGAGCCACCGGGAACCAGGCATCTGGCTCCGACACCGCTGAAACCACGACCTCGGCCTCGGGTGTCTACGGCCCCGGCAGCAGCGTTGGACCCGCCCGAGAAAGTGTGCTCTGAGGATCGGTCAAGGAGGCACCCGCATGAACGAGTACTTGACGTGATTTCGGATTACCCCATCCGCCCGGCCTGGTTACACCAACGTTGGAGGGGTCTCCACTGCCATGCTGCGTACATGGTCGACCAAGTCACGCCACAACATGATGTTTGCCCCGTACTCCTCATCGGACTCCACCACCACTCGGGACGGCAGCTCGATCAGGTTGGCCTTCTTCACCCGCCCGCCGACAATGAGGGCGCCCACGTAGATGCGACGCCTAAAGATGGAGATGTGCTGGCGCACGGGATGGAGCAGGTGCGCCTGCTCAAGCTCGCTCTCCTTACCGCTCCACCCGAGCACGGTGAACCGGGGGTACCGGCCTCCGTCGTCCTGCTGATGACCGACGACGCGCAGCAGCAACCGGGAGCCCGTGGTCTCCTCGATGTAGAGCAGGTGCTGGCCCACCTCCCACGGCGTGTTCTTGAACTTGCGGGGTCTAACCTGCTTCCGGGGCGGAAGGTCCTGGAGGAGCTTCCTCCGCAGGGCCTGCAGGGATTTTCTCCGGGCCGGCACCAGATCCTCATCCCATGACGCCAGCTCCTCGGGTGAGTCGATAATTCGAAGCGCCCGCTGGAAGGTGTCACGGTCGGGGATGCCGAGGCTGTGCTCGGTGGAAGCGAGGGCCAAAATGATCCGGTTGTTATCGGTGTCCTCCGGCTGCCCGTAGCAGAACTGCTCGATGGTGGCCGCCGACGCGGCGCCCGGATCCTGCCCCTGACCAATCAGGTCGGTGAACTCACCGCGGACATCCAGTGCTTCGTCGCTGTCAAAGATTCCGACGCCCCATACGCCCAAGAATTCCCCGTCCTTCCTTCAGGAACCCCATGCAGGGGCCGGTAACAATGCACATGCGGACCGCAGCGGGAGCCTTGGGCAATCACGTGCTGTGGAGATCCTACTGATGATCTGCCCACGAGCACCCAACCGTCGCGGTGAAGAATCGGCATACGCGCGACCACTGATCTCCGAACAACTCTTCATCGTCTCGGGTTCTGTACCGGAGGAGACTTGAGGCGACGGCATCCCATCACGGGCCGTCCGCGGGGCCACCCGGCTGCGGGGCCTCACAGTACCCTGTAGCGGCTTGGTGGATCGATGAGCACCATATCCCCCCTCAAGAAGGCCGCTCAGCGGTCGCGCCATCTCTTGCCCTTGGCGGCTATTGCACTGATTGGATGTCTCGCGGGATGCGAGAATGAGCCCGACGACGCCTCCCGCCCGTCCACCCGTTCTCCGACTACGGAGGCTCGCACGGTCCCACCGCTGCCGGACAGCGGCGACATCGACGCCGGCACATACCTCGTCACCAGCTACACGGAGCCTTTCGAGATCACCGTCCCGGACGGCTGGTTGACCACCGACGGCGACGCCCTGTCCAAGGACGACCCAGATCACCCGGATGAATGGGCCGTCTACGTGGCGTGGTGGCCCGCGGACTATGTACCGACGGACGCATGCGCGTGGCAGGGCGCGCTCGCCGAGGTCGACCCGTCGGCTGAGGCCTTCGTCGACGCCATGACGGCGCAGACGTCAACGGCCAGCACCCCTCCCGTCGAGGTCGTGGTGGGCGATTACTCCGGCTTCGAGTTCGACCACTCCATCGAGGGCGACGTAGACATCACAGGCTGCGACCGCGGCAAGTTCTGCATTCACTCAGGATTTTCGAACGAATGCTCACGCTGGTACTCGACCCGGAACGAACGCGAAACCTACCGGGTGGTCGATTTGAACGGCCAGCGCGCTGTGGTCTGGGTGGCCCAATCCGGCGAAGCGTTGAATCCGGAGCTGACGAGAGAGGCACGCGCCGTTTTCGACTCGATCGTGTTCAAGTCCGACAAGTGACCAGCTAAAGCGATCGGCGATCCCGGCAGCGCCGGACCAATAGTCCGAGGGTCTCAAACCGGCAGGACCGCCACGATCTATCTATTGACTTTCGATCGATCAGCTATCGATACTTCAGAGTATGGACGCCTTGCAGCAATACCCTGGCCCCCTCACCGTCATGGTGACGCGGACAGCCCTTGGCCTGCTTTTCGGTGCAGTGGTTGTCGGGCAGATATTTTCCGTTATGAAGTCACAGTCTTTGGCGGCGAATTACCCTGAGTTTCTCATCTTCAGGTGCCTCTCGTTGCAGCAGCAATCGCATTCGGTATATGCGTAGAAGCCGTGCTGGCCGCTGCCGCTGTTCTCACCGGATACAGCCGGGATCACCGGATCTTTGGTCCCTCGGCGCTCAAGCTTGTCGGATTCATGACGGATGCCCTCGCCGTGGCAACCGCCATCGTCGTGATCACTCTGTTCATGATCCCTGGCCCGCCCGCCCTTGGCATGCTGCTCCTGGGCGGTGTACTTGCAGGGACTGCATTGACAGTGGTGCTGCGGGTCCTGCGATCTCGCCTGCGAAGCGCTGCGTGCACCCGGGTGGAACTCGGCCCGGCTGCTGGATGGCGATCCGCATAGCGAGTGAAAATTACGCGACCGAGCGTGGCTCGGTCGTCACCAGCCAACGCCGCGGAGGCACGGCCAGCGCCCTGTCGCCATTTCCATGCTCCTGCCAGCGGCTGGCGCATTGCGGCCGATAGGAGCAGTGAGGAATCGGGTTACACACAGTCAAGATAACGGCCTTGCCGACCTGTGAATTAAGGGTCGAGTTCCTAAGCCGGCCCTTGTCATCGACCGTGTCTAGATGATGCAGTGAAGCGATGCATCGGATCCTGCTCCGCGAAGTAGTCATCGACGCCCCGGACGAGGTGTTCGCCAAGACTCGAGACTTTTGGGGTTCCGCTTTGTTCGCGGAACCGAGGCAGGTGGAGGAGCATCCAGAATTCACGGGCCTCGTCGGACCCGCTGCAATGTCCTGGGTCGGACTTCAAAATGTGGGAGCCGCAGCCGCTCGATTACATCTCGATATCGAAACCGACGATGTGGATGCCGAGGTGCAACGCCTGGTCACGTTGGGTGCAGAAGTCGTTGGCCAAGGGCGGGCATGGATCGTGCTGAAAGATCCCGCCGGACTGCTGTTCTGCGTTGTCCCTTACGAGTCCCCCTGGTTCGACGAGCGTGCCCGCGTCATCCCCTAGGACGCCCAGGTCAGCGCCACGGGACCAGGACCTCCCACAGGTTCTGTCGCGCCGCGACAACCTTCGAGGTGGGGGTGTTCATCGAAGGATCCTCAGCGGAACAAGCCGGGAGGCCGGCATTGCATCGCCTCTAGAGCCTCGCGCTCTCGTGTTGCAGAAGCCGTGATCAGATTCTCAAGCCAGGTGCATCGAAGGCTGATCGACTGACGCATTGGGGTGTACCCGACGCAGCACCTGAGGACTAGATGCTCGGTCAGGGCAGCGGCCCTCGCGGTCCATTGACGATCTGCGATCCAGTTTCAGGGGGACGGGGCCTTTCAGCTACAGGAGAGGCAGGCACCTCCCGGCCTCGGTGCGGCCGCTGCCGTGGAAGACTGCTGGCATGGAGGCCCCAGCGCGCGACCACGACCTCGTCCTCTTCGGTGCGACCGGCTACGTCGGTGAACTGATCGCCCGATATCTTGCGGACCATGCTCCGCCGGACCTGCGCGTGGGGCTCGCCGGGAGGTCGGGGGTGAAGCTCGAGGCCGTACGGTCCAGGCTGCCCGCCGCCGCACACGACTGGGCCCTCATCGAGGCCGACTCGGACCATCCCGGCTCGCTTGCTGCGCTGGCCGCGGGCACCAGGGTTCTCTTCACCACGGTGGGTCCCTACGCGAAGTACGGACTGCCCGTCGTCGAGGCGTGTGCCCGCGCCGGCACCCACTACGGGGACCTGGCGGGCGAGGTGTCCTTCGTCCGTGAAGCCATCGGCCGTTGCGACGCCCTGGCAAGGACTACCGGTGCACGGATCGTCCACGCGTGCGGCTACGACTCCGTCCCGTCGGACCTCGCGGCGCTCCTCCTGCACCGCGCCGCGGAGGCCGACGGCGCGGGCGGACTGACCGAGGTGCAGCTCGTCGCCAGGGCGAGGGGTGGCTTCAGCGGCGGCACCATCGAGTCGATGCGTGGGCAGCTCGACGGCATGCGGTCGGACCCTGTGCTGCGATCGCTCGCGGACGATCCCTATTCCCTGAGTCCGGACCGGACGGCGGAGCCCTCGACCCGGCAGCCGGCGGACCTGGGGTGGGTCGGCCGTGCGGAGGACGGCCTGCGAACCGCCCCCTTCATCATGGCGTCGGCGAATACGCGGATCGTGCGTCGCAGCAACGCCCTGCAGGGTTGGGCCTACGGCCGGTCCCTGCGGTACGGCGAGGTGATGGGTGTGGGGCGGGGGCCCGCCGGCGCCGTCATTGCCGGAGCGACGGCGCTCGGCCTACGGGTGTTCGGAGCCGCGCTGGCCCTACCGCCCACGAGGAAATTATTGGACCGCGTCCTTCGGTCGCCCGGTGCGGGCCCGAGCGAGGCCGCGCGGCGCTCAGGCTGGTTCTCCTCCCAGGTGACTGCTTCCACCGAGAGCGGCCGGCGGTACCGGGCCGTCGCAGCCGGGCCCGGCGACCCGGGATACGCCGCCACCGCCGTGATGGCCGGGGAGACAGCGCTCTCACTTGCCCTCGACGGCGACCGCCTGCCGCCCGCCGCAGGATCGCTGACCCCGGCGACCGCCCTGGGCGGCGTCCTGGTAGATCGGCTGCGCGAAGCAGGCCATACCTACGAAGTCATCTCCCTCACCTGACGCAGGAAGTGGTGCACTGGTCGTACATGGTGCAACACCTCGGGACGAGCGGCAAAACCCATCTCACCTCACTAAGACAGCGGCGACGCTTCCGCACACGGTTTCTGCCGCACCAACAATCCGCTTGAGGCGTAGCAATACCTACCGGTGCTCAATGGGTCGTTTTTGCACACCCAACGAGTGGGGCGTGAGGAGGCACAGGGTATTTCCCTTGTTGGCGGTGGCCCTGACACGCTGTCCGCGGTGACAGCTGGCGGCAGGATGGTTCACGAACTACTCTTCAGCGGTGTTCAGTCGTCGAAGACGGACCAGCAGATACCGCTCCTGCGGCCTTGGTCTTCGAGGACAAGGGGGCGGAGGTGATCGGGGATCTGCTGGCGCTGCCAGTCGCGCTCAGCACGCGCGGCCTCTCGCTCCTGATCGCGGGGTGCTGCAGCTGCAGCGGCCTTAATGGCATAAGCGGCCGCCCCCAGGTCGTGTTCGGGAACGTGGGCAACACAGGCCGCTTGGCCGGCTGCGTATGCCGCGAATCGTGGAGCGCCGCGCAAAGGACGCGCAGCACCCATCGCGTGTCCTCCGATCGCACGGGCGAGCATCATCTTCGCTTCGCCGCGCGTCCAGGCTCGCGCAGCGTCGATTGCCGCACGAGGCCGGCCATCATCACGGTTCAATTCCTCGAACAGCCCTAGAACATGCTCGGCGCAGGCAGCGGCCCACAATGCCAGGAGCTGATGATCGGCGTCAGCCATGAGTCCACCGCGCCGGATCAACACGAGACGAGGATCGCGAACAGCAGGAAGGATCATAAGACTGATTCTTACTCCCTGCCCATCACAGACGGCAATACACCCCTGCTCGTGCGTGCGCGGGAGGACCCTCATAAGCTCCCCTCTCGGCTTGGTGCTGACGGATAATCGGGGTAGGAAAGGGCAGTTGCAGGCAGACCATGAGGGAGGCAGGGGTCTCTCACAGACTCTAAGAGAAGCTCCTATAACGAATTCCGAGTTCCAAGCAACTGACATTGCCAGCCTGTTAGCGTCACACAGATGAAGCAACGACCAGGGCCACTCAAAGCGCTTGCGGGGCTGCTCTCGGCTGTCCTACTCGCAGGATGTACCACCCAAAGTGAACTGAAGTCCGATGAACAACCAGTGCCCAGCACCTCGGCAATTGATCGTGGTACAGCGGTGGCGGATCCTGTTTCCGGGACCTACACGGGCACGCGCACGATCGAGCTTGGTGCTCCGCCCGCGGAAGCCACCCACATCTATTTGGAACTCACCTGCCGAAGCGCTGGCACGATTCTCGTGCAAGACGGCGACGAAGTGACCTGTACAGATCCAGATGACGGTACGACGCGCGTCCTCTCGTCATTTCCCGTGTCACCAGGACAAGACTCCGTTCAAGTGATTGCGAACGATCCGGGTGTCGGCTACGAGTTGAAAGCCGTCTACGAAAACGGTGCGTCAATCCAGTAGCCCAATCCCGCCCACTCGCCATTCAGATCGCGACACAGCCGTTTTCCACCCGGAGCAGGCGCGGTGACACCGCCCATTCGCTACGCACCTTTCTACCTACCGTCCACAGTGGCCACTCGGACGTACCAGTAAGAAGCATCGAAACTCCGGCGCAGACGAAGCGGACCTCATGAGTACTGCGTGGAACCAGCCCAACTCCTCGGCCCGAGCCCCGAGGTGGCCGCGGAGCTGATTGATAAGGTGGTGAACCAGCCGTGGCCGTTGGACCCGGAGCAATTCGGCGGGAATTTCACAAGCATCGACTGTACCTCCGGGCCCCCGTTGAAGCATCTTCTTAACGTCGGTGCGTTCGGGCTTCCGTTTCGATAACGAACGTGTCCCGGGTATCGACGCGGCCGGTCGTCCCGGGCAGGGTGAAGCCATGCGTGCACTGCATCCGGCGAACGGGGTCTTGGCTTTGACCCAGGTGCTGCTCTCCGTCGTATTTTTGTCGGTGCTGTTGAGCGGGTGCGGCGGCGCCCCCGACGGCAACGCTCAATCCGTGGACGCTGCCGAGATTGTCGATGGCTACGACTGTCTCGCGCCGAATCTGGGCGGCTGGACCGTTCCGCCCGATCCGACCCACCCTCCCGGTTCCCAGCATCAGGATGCGCCGGACCCTGGCCGGGTGCCTGCCGGTTTCGTCCCGACTACAGCCGTTCGCTGCGATCAGATGGGCAGCGTTGACGATGCCGAAGGACAGTGGAGCGCCGTCACCGCTGTCACTCTCACCGGTGATCTGGCACCACTTTTAGCAGCCCTGGCCGAGCCGGATGACGGAATCGGGCCTGGCCCGTGTACGGCGGATATGGAACTCGTGTCCCCGCTTTGGCTCGTCGACGCGGCCGGCCGGGCGGTCCACGCGCACTACCCCCGTGACAGGTGCGCAAAGACGAAGCCCGGCGTGCACCAAGCTCTCGCCGGGCTGTCCGTACGAGAGACCACGACGTTGAAGCAGACCCTGGTTGTACCGCGCGCTGCCCTGGACAGCGGATGCGCGGCCGCATGGACTGCCCCCTTCGCTCAGGGGATACCGCCGGCGATTCCATCGGCTGGTTCCGCTTCGGGCACCGTCGGAGCATCACCGGCTCCCCCCACGCCGATAGCCGATACCGTGCTGGCCGAGATCGACGGAATGCGTTGGTGCCGTTATGCGGTCGAGTCCACTCCGGCGGACGGGGCGGAGCCGGACGGGGCGGAGCCCGACGGGGCGGAGCCCGACGGGGCGGTGGCCGCTCCGGCAACAGGCACGCTTCATACAGGCCGATTCGTTGCTGGTGGAACGCTCGACACCGCGACCGCCCGGTTGGTGGCCGATGTTGCCGCGTCCGGGCCGGTGTCCCGCTCCTGTAATGAGTCGGCGACGATGTTCCTGACGCTCTGGCCGAGCCGGGGCGGACATGAACTCGGGTCGATAATCACGATCGAGCTCGACGGCTGCGGACTGCTGCACCGTAACGGAAGTGACGCGCGTACACTGCCGGCCCACGCACGCGAGCTCCTGACCGTTCAAACCCGGAGGTAACCGACGATCCGGCCACCGAGGCCCCAAAACCGGAAAGGCGTGGCATCCTCCGTTGATCGTCGGGTGACCGCTCAAGGATCGGTATGTGCGAAGCTTTTGTTGTCCGCTCTCGACCTCAGCGGGCCGTATCGCATTCACGGATCCTTCTCCGGACGCCTGGAGTGCTCAGCTCAAGCTGCCTGCCTCCTACGCACGTTAGGAGCGGCTAAGCCGTGAGGGTTCCTTAGTGAGGAAAGCGCGCTCAGTGATGCCGCAATGTACTGGTGGACCCCCGTGGAGTCCTGGACAGCAAGGTGCTGCTATATCCGGATCCGCTCGCCGCCGGCCTGAGATACTTCCATCATGACCATCGACATCAGGGCCATGCTCGACCGAGTCGTCGCGGAGGTGTTCGATGAAAACTTCACCGCCACACCGATCGGTTCCAGCGGTGACTCCTGGCTTAGCCCAATGAGCACTCTTCGAGACTCAACATCCGTTTGGACCGGCTTCGCGCTTAGGTTGGATCGGAGTATAAGAACATGGGCGGTCAGAGCAGATTCCCTTTCCGCATGCGACAGTAAACCATGCCACTCTCACCGCGAGGTCTACGATCGAAACCAGCCCGGACTCCTTTGGTTTCAGCTGTCCTTACGGGGGTTGTGTGGCAGAACTTCGGTCAAGACGCATTGTTCATTCCCTCGCACGTGCTCTCCATTGCCTTGGCGATCGGCGTGCCAATCACCTATTTCTTCATGGGCAAGCAGCGAGGCGCTGCAGTCACACACCTTCAACGCGGCGCGATACTGCTCTCGATCGCAGCGCTACCCATGCTCATCGCCAACGGTCTGCACCTCTCGTACAGGTCCGCGGACGGAGCTGCCGGCGACATCGGAGGGATCCTGATCATGCTTTTAGGATGGGCAGCTCTTGTAGGAACCTCCGCGTTCCTCATTGACTCGTCTTCAGCGCAGAGACGCAAAGCTGCACGCTAGTTGACCGGCTTACAGGAAGGCCATCGGTAATTCTCCGCCCGACGTTGGAAGCTCGAAGTTGATGGTCACAAACCCGCGCGGATCACCTCGTGCTGCCGCGTTGGACCCGCCCGAGAAAGCGCCCGGTCAGGGATGCGCCTGCGGGCGCTGTGATCACTAGGAGATGAAACCGCTGCGCTGCCAGTACTGAGCATTCCTGGAGGTGGAGCGAAGGATGGTGTCGGGCGCGTACGGTGCCGGCCAGAAGGAAATTTCGTACCGGTCGGGGGCAGGGCGTTCCTCCGTCGCCACATCCTGGGCCTTGCCCTCGTCCATGCCGGAGGCTGACCACCGCAATCGATAGCTGGGATCAGGGAGGTCGAAGACGAAGCTCGCGTTTTCAGCCCACCCATAGAGGCCTGTGCGCACACCGTGTGGACGGAAGCTGATCTCGACAATCTCTTCCCAGTCACCCAGTGGGGGCGCAGTGTCGAGGAGTTGCACGCATACCGGGATCAGCCCCGTGTGGGTGCCGGTGACCAGGAACGCGGCGCCGTCGACGCTCCCGCCACACAGTCCGTTGTTCTGCCCGACGAAAGCCTCCGCAGGGTGCACCAGCTCCGCTCCCCCGCTGAGCAGATAGAGCTGCGAGTACGACGTCGACACCAGATCCTCGAACAACTTCCCCATGCGACGGCAGTCTGGCACACACGGCCGAAGCTGTCAGGTCTCGCCCAGGATGCCCCGGTAGGGGATCCTTCAGCGAGACGCTGGTATCGAGTGGATAAGTCGTGTTCGGACGGCGATAGCGGCGCAGACGATGACGGAGATGCCTCCGAAGACCGTGGCCGGCGTGAGGTGTTCGTGGAGCAGGAGTGCTGCCCAGAGGAGGCTCAGGACGGGTTGGGTGAGTTGTACCTGGCTGACCTGCGCCATGGGCCCGAGTGCGAGTCCTCGGTACCAGGCGAAAAAGCCAAGGAACATGCTGATGACGGCCAGGTAGGCGAAGGCAGCCCATTCGGTCAGTGTTCCATTGGGTGGTTTCTGCACTACGGCGGTCAAGGCTAGGGCGAGCATCAGAGGGGACGCAATGACGAGTGCCCAGGACACGGTCTGCCAAGCACCTAGTTCGCGGGCGAGGAGGCCGCCTTCTGCGTACCCGATAGCAGCGGCCAGGACGGCGGCGAACAGCAGCAGGTCCGAGTTGGTGAGGTCGGTGGGGCCACCGCCCTGCAGGACCGCGAACCCGACCGCCATGACGGCCCCGATGACTGCCAGCACCCAGAAGAGCGCGGGTGGCCGTTCTTTGCCGCGGATGACTGCCGTGACCGCGGTCACCGCGGGCAGGAGGGCGATGACGACGGCTCCGTGGCTCGCCGGTGCCGTCGTCAGGGCAAAGGAGGTGAGGAGCGGGAATCCGACAACGATGCCCCCGGCGACCATGGCAAGCCGTATCCATTGCGCGCCGGTGGGGAGCCGTTGCCGGGTGAGGGTCAACGCCGCGATCGCGAGGACTGCGGCGATCACTGCCCGCCCTGATCCGATGAACAGGGGTGAGAGTCCCCCGACCGCTACACGGGTAAAGGGGACAGTGAATGAGAACGCGAGGACGCCGAGCAGTCCCCAGGCAAGTCCTGCGCTGAACGGTGATAGCGCAGCCGATTTTCCGCGAGTAGCGCTACTATGTGGGTTCATGACCAACGATAGCAGTTCGCGGATCGTGATAGCCCTGCGGGAGTGGATCGCCGTTGCCCCTGCTGGTGCAAAGCTGCCGTCGACCCGTTCATTGGTTGCCCGGTATGAGGCCAGTCCCGTTACCGTACAGAAGGCACTCCGCATCCTGTCCGGGCAGGGACTGATCGAAAGCCGGCCAGGGGTAGGTACTTTCGTGCGTGCAGTCCGCACCGCTAAACCGTCTGATTTCGGGTGGCAGACAGGGGCTCTGGGTGCACCGCGCAACCGGGTGTCACCCGCTCCGGCGACAATGCGTGCCGCACCCATCGACGCGATCGCTCTTCATGGTGGGTACCCGGACCGGGAGCTCCTGCCTGAACGGCTGGTTCGTGCCGCCCTGGCCCGGGCAGGCCGCAGCGATGCCGCGCTCACGCGTTCCCCTGTCACCGGCCTGCCGGAGCTGCAATCATGGTTCGCCGCGGAGCTGGCGGCGGCAACCCCTGTCGGCTTCACTCCACCTCTGGCCAATGATGTGATCGTGCTCCCCGGCAGTCAGAGCGGGCTCAGCTCGATCTTCCGCGCCCTGGTGGCAGATGGCCGGCCGCTGCTCATCGAATCTCCTTCCTACTGGGGGGCGATCCTGGCCGCAGCCCAAGCAGGCATCCGCCTCGTGCCTGTCGTATCCGGTCCCTCAGGTCCTGACCCTGCGGACGTTGCCCGGGCATTCGAGGAAACCGGTGCCCGGGCTTTCTACGCCCAACCGAACTACTCGAACCCGACAGGAACCCAATGGCCGGCTGCCACCGCATCCGAAATCCTCGACGTCGTCAGGACCTATGGGGCGTTTCTCATCGAGGACGACTGGGCCCACGACTTCGGCATCACCACCGACCCCGCCCCGGTGGCAGCCCGAGACGACAACGGACACGTCGTCTACATCCGCTCACTGACCAAGAGCGTGTCACCGGCCCTGAGGGTCGCCGCGCTCATCGCCCGCGGACCAGCGCGGGACAGGATCATCGCAGACAGGGCAGCAGCATCCATGTATGTCAGCGGTGTCCTGCAAACAGCTGCCCTGGACATCGTCACTCAACCTGGCTGGCAGACTCACCTGCGCGGGCTGCGCCAGCAACTCCGCTCACGGCGGGACCTGCTCATCGACAGCCTCACCGAGCACGCGCCGCTGGCCCGTCTCAGCGCAATCCCGCCCGGCGGGTTGAACCTCTGGCTCAGACTCCCAGACGCCACAAACCTGCCAGCCTTCATCCATGACTGCGAATCGCACAACGTCCTCATCGCACCCGGCACTGAATGGTTCCCCGCCGAGCCCACCGGTCCTTTTATCCGCCTCAACTACTCCGGACCCAACCCCGGCGCCTACCCAGAGGCCATACGCATCATCGGCCAAATCCTGGAGCAATACAGCAGCTAGGAAGCGTGCGGTTGAACCTCACGATGCACCTATGCCGGCACCGCCCGAGGACCCCTGAGAGGGTGCTTTCCATGTGCTTTGAGGGATCCGCCAATGAGACAGCCGTAAGAACGAGTAGCTGATGAGATTTCGGATTACCCCGGCCGCCCGGACTGGTTACACCAACGTTGGAGGGGTCTTCAGCGCCATGCTCCGGACATGCTCAACCAGGTCACGCCACGCCATGAAGTTTCCGCCGTACTCTGCATCGGATTCGACTACCGCCCGGGACGGCAGTTCGATCAGGTTTGATTTTTTCACCCGCCCTCCAACGATGAGGGCTCCGACATGAATTTGATGCCTGAAGACGGAGATGTGTTGACGTAGAGGGCTGAGGAGGTGCGCCTGCTGAAGTTCGTTTTCCTCGCCGCTCCACTCCAACACCGTAAACCGGGGGTATCGGCCTTCCTCGGTGACCTCGTGGCCCACGACGCGCAGAAGCAATCGGGAGCCCGTCTTTTCGTCAACGTAGAGCAGGTGCTGGCCAACCTCCCACGGCGTGTCCTTGAACTTACGGGGCTTGACCTGCTTTCGTGGTGGCAGATCCTGGTGGAGCTTCTTTCGCAGGGTCTGCAGGGATCTTCTCCGGGCCGGAAGCAAGTCCTCAGCCCATGATGCCAGCTCTTCGGGTGACTCGATGATTCGAAGCGCCCGTTGGAAGGTTTCACCGTCTGGGATGCCTAGGTCGTATTCGGTGGAAGCGAGGGCCAGGATGATCCGATTGTTGTCTACGTTATCGATCGGTCCGTAGCAGAACTCGGCAACGATGGCCGCGGAGGCGGCTTTCGGGTCCTGTCCCTGCCCAATCCGGTCAGTAAATGCACTGCGCACATCCAGTGCTTCGTCGCTGTCGAAAATTCCGACGCCCCAAACGCCCAAGAATTGTCCACCCTTCCTTCAGGAGCCACTCAGGGCCGGTAGCAGTGCACATGCGCCCGGGGCGGGAGCCCGGGGCGATTGCGTGCTGTGAAGATCCTACTGAGAATTTGTTGAGGAGCATCTAACCGTCGCGGTGAGGGATCCGTCACTGCACCAATCACTACAAAGTCTGTAGTACGCGTTCTGTACGATCGGGAAATATGAACATCCCGGCCAATGTAACAGCGCACCTCCTCTACTGGTTCATGGGCTCATTGGCAGCTGCCGCAGTTTTCGCCTCGGTCTTTGGCGTCTCTCTCTTAACCGGGCCTGGAAGTGCGACGAATGATTTCGAGCCACTGACTACAGCGTTGATTCACACCATTTTCATGTTCGTGATCGTCCTACCGTGGTCCTTCGGCGCAGGGGTTCTTTCCGCACTTGCAGCTTGGGTGACGAGAGACAGCACATCGGTTGTCGCTTTTTCCACGGTCTTCCTGACGACGGCACCCACCCCTGTAGTGGGACTTTGGCTTGCGACAAATGGTTACGGTCTTACCTCCCACCACCAGTTCCTGTTCTCGGTAACCACTACTTTTCTCATCGCAGCCACTTGGGCTTTCCTGCAACACCTGGTCGTCTCGAAACGTACGGAACCCGCGAGGTCTTCCTAGTGATACCAAGCCATTGAAGTGCGGCCGATCCCTTCATGCGTGCTGGCTGAACCAAACGGGACATCGCGGAGGCCTGCCGCCTCCAGACGTGCCGAAACTCTAAAGAAGATGGGGTACGCCGGTGAAACAGGAACTTAGGTTCCTCGGGCAGAGCCTTGTTTCGTCGCTGGTATTCGTCGTGTCGGTTCTGGCTGTTGTGGCGCTGGCTTTGAAGCGGCAATCAGAATGGGCCCCGCCGGAGCGGGGTCCATTCCTTGATGGACGCAGCTCGCCTTGGATCTGGTCGTGGAATCGTGAGAGCTCAGAGCTTGCCATCGAGGTGAAGAAGCAGGTCTCCCTTGTTCTCATCCACGTCGATCTCGGTGTGGGCACGGCGCCGCGCCCACGGCGGCGGATTTCAATTTCACCGCGTGGCCCGTTTAGCGTGGAAGGCATGCCTCTCGCCCTTGTCACCGGAGCCGCCCGCGCCAACAGCATCGCTGCCGGGATCGTGCCCCGGCTGAGCTCCGACGGGTGGGACGTCGCCACCAGCGACCTGAACCAAACGGACTACCCCTGCGACCTGTCGTCCCCGACCGGTCCCGAAGAACTCGTCGACGCCGTCACGCGGGACCGCGGCCCGATCACGGCGCTGATCCTCAGCCACGCCCACGACATCGAA